>JAGTQF010000004.1 GCA_018396655.1 Candidatus Bathyarchaeota archaeon
GCAAAGACGCCTAAAGAGGCGAAGGAATTAATAGAAGCTGGCTTTGAATACGTCTTTCAGCGAGACGGACTCATATTTTTCCGGAAAAGGAAGTAGGAGTGTCGCTGGTTTGGCTGTGGCGCCGCCGGACGGACTCGAACCGTCGACCAACGGGTTAACAGCCTCAGCCTCTAAAGGGGTTTTCAGCCCCTTTAGAGCCCGCTGCTCTACCGAACTGAGCTCTCGTCCACGCACCGCCTGAGTGCGTGAACGGCGGCTCATGCGCATACTTTCTGGCGGCGCCACCATTCTCTTGAAATAATTCTCGAGATATTTAAAGTTTAAGCGCGCTTTTAAGGTTTCATGATAGATTTAAAAAAGAAAAAATCTTAAGTAAGTTCTTAACAATTATTTATTTTTGGTTGGTGCGCGGGGCCCGTAGCTCAGCTAGGTTAGAGCGGCAGGCTCATAACCTGTTGGTCGCCGGTTCAAGTCCGGCCGGGCCCACCAAAATTCTATTTTTCATTGTGGAAATTTTTAATTATGGGTTTATTGCGGATTAATAGTTTGGGTTTGATGCTTCATGTGTCGGCTGCTTGGCATACTCTCGCTCAATCCATCTGTGGTTGGCGGATACCTTCTTAGTGATCCATGTTCACTTTATGTGCAGAGTAGGGTTAATCCGGCGAGGTTGCAGAGTGATGGTTGGGGTTTGGGCTTTTATGAGAGTGGTATGCTTAGGTTGGTTAAGAGCGAGAGGCCCGTGTATGAGGAGTTTGAGTTTTTCAAGTCTGTTGTTGAATCTTTGAGGTCTAACATTATTGTTGCTCATATTCGGAGGGCTAGTAACCCGAGGGGTCTGCCTAGAAGCATGCTAATTTCTGTTGAGAACTCCCAGCCCTTTGGATATGGAAATTACGTCTTTGCACATAATGGTGTCATAATGCTACCAGATGAGATGGCAAGCCTGCTTGGAGATTGGCGGAATAAGATTAGGGGCTTAAATGACAGCGAAGTCTACTTCTGGCATATAATAAAGGGGATATTTGAGGGGAAGAGCCTCAAAGAAGCCCTAATAGAATTTCAAGAAACCCTCCATAAAGTTTGGCTTGAGAACCATAGGAAATATCTAGATAGAGATAGGCCGTACATAGGCTTAAACATGATATTCAGCGATGGAAATAAACTCTATGCATACTGCAAGTATGATGAGGAAAGAGACGGACGGACAAAATCACTATGCTATGGGGATCAGCCAGCGATGCAGATGGTTTACGTTACTAGTGCAAATAAGCTCATTGTGGCATCAGAGAAGACGAATGCCGAGGAGACATGGCTGCCAATAAGAAGTGGTCAACTTCTAGTAGGAGAGGTCGTCGGCGGAAGAGTAAAGGTTAGCATGGAGGAGGTTTAGGAAGAGAGGGAGAGGCTCTCCAGGAGATAGGGAGGTATCAACAAGCCTTAAATAAAAAATGGAGGCACTTTTATCCCTATCAAAAATCCTAAGGACATTAATGGATTGGGTGGGCTGAAGCAGCTGGCTATTCTCTCTTCATCTCCTCAATAACAATCATGGTGAGAGTTGACCTAACCTTATTTAATCTGCGTATTCGCCATGTAACTATATCCTTAAGCTTCTCCATCGATTCAGCCCTAACCTTAGCCACTATATCATAAACCCCATAAACGCTATATGCCTCCTCGACGCCCTCAACCTTCTTAAGCTCATTTAAAACTTCCCCTTCTGAACCTATCTCCGTGTTTATTAATACGAATGCTATTGGCATTCCTATCCCTCAATACCTAATATAATTTAAATGCTTAAAAATCTTCTTAAATTCCATTGACGAAAAAGGGTGGGTTTAATGGCTGAGAGGATTATAACAACTAGGGAGATGCGCGCCCTAGATGTAAACGCAGAATACTTCGGCATATCCAGGCTGCAACTGATGGAGAATGCCGGAAGAGCTGTTGCAACCGAGATCGCATCGCGCTTTAAACCCCAAGATACAAAAGTTACGGTATTCTGCGGTTTAGGCGGCAATGGAGGCGATGGATTCGTTGCAGCAAGACATCTAGTTTGTATAGGCTTTAGGGTTGAGGTGATACTTGCTGGGAGACCATCCGACATAACTAATGAGGAAGCTAGAAGAAATTGGGAGGCTTTAAAATCGCTGCGTAAATCCCTAGTCCTCCGTGAGACTCATGATTCATCACTCATACCGGACATCAAAGCAGACGTTATCATAGACGCGCTCTTAGGGATTGGTTTGAAGTCCCCTCCACGCCCACCAATCGCCCAGATGATAAGAAAAATCAACGAGTCTAGTGCCTTCAAGGTCGCCGTTGATGTTCCAAGCGGAATAGACTCGGATACCGGCATGGTCCTAACTGAGGCTGTGAAGGCAAATTTAACGGTGACTTTTCATAAGCCCAAGCCGGGACTATTAAAGGCTAAGGAGTATGTTGGCGAATTAATTGTTAAGCAGATTGGAATCCCTGAGGAAATCGAGAGATTTGCAGGTCCAGGAGACGTCATGATTGTTGTTAAGCCTAGGCCGCCAGAAGCCCATAAAGGCGACTTTGGTAGGCTACTAATAGTTGGCGGTAGCGAAACATTTAGTGGAGCACCCACATTAACGGCCCTAGCGGCCCTAAGAACAGGCGTAGACCTAGTTTATATTGCTGCCCCACGTGAGACCGCATACACCATATCATCTATATCACCAGACCTTATAACGCTCAAGCTTGAAGGAGACCACCTTAGCATGCGAAACATGTCAATAATTAGGAGCTATATGGATAGGGCTACAGCTGTCGCCATAGGACCGGGCCTAGGCCTACACAAAGAGACAGAGGAGGCTGTTAATGAGGTGATAAGAGCTGCTGAGGAGCGAAAACTCCCAATACTACTAGATGCCGACGGATTAAAGGCATTTGCCAACTCTAAGCGTAGGCTAAAGACCCAAGCAGTTCTAACACCCCATCTAGGCGAATACATGATTCTATCCGGCGAAAGGCCACCGGATGATTTAGAGGAGAGGGCGGAGCATGTTAGGAGAACGGCTGAGAATCTTAGCGCAGTTATACTCCTAAAAGCGCACACCGACATAATATCGGATGGGCTTAGGGTTAAATTCAATTTTACTGGAAACCCGGGAATGACAGTTGGCGGAACTGGAGATGTTCTATCCGGAATAGTCGCCGCGCTACTAGCTCAGGGCGTAGACGCATTTGAGGCTGCTGTGGCTGGAGCATTCATTAATGGCGCCGCTGGAGACTTCGTATGCGCGGAGAAGGGATATCATATGATTGCCACAGATTTAATCGATTGGATACCTAGAGTGATTAATGACCCTATGAGCCACATTAAATTGAGGAAGTGAGGAAGTGAAAATAGATATTTTGCTGCCACTATCCCTCTTCCTAATAGTCGCGCTATCCCTCCTACTTAACGAGAAGATTGGAAGAAGAGTGAGGGGAATTTTGGGGGATAGGAAGCTCGGTGGCCATGAAATATTCCTCATGGTCGCTTCTGTGGGTGCCATGGTCTCCCTAACAGTTTTAATGCCAAGCTACGCGATACAAATAATCTTCGTAGCAGCCTACTCATACATGCTACTGATATTCGTATATCTGCTCCTAGAGAAGATACTTTTAGCCGTCATTCCACCAGTAGCCTTCATAATAACCTACCTAGCAGTCTACATCATAATAGAAGATGCCTATATTGCGAATGCCATTATGAGCTTATTTGCAGCACTCTTCGCTATAATGATAATCACATATCTAAATGCTCTTTTCTCATGGAGGGTGGCAATCCTCTTCGCCGCGCTACTAACAGCGATGGACGTAATCCAAGTCTTTTTAACTACCCATATGATTGAGGCTGCGTTCAAGATGATTGCCCTACGACTACCAGTAGCCATAATCCTCCCAACGTTCCCATCAGTAGGATACATGATGAGTTTAGGTTTAGGTGATATTTTCCTCTCCGGTCTTCTCTCAACACAGGCAGCAAACAGATATGGCCGAAAAACGGGTCTTCTAATAGCGGCATCTATAAGCGCTGCCCTCTTCATTTTTGAGATTCTAGCCTTTAACCTAAAGCTTGAATTTGAAGGGGGCTTCCCAGCAACAATAATTGTTCTTCTAGGGTGCTTCCTAGGATTGGGAATTAGCATTCTCCAGAAGAGAATATCGGAGAGAAAGTGGTGAAAGTATTCCCCTAAACCCTATTCTCCTCTATAAACGCCTTTATTCTCCTCAGCCCCTCTCTAATGGTCTCTTCGGAAGCGGCATATGAAAATCTTAGGTGCTCTCCCTCACCTACATTTTTATGCCCAAAATGAATATCCGATAGAACCGCTACACCAGCATCATAAAGCAGACGCGTCCTAAATTCCTCCGAGTCCTTGGCGCCAACAATCCTGCAAGCCTCCGTAACATTCGGCCAAACATAAAAGGCCCCCCTAGGCTTGAGGCACTTAATCCCCTCAATCGAATTTAATCCATCAACGATTATATCCCTTCTCCTTCTAAAGGTCTCAACCATTCTTCGCGTATCATCCTGCGGTCCTGTTAAAGCCGTTAGAGCAGCATACTGATTTGGGTGGGGTGCGCATGACTCTGTGTTTGTCACCCAGCGAGATAAGTGCTCGGCGAGCAGCGGGTTTGCGGCAAAGCCTATCCTCCAGCCAGTCATAGCATAGGTCTTTGAAACACCATCAACGATTATTGTTCTTTCGAGCATACCATCTATCGAGGCTATGCTAATAAACTCTCCATCATAAACCATTCTGGAGTAGACCTCATCTGAGAACACCCATAAATTATCATACCGCTTAACTATGTCAGCTATTTGCTCAAGAGTCTCCTTATCTAAAACGCTGCCAGTTGGATTATGGGGCGAATTCAATATTAAAAGCCTGGTTTTATTGTCAATCAACTTCTCCAAGTAGTCAACGTCTATACTAAAGCCCTTACTCTCACGCAGCGGTATTGGAACAGGAACGGCACCATATGCCCTTATCAGCGATTCATAAATTGGGAAGCCAGGGTTGGGATAAACAACTTTCTGTCCCATACCATAATCAGTAACCGAGAGAATTGTATAGCCTATAAATGGCTTTGCCCCACAAGCAACTACAACCCACTCCGGCTTAACATCGATACCTCTAGTCTCAGAGAAATATTCTGCAACAGCCTCTCTAAGCTCTGGTATACCGGGCGAGGGCGTATAGCCAGTTTTACCCTCCCTTATAGCCTTAATCGCACCCTCTTTAATGTAGTCTGGCGTATCAAAGTCCGGCTGACCAATACAGAAGTTCATTATGCTCTTACCTTTCCGAATAAGTTCATTAACCTCCTTTAAGACGACAAAGGCGTTCTCCGTCCCTAAATTTTTAGTTCTCTCTGATATCTCTAACAAACCATTCTCCTCCTAGCGTCGATATCTTCGAGCCAGCTTTAGACCATACAATTTTCTAGTTTTATGTGCAAAACTTGTTCAAAAATTTTTCTGTTAAAAACTAAACATTTAAGTTTATTAGCGGATACATTAAATATACTTTATTTCTGACGTTAGGTGAGAGGTATGCTTAGGGCCGAATATAAAGTTGAAGGAGGTAAGCTGATAAAGGTTCAACTCACCAAACAGAACGATAAAATAGGTTCAATAAAAATTACTGGCGACTTCTTTATGCACCCAGAGGAGGCAATTGAGGGTCTTGAAATAGCCCTTATAGGATGCCCAATCAATGAAATAGTGTTGGCCAGCACTATAAGAAATTTCATCAACGAAAATAAAGTGATTCTATTAGGTGCAACCCCAGAGGACTTCGCAAAATGTATTATTAAGGCAGGTGGTGGCAGTGGTTGAAAGATGGCGCCTACTTGATACAGGCCTTAGAGATGCCTTCTACAATATGGCCCTCGATGAGGCTATAGCCATAGCCAGATCTAAGAATATTGTGCCAAACACTATTCGTTTCTTTAGATGGGAGCCCTCAGCTGTCTCAATAGGATATTTCCAGAGCATGGAGGAGGAGGTAGATATAGAGGCATGCAATCGACTGGGTATCGACTATGTCAGGAGGAGAACTGGTGGAGGAGCAGTATATCATGATCGAGATGGGGAGCTGACCTACAGCTTAGTAGTAAACGAGGACCACCCCCTAATCTCAAGAGATTTCCAGAAGACCTATGAAACCCTATGCTCTGGCTTAGTTAGAGGTTTAAGGTTATTGGGCGTTCCGGCGGAGTTTAAGCCCATAAATGACATAGTTGTTGGTGGAAAGAAGATATCTGGAAATGCCCAAACAAGAGGAATGGGCGTTGTGCACCAACATGGAACAATCTTACGTGATGTAAATCCAAAGCTAATGTTCACCGTACTCAAAGTTCCAAGCGAAAAAATCCGAGATAAAATGATAAAAGCCGCTGAGGAAAGGGTGATATCAATAAAAAGCTACTTGGGTAGGGAAGTTAGTTTTGAGGAGCTAAAAAGCGCTTTGATAAAAGGCTTTGAAGAAAGCTTCAACATTAGATTGTTGCCTGGGGAGATAACGTATTTTGAGGAGCAAATGGCTTTAAAATTAAAAGCCGAGAAATATTCGACGAGAGAATGGAATTTTAGAAGGTAATCTCTCTTTTTTATATACTAAATCTATGATTTTTTACCTATAACTTTGGAATTCATAACTCATATTTTTATGACCATCCCATAAAAGAGGCAAAGCGCTGACGCGCAAATTTGAGGAGGGAAAAAGGAAAGTGTCGAAGAAGAGGTCTAGACTTGAGATTTATCTTGAGGTTTTAGAGACAATCATGGCTGGATATAATAAGCCGACGAACATAATGTATAAATGTAATCTCTCATGGATTTCACTTAAAGAGATTCTGGATTCCTTGGTTGAGAAGGGCTTAATTACAACGGTTGAGAGAAACAAGAGAAAGCTATACCTAATTACAGAGAAGGGGAGGAGTATAGTTAGCCGCCTAGAAGAAACATACAACTTGCTCTCGACGTAAACTCTCCATTTTGGTCCCTCACCTTTCTTTTAAGCGTCTAAGGAATAGAACAATTGTTCTAATGCTTAGCATTAAGGATGGCAAATAAATCAATTATATTCTGGTGATGCAATGGCCACTGTCAAAATACTTAAATTACTGAGAGGAATTAAAACGATACCAGCCATCTTGATTCTTCTCAGTCTATTACCGTTCACGTCCATACTGCTTTTCACTATAGGGAGTCAAAAGCTGCTGCCAAATAATCAGGGCGCAAACACAAATTACATGGTTCTAAGAAGGTTCCAATCCTACGATGAATTAAAAAATCTTTTAAATAGGGAGGTTGCCTACCCATGGTTTAGATTCACGGCTACAGAGTTCGGGCTAGAGAGAAAATATATGACAATAGAGACTGCAAGCGCTGGGTATTCAAGAACAAATATTCAGGTTGAGGGGGTAGATGAAGCCGATATAGTGAAGACTGATGGAGAAAATATATACTTAGCCCTGGGGAAAAGGGTTTTAATTATTAAGGCTTATCCACCTGAAGATGCAAGAGTATCCGCGGAAATCCAAGTAGATAATATGGTCTCTGGTCTCTTCATAAATAATGGAAGATTAGTCATTATATTCTGTAGAGACGTCTGCTATTATGCTGAGATAAGTGAGGACAGTTCGAAAAGAGAGGACAAGCAAATTTTTATTGAGCCAAAAATATCAGTACTTATCCGTCCAGAGACGTTGATACTCATCTATGATGTGAAGAACACTGAGGCGCCCATGCTAATTAGGAACGTCACTCTGAGCGGATTATACTTCAACTCTAGGATGATTGGAGACTATGTTTATGTTTTGGCATCCTCGCCAGCAGTATACATCGAGAATTATGGCGTGATTCTCCCAGAGATAATCGATGGTGAACGCATCATAAAGGTTGGGCCGACATCAATTTACTACTCGACCGCACCAGACATTTACTATGCCTTCACAAATATTGTTGCTGTAAATGTTCAGAAGCCGGATGAGCCCATTTCCCACGAAACTTTCCTACTTGGATATGCAAGCTGCATCTATGTCTCACTAAACAACATTTATGTTGCTGTGCCAAAATACTCCGAGAGCATCCCAACTACCGAAGTTCATAGGATTAGAATCGAAGGTGGCAAAATAAAATATGAGGCAAGCGGTGCTGTTCCAGGCTTTATCTTAAACCAATTCTCAATGGATGAACATAGTGGCTATTTTAGAATAGCCACCACAAAATATTATCAAGTGATTAGAGGATTAAATGACCAAGAAACGTATCAATATCAGCCCAGCGGCAACGTTTACATCCTAGACATGAACCTAGCGGTTGTCGGTGAAATCGAGGGCTTAGCGCCCGGTGAATACATATACTCGGCTAGGTTTATGGGAGAACGCTGTTATTTGGTTACTTTCAAGAAGGTTGACCCACTATTCGTCATAAGCCTTGAGGACCCAACTAATCCAAAAGTTCTTGGTAAGCTTAAGATACCGGGTTACTCGAATTACCTTCACCCGTGTGATGAGAATTATCTGATAGGTATAGGTAAATGGACTGTTGAGGCTGAGGAGGGTGACTTTGCATGGTATCAGGGCTTGAAGATATCGCTCTTCGACGTAAGTGATGTTGAGTGTCCAAAAGAGGTAGACAGCATTATAATAGGCGATAGAGGGACAGATTCGCTAGTTCTACATGACCATAAAGCTCTATTATTCGATAGGAGACTCAACCTCCTCGCAATGCCAATTCTAGTGGCAGAAATAGATAAGACTAAGCATTCTAATGGTGTTCCACCATATACTTATGGTGATTATGTCTGGCAGGGACTTTATGTCTTCAACATAACCGAGAGCAGTATAATCTTGAGGGGTAAAATCACCCATATAGAAAATCCAGACGACTTTCTTAAAAGCGGATATTGGTTTTATTCTGAATATACTATTGAGCGTGCGCTATATATAGGCGACATAATATACACGATATCAAGCAAAATGATAAAAATGAATAACTTATGGAGTCTCGCGGAGATAAACAGCGTAAAACTCCCATAAATCCGTTATTTTTCCTTTTTTAGACCGCCAATTATCTCGATTATCTTGTTAACTATGACATCTGGCGGCGTCATTAGGTCATTGCAATGAACATCCTTTATAAGACCTTTCCTCCTATAGTAGTCTATTAGCGGCTCAGTACTCCTTCTATAAACGTTTAGTCGCTCCCTTATAACTTCCGGCTTATCGTCTTCCCTCTGATAAAGTTCGCCGCCGCATAAGTCGCATACTTCGTCAACCTTAGGCTTTAACGTCAGCCTATTATATATGGCTCCACATTTTCTACACACAAGCCTATTGGATAAACGCTGAATAATTATTTCATCTGGAACATTAAGATTTATAACAACATCTATCTCGGAGATTCTCTCCAGAGCCTCGGCTTGCCTTATCGTTCTCGGAAATCCATCGAGTATGAAGCCTCTTTGAGCATCCGGCTTCTTCAACCTTTCAACTAACAAATCAATTATTATCTTATCTGGCACAAGCTCGCCCCTATCACTATATTCTTTAATCTTTCTCCCAATCTCAGTTTGCGCCCTTATCTCTTCACGCACCATGTCACCCGTGGATATATGTGGTATCCCAAGTATGCTAGTCAGTCTTGAGGCATAGGTTCCTTTACCAGAGCCCGGGGGCCCAAGCATAACAATTCTCATACTGACCACCCAAAGCAAGCAATAATTACTATCTTTTGAGTATTCGGGAATAAAAAATATTTGTTAAGGACAGAAAAATGTTTAAAATTTGCTTTCAGAGCACCATAGAGTTGCATAAAGATATAAATATTTGATTCTCTAGTTATTTTGAGGATGAAAGATGGCTAGGAAGTCTAAGAGGGAAACACAAAGAATGCTAAGGGCTGTCGTTGTCCTTCTAAGGAATACTACATGGAAGTGCGGCAAAGTTGAACGCCTCGTTGTTCAATATCTTCAGAATCACCTTATGAAGTATGGCTCCCCAAAATCTTCAGTAATGGAGATAGCCCAGCACTTCAACCTAAATGGTAAGCAGAAAAGCGAGTTCTTCGACGCACTGAAACGATTAGAAAAACGACAAATAATAGAAATTAGAGGTCTTTAATCAACCCTCATACTATTTTCTTTTCTATTTAAGAAAACTAATAAATACCGGGCGATTCTCTTAAATAATGAAGGAGACCAGCGAGTTCTCTCCTAATTATGCTGGAGCGATTAAAAATATGAGTGAAGAGGAGATTGACGTTAAGGAGATTCTTAGACGCATAGATGATTTAACAACCGTCCTTAAAATCATGTTAGATGATTTAGCGGAAATATCGAGGGTTTTAAAGGCACGTTTAGAAGTGCATGCGCCTGAGACGCCAACATCGGCAATCCCAGCGCAGAGACTGAGAAATATCGAAGATATCCAAAGAGTTTTTCCTCAAGACCTATTAAATCTCCTTCTCTTTGAAGTTACCGAGGAGCACATAATCATTAAGCCTAGACAATATCTTGGCCCTGAGAACTTCGCTAGAATAGCTTCGATAGTTCGTGAGCAACTTAGAGGCGAATACGTAAGCCATGGGAAAGAGTCCCACTTTAGAGTCCCAAGAAGAATCTAGCTTCGAAAAGATGGAGGAGCCAGGTATCTTTAGCGTAGCATGCCATCTCTGAGGGCCATCATATTCCCTAGATGTAAAATGTTTCGCCGCTTCCCCTTCTTGCCCTCTCTTCAGCCTCCTCTCTGGCCTCAACAGCTACTCCACTCTTTCTAGCACCCTGTTTTGTAACCTCTATATCATACTTTATGAATTCTTGAACGAACTCCGCTAATCTCCTATTCATTTCAACGAGCTCATCCCTATTAAATGCAACCATTATATCCGGGTTGTTAACCCAGTTCATCCATCCTAAGAGACTTCTATGCAGCGCCATTAGGACAAAGCGCATTGACTGAACAAGTTCAAGCCTATCCATATCCTTTCTTTCAAGCAGCCTTCTTATCTGCTCCAGAGCTCTTTCAGACGCTTGAATCCATCCCTCACTCAATATTTCCCACCCCGACAATTTATTATTTCTCCTATCTCACCTATTTACTTGTTGGCTCAGCATAAAAGACACACTATAACTAATATTTCTTTTGGTCGCTGAGGGAAAAATTTAATAGCCACTAGTTCCGGATTTGGAAGCCCTTAAATTTGCCGGTTGGGGTCTCCCAAATAACTTCAACATTCTTGACAATAGCGCCCGGCGGACCCCTACGACAGAATTCAATCATTGCATCAACATTTTCTTTCTCACCCTCGAAGACAGCCTCAACCCTACCATCCGGCAAATTACGAACCCACCCAACAACATTATTGCGTATAGCCCTCAAACGGGTTTCGTGTCTAAAGAACACGCCCTGAACACGCCCACTAACGAAGACATGGGCCCTAACCCTCATAATCTTGGGGCCCTCCCTCCAACTGAATTTTAGAATACCTTCTTGAACTTTATTGTCTGATTAAATAGTTCAACTTCATATATTTGGTTCACGTCAAAATCTACACCGAGCTCCTCATACTCTCGCTCCGTTAAAAATAAAATTATCTTTGGCATCGCAACCTGCGATGAAATGCTAAATAATGGAATTTGCTGCTGTAGCACCCTGACCATATCTTGAATCATCCTAGCCTCCTCGCTTGCTGGTCTAATTGCGAATCTTGGCGTTGTCTCTTCTTGGACAAGCTCTATCCGCTTACCCAAGTTTCCCTCTAAATCTCTAACGGACTCTATTCTCTGAACTCTAACCCTCATTCTCTTACACCAAAGAATGAATAATGCTCCGCACGCATATAAAAGGATAAGCCACGAATTAAATGGGGCTACTCCATTTCTATCGTGGCTGGGGGCTTAGGTGTCACATCATAGTATACGGCTGAGACCTCCGGGCAACTTTTAAGAATCCGTTGCGCAGTCTCCTTCAGAGAGCCCCAGGGAATATCGGCAACATTGGCTGTTAGGAAGTCCTCCGTTTGAACAGCCCTGATAACTATTGAGTATTGCCTGTATACATCGACGTCAGAAACCAAGTAAAGTACTCTTGTAATCGAAGTGTTAGCATCTATGATGGCCTTCTGCATCTTAAGTAGACTGCTTAGGGAAGACATATAAACCTCACCACCACTTAGGCATTTAATGGCAGCAATATTGCCATACTTGCGCATTCCTCCGCTTACACCAGTTACTTTATCCCTAAAAATTTTCACGGAAATATCCTCCGACTTAATCCTCAAAGAATCTACAACAGCATCCTTAATTCTCTTAATATTGGGATTCGGCTTAAACTTATTATCTATTATAGCCGCGAAATATTGGCTTGGCTTATATGCCGCCAAATTCTCTTCAACAATCAGTGTTGCCCTCTTTAACACCATCAGTTTGTCAGCCCTAATTTCGCCAACAACTCTGACAGATAATCCAGGTCCAGGAAAAGGTTGCCGCTCACTTATCTCAGGTGGAATCTTTAGATATCTTGCAACCTCCCTAACCTGCCACTTAAGTAAGCTAGCTAACGGCTCAACAACTTTAAAACCATATAATTCGCGCGTGCTTATACCAATCTGTTCTAAAACATTATGCTGGGTTTTTATTCCACCTTTAGTCTCAATTATATCCGCTAAAATTGTTCCCTGAACGAGATATTCGCATCCTTCCCTCCTTGCTATCTCGCTTAGAACTTTATAAAATGTCGCTCTGAAAGCCTTACGCTTCTCCTCAGCGTCCCTAAGACCCTCAAGAGACCTTAAAAAGCGTTCTTGAACGTGCTCAATTCTAATCGGGAGATTAAGCGGAGGCCTTGATAATACCTCAGCAACCTTCTCCGGCTCATTCAGTCTCATAAAAGCATCATCAAGTATAACACACACTAAATTGTCCCCTATAGCCATATGGGTTAAAACCGCACACGTAGAACTGTCAACACCACCAGACACGGCGATAAGCGCCCTACCATCACCAATAGTCCGCTTAATCTCCCCAATCTGCTTCTCAACAAACTCTTTGGGGTCAAATCTCTCCAAACTCACCACTCTCACAAAACACTAAAAACACCCGTGGAAAACGCTTATAAATTTTTGCCCCTAGTAAAATTGCATGAGACATGTAAAACATATTAACCGCATATTGAGGTGGCTTATTGAAAATAAAAAGGCATAAAAATGAGGTTAACGTGGAGATTTTCACGCTACTTCGAAAGTTCCCTTTAGCCGTATGTCTTCAGATGAACTGCCTACCATCACTTCGAATAATCCCGGTTCCACCACCAAATCCATATTTACATCGTAGAAGGAGAGTTCTTCTGGACCTAGAGTGAATTCTACAGTCTTCTGCTCGCCAGGTTTAAGGGTTATTCTCTCGAATCCTTTAAGCTCCTTTAAAGGTCTTGCCACGCTGGCTAGTGGGTCACGTATGTAAAGTTGAACAACCTCATCACCTATATATCTACCAACGTTTTTAACTTCCAATTGAATTTTCACTTTACCTTCAGGGCTTATCTTTTCCGGAGTTATCCTTAGGTTGCTGTACTCGAATTTCGTGTAACTTAGTCCATAACCAAATGGGAATAGATATTGCGTTCCTCTTAGGTCAACGTAATCGTATACTCTACCTGAGGGTTTAGGATTATAATATAGTGGAAGTTGCCCAACCGTCTTCGGAAACGTTATAGGCAACTTTCCACCCGGATTATAATCGCCGAAAAGCACGTCCGCTATTGCATTTCCACCTTCTTCCCCTGGATACCACGCCTCAACTACAGCGTTTACCCTATCTATCCATTTAGTCATTGTTATGGCGCTTCCATTTATGAGTACAACAATTGTGGGAATTCCTAAATCACACACCTCCATTATCAAATCTTCCTGCACTCCAGGCAAGTCTAAGTTACATCTATCTCTTTGTTCACCCTCAGTTTCCGGCACAGAGTTCCCCATAAATAATATTGCGACATCCGAGTTCTTCACAACCTTTAAGGCATCTTTAAATCCTTCTTTTGAAGTTCCAGTCAAACTACAGCCTTCTGCATAATACACTCTCATGTGCTCTGAAACCTTGTTCCTGATTCCCTCTAATGGCGAAACTACTTTGACCCCATATCCACTATATCCTCCAAGTCTCATAACAGCCGCATTAGGACCTAAAACGGCGATAGCCTTCAAATTTCTAGAGAGTGGCAGTATCCCATCATTTTTCAGTAAAACTATTCCTTCTCTTGCCGCTTCCAATGCTAATTTTCTATGCTCATCACAATCACATATCCTCTCAGCATATTCGGGATCAATGAATGGTTCTTCAAATAGGCCAAGCCATACCTTAGCCCTTAAAACTCGTCGGACAGCCTCGTTAATAACCTCCTCTTGAATCTTTCCCTCCCTAACTAAGTCAATGAGGTGCTCAAAGCAGTCTGACTCCGGTAGCTCCATGTCTAAACCAGCTTCCAGAGCCTTTTTAGCAGCTTCTGCTTTTGTTCCTGCAACTCTATGATGGGTTATTAAACCTAAGACAGAGCCATAGTCTGAAACAACAAAACCTTTAAAGTCCCACTCTTTTCTGAGTATCTCGGTTAAAAGCCACCTGTTACATGAGCATGGAACTCCATCTATAGAATTATAGGCCGCCATGAGCGAAAGCGCCCCACCCTTCTGGATGGCTGCCTTAAAGGCTGGGAAATAAATTTCCCTTAGAAGCCTTTCTGAGAAGTGTATCGCATTACTATCCCTTCCTCCATCCCCCACGAAGTTAGCGGCAAAATGCTTAGGCGTACATATCACCTTCTGACTTTGAACTCCTCTTACAAAGGCTACCGCCATAATTGAAGCCAAATAGGGGTCTTCACCATAAGTTTCTTCGGTTCTTCCGCACCTTGGGTCCCTAGCAATATTTATTGTTGGAGAAAGAAGTTGATGAATCCCATGAGCTCTAGTCTCTTTGCCTATAGCTACTCCTATTCTCTCAACTAACTCTGGATTCCATGTGCTAGCCAAAGCGATAGATTGCGGGAATATTGTGCATCCTTGAGCCATACATCCATGCAGGCCCTCATCATGGATTATCACTGGAATCTTAAGTCTTGTGTTTTCAAGGAAAAATTTTTGTATATTGTTATGTAGCTCCGCAGCTTCTCTCGGCGGAAATGAACGTAAAATTATGCTTAGCATACCAACATTCTTCTCTTTTTCTAGAAACTCCTTTAAATGTTCTCGGATATAAGCAGAAGTTATCATGCCGGAAACTTCCCTCTCAGCAAAAAACATTTGGAACATAAAATCCATGAGTCTTCCTCTTTTCTCCGGCGGAACAACCCTAAATATTTCGAAAAGACGTGCCCACGGCAAAAGCCATTTAGCCCTTAATTGTCCAACTTTTTCCTCCAGAGTCATCTCAGAAAGCATCTTCTCCACTTTTTCCTCAATAGACGGATCTAAGTTTAAGTTGATTTTACTTCCTTCCATCCATAAATTCCCTCCATAACTTCTCCCTCTACCACTCATTACTATTTAATTCTTAATGCTTTAGTAGAACTTACTCAATAATTTACTCTATTCTGTTACGAGAAATCAATTGATCACAACATGTATGGAAATGAGCTAGCGCTGAAGCTGGCCGCACTAATATGGTGGATAGCATTCTAACATTCATAATGTTAGAAGGGCGATTATACCGGAGTTTATGAGGTTAAGATTCTCCCTCCCTCCTTGGGCTCTTATGCCCCGCCGTAGGGTTAAATTCTAAGTTAATCGATTTCAGATTCAATCCTACTAATCCTACAAGCTTATCCAATGTAACTCAGCCGATTGATTCCAGCCCTGCTGCAAGATTGAATCCAAGAGAGTTGGGGGAATGAGGAGAAAAGGCGCGAGAAGGGTTTTCCATGCGGTTGCCTCAAGGGCAAGCGTGGTTACCTTCTCTCGAAATTGCTTAAAAGACTCTTCGAGAGAAGCGCACAAATCAGCAAGCCCTCGCAAAAGCTCATCAATGATCCTCTCCCCCATCCTAGATTACCTCTCCCCCATACTTTTTTCAAGCGCAAGCAGGCGTTGAAATATAGGTTGCAACTTTTTCTTTGGGACAAAGTGCTTAGCTGCGTATTTGCAGAACTCTTTAGCTTCGCATTTTCCACATTCATTGGGCCATGCGGGCATGCCAAAGAATCCGAAACACTCACCAGGGATAGACTCCATTTTCTGAATCCTCCTCATGCACTTTCGCGGTCAGCATGTTTATTTCCCCAAGCACATGGAGCACACAATATTGAATGAATCGGGAATGGCTCATGCCGAGTTTTCTGGCTGCCTCATCAATGAGCTTGGCAACCCCATCAGGTATGTAGATTGACCTGATCATTTGTTAGTCACCTACCTAACTTAATGATAGGAAAAGGTTATATATAAGTTAGTTGGTTAACTAAGTTAGGTGAGAATGTATGTTTAAGCCGGGCGAGATGAAAATATTGCTTGCCCTTGCTGGGGCCAAGGATGGGTTAACGTTTACTGAGCTAAAGAAGGCAACCGGTTTGTCTTCTCCGTCATTGAGCGAGTATCTGTATAATTTGGAGAAGGAGGGTGTGTTGTTTCGGGAGGAGGGAAAATACCGTCTACCTCAAGTTTTCCGACCGCTTGAGAAGCTCGACAACGGAAAGAGAATGTTTAAGCGCTTTCTTGTTAGGATTCCGTTTTTCGGTTTGGAGATCACAACAATCGATAACACAGAAAAGAGAACGGCTGCTTTCATTAATTTCATTGACTTCAATATGGCTGGCATCAAACAAATGTTACTCTACTTCTTTTGGGACTCTGTCTTCTCCGCGTTCAAGGAGGCTGGGGTTGTGGAGGAGGGAGACAAAAAGAGCGCGGAAGAAATGTTGAGGGAAGCGATAAAAATAGGTGAGATCGCGAACGAAAAGCTTTATGGGCATATACGAGATTGGTTGATACCATATTTACAACAACTCTTAATAGCGTTTTTGATGAACGCGGACCTACCATTCAAGCGGGAAAGCTTAGACATAAAGGAGACTGAAAAGCAGCTCTTCGAATTATTCAGCTTTGAAAGCATCAAAAAACAGGCATGGTATATAGCATTAGAAGAGAACATCAAAGCAGTAAGAGAAAAGGCAAAACAGGAAACGAAAAAGAGGCAGATTGCAGAGAGACTGGAAAAGACACGTGAAAAACTTAAGCAACTTGAAGAGAAGTCTGAAAAGGCTTAGTTTGGGGTTGTACGACCTCTCGCAAAGTATGTGGTAGCGGGGGGTCGATTTGAACGACCGATCTCTGGGTTATGAGCCCAGCGGGTTAACCTGGCTACCCCACCCCGCTTCTTACTTATCATAATTTTAAATAAAGAGCTGCTTTAAAAGTTTATCTGAGAATTATCATGTGAAATTTTTGTTTTTCCGACGCTTTAAGCCATTTCCTTCTTTTTCGTTAGTCTTTTAATCATTAACAGTTATATAGAGTGCATTATATGGTGTATTATATGTTGTTGATGCGTTGGGGGATGGTTAAGTTTGGCTGAAGGAAATCTTCTTGTTGGAACCGATATTGGGACTTTTGGTACGAAGACCGTACTAGTTAATGCTGAAGGACGAATACTAGCTGAAGCCTTTCAGGAGACCGATATAATATCGCCTAGACCGCTCTGGGCTGAGCAATGGCCTCAGGTCTGGCTTAACGCCGTATGCAACACTATACGTGAAGTCCTCTCAAAATCGAAGGTTGATCCTTCAGAAATAGGTGGTTTGACTCTAAGCGGGCTTTATAGCGGGTCAGGAGTGCCTTGCGATGAAAATATGGAGCCAATAAGGCCTTGCCTTATATGGATGGATAGGCGGGCTGTTGAGGAGGTTGAGTGGGTTAAGAAAAATATAGGTGAAGAGGAAATTTTCAGGATAACTGGAAACACAATTGATACGTATTTTGGCTTTACAAAGATGCTCTGGTTGAAATTTAAGGAACCAAAGACTTGGGAGAAAACTAGGCAACTTGTAACGACGTATGGCTACTGTATTTATCGCCTAACAGGAGTGGTTTGCATAGATTACTCTTCCGCTGGAAACTATGGCGGAATATTTGATATACATAAGAGGGACTGGTCTGAGGAGCTCATGGAAGAGATGGGTATACCAAGAAGCTTCTTTCCGGAAAAAATTGTTGAATCAAAGACCATTGTGGGCGAAATAACGGAGGAGGGAAGCAAGATGTGTGGCTTGAAAAAAGGAACACCAGTCTGCGCCGGCGGCGTTGATGCGCCAGTTGCGGCGCTAAGTCTCGGATGTCTCGAAGATGGTGACCATTCAGCTATGGTTGGAACATCAACGTGCTGGAGCGTAATTCAAGATGAACTAAGATTAACTCCTAAATTAATCAACTATCCGCATGTAGCCTATGATAGACAAAAACTCTATACTTTTGGCGGCTCGGCCACATCCGGCGGCATGCTAAGATGGTTTAGAGATCAATTTGGACAAATTGAGGTTTCACTTGGAAAGCAAGTAGGGCTAAGCCCATATAAAATCTTAGACTTAGAAGCCGAGAAAATTCCACCCGGCTCTGAAGGCCTAATAGTCTTACCATATTTTATGGGCGAGCGCACACCCATATGGGATCCATACTCGAAGGGTCTTATAATTGGCTTAACATTAACTCACACAAGAGCGCATATTTTTAGGGCTTTGATGGAGGGTGCTGCCTATGCTTTACGCCACAATATTGAGACGGCCATGGCTGCTAATATTCCATTGAAACCTAAGATGGGCATAGTGGATGGTGGGGCAAGATCACCCTTATGGAGGAAAATATTCGCTGATGTAACGAAGTTTCCGTTAGTCTATGTTACGGAACATCCTGGAACCCCGCTTGGAGATGCTCTGCTGAGCGGTGTTGGGACTGGTGTTCTTAGAAGCTATGAGGTCATAAAGGAATGGGTTAAAGCAGCCGATGTGCAGGAGCCAAACCCAGAAACATCTAAGCTATACGATAAATACTACAGATTATATTTGAGGCTCTATGAGAAGAATAAGGAACTTTACAGGGAACTTTATAGTCTCGTTTAAATCTAACATCGATTTCAATTTCCTATTGGGCGGTGAAATAATTTGAGCGAAGAAGATAAACTCCGTGAGGAGCTATGTAGAATTGGAAGGAGACTTTATGAGAGACATTTGACAAGTGGTGCTGGTGGAAGTATAAGTGCCAGAACCTCTAAAAATGAGGTTTTGATTAAGCCAAGCGGTTTCTCATTAGCAGATATGCAGCCGGAGAACATTATTAAATTGAGCTTAAAGGGAGAAGTTCTCAGTGGGAGATATCCACCCTCAACTGATGCCCCATGGCATTTAATGATTTATGAGATGAGAACCGATATTAATGCTATAGTTCATGCGCATCCACCTATATGCGGCGGCTTTGCGTGTGCTGGCGTATCACTAGATATACCAACCTTCACCGAAGTCATAATACAGATTGGCAGAATACCGTTTATGGAATATGCGACTCCGACAACCATGGATTATGCTATAAAGGTCGCCGAACATCTAAAGAATGCTAATGCATTGTTAATGAAGAATCATGGAATAATAACTTTAGGCTCAAATCTTGAGCAAGCTTTTCAAAGAGCCGAGCTCCTTGAAGATTTCGCCAAAATGATTTTGATAGCAAAGATTCTTGGCGGGCCAATCTTACTTCCACAAGAAGAAATTAATAAGCTCAGAACTCTTGAGAGTGAGAAGTGGCGAATAAAAGTTGTAGAGGAACTATATAGATAGCAAAATATGCTCAGTAATATTTTTATCCAACATGTATTTATTCTCATCTGCTACCGGTGGCCCAGTTAAAAATGAGGTCGAAATACGCCGAGTCTGGGGTAGATGTCAAAAAAAGAGGCATAGAATGCTTCAGGAGTATCCTAAACAATCTTTTTCCAGAAGCTTTCTGCGTCATTAGTGAAGATCCGAATCTTCCTGGATATGGACTCGTGACACATACCGATGGCGCTGGCAGCAAACCAGTTCAAGCATATCTACATTGGAAAGAAACGGGTGATATAAGATGGTTTAAGGGTTTGGCGCAGGATGTTTTAGCCATGAACATAGATGACATTATTTGCGTTGGTGCAAAACCAATAAACTTCGTGGATTACGTGGCCATAAATCCACTTAGAGTCGACAAAATTGGACTGCTAAAGATTTTAAGCTCAGGTTTTGAGGAATGCATAAACATTTTAGGTGCTCAAGGCGTGAAACTCCTTTTTTCTGGTGGTGAGACGGCAGATCTTCCAGATCAAATCCGAACGCTGGATATTGCGGCAACAATGAATGGGCGTGTAAGTTTAAGTAGGGTCTTAACTGGTGAGAAAATAGAGCCTGGTGATGTTATTATAGGACTTAGAAGTGGAGGGAAAACGAATTACGAGCGAAATGAGAATAGCGGTATAATGTGTAATGGGCTAACATTGGCACGCCTTTGCCTTATGCGCAAAGACTATCAAGAGAAATATCCGGAGATTCTTGAATCGCCTGACGGCAAAAGATCTTATTATGGCAGATTTAAATTTGACGATTACTTGGATGAACTGGGCATGACAGTTGGTGAAGCTCTGCTTTCACCAACTAGACTTTATGCGCCAGTAATTTTGAAGGTAATGGAACGATTCGGCGAATACATTTCTGGACTGGTTCATAATACTGGTGGTGGGCTAACAAAATGTCTAAGGATTGGCAGAAACATACATTATATAAAAGATAACCTCTTCAATCCGGATCCAATCTTCATTCTAATACAACGTGAATCCAAAGAACCTTGGAAATATATGTTCGAAAATTATAACATGGGGGTTGGATTTGAGATAATAGCGAAGACTGAAGCTGCCAGCGATATAATAAGCATATCTGAAAAATATGATTTGGAGACTAAAATAATAGGTGTATGTCAGAAAAGCCGCGATGGAAATAAATTGACGATAAAAAGCCAATATGGAGAATTTCAGTACCCATAAAAAATAGGTATACATGATTTATATATCCAATTTCTCAACGTGTTCTATACAGGCTATAAATTTTACTGGTAAATTGGTGCGGGGGGTGGGATTTGAACCCACGACGGCCTACGCCAGAGGATCTTAAGTCCTCCCCCCTATCCTAGAGAGGGCTTCTCTGACCCCTTTTTTCTATTTGGACCTGGCTTGGGTACCCCCGCGCTTATCATTTTTTGATAATTTTGTTTTGTTGGATTTTACTTTTTCGGTGTGTTTACTGGATTAAGTTTAAATCTTTGTGGCTTAGGATAATACTTTTTGTTTGTAGCGGGGCGCTGGCTATGGCTATTGTGATGAAGCCTGGTGCAAGCGAAGAGGATATTGAACGAGTTATTAAATTTGTTAAGGAGAGGTATGGTTTAAGGGTTGACGTTTCTCGGGGGGAGTTCCAGACTATTTTAGGTTTAATTGGCGATGAGGACAAGGTAGACTTTGATAGGTTATCACTTCTGCCAGGTGTTGAGAAGGCTTATAGGATTACTTCTCCATACAGGCTTGTTGCGCGCTCCTTCTTCCCAGAGGATAGGGTTATTGAGGTTAAGGGTGTGAAAATTGGTGGTAAGAATAGGCCAGTCTTCATAGCTGGACCATGCGCTATTGAGAGCAGAGAGCAAATTTTCCGAATTGCTAAGGAGGTTAGTGAAGCTGGAGCTGATATATTGCGCGGTGGAGCCTTTAAACCCAGAACTTCAGTCCATTCATTTCAAGGACTAGGTGAGGAGGGCTTAGAATTTCTTGCTAAAGCTGGTGAAGAGTATGGCATGCCAACTATATCAGAGGTTAGAAGCGAAAAACATGTTGAGATTGTTGCGAAGTATGTTGATATACTTCAGATAGGTGCAAGAAACATGTATAATCAAGATTTAATTGAGGAAGCTGCTAAGCAAAAAAAGCCTCTATTGATAAAGAGGAATTTCGGTGCTAGCATAGAAGAGTTTCTATCATTCTCTGAGAGAGCAGTTGCACAAGGAAATAAGGATATAATCTTATGTGAGAGGGGAATTATTCCAATCGGCAGGGGGCGACAATTTACACGCTATAGCCTGGACTTAAGCGCTGTCCCGGTCATAAAAAAAGAGACATATCTGCCAATAGTGGTTGATCCAAGTCATGGAACTGGTCGTAGGGACTTGATTTATCCTATGAGTAAAGCTGCTATAGCGGCTGGTGCTCATGGATTAATGATTGAAGTTCATTATAATCCTAATGAGGCTTTATCTGATGGACCGCAGATGATTCTACCATCTGACCTAAAGAAAATAATTGATGTTTGCAAAAAAATCTATTTACTGAATTCCATGGAGGATTAGTTGGCTACCGCTTTATTTTGCTGCGAAGACTTATATTTTGAGGTAAATTCATAATCCATTGTGAATTCAATGATTAAGAGACTGCGTCTCACATTAAAGAGAGATATTGATGAATCCTATGATATCCTTATAGGCCACGGGCTTCTAGACAATATACCGCTAGATTTAAAGAGAAGCCCTGTAGGCAGCAAATACGCGATAGTGACCGACTCAACTATTAAAGATATTTATGGCGAGAGACTCCTCGAGAGATTTAAAGAGGAAAATCTAAACGCTTATCTCATAGATTTTCCAGCTGGTGAGGAATCAAAGAATCTGAGTACAGTTGAGTACATAGTTAGAAGGCTTCTTCAGTATGGTTTAGACAGAAAATCCGCTATAATTGCTTTAGGCGGCGGTGTCGTCGGCGATTTAAGCGGGTTTGTCGCTTCAATATATATGCGGGGAATTTCCTATATACAGGTTCCAACAACGCTGCTCTCCCAAGTTGACAGTAGCATAGGTGGGAAAACCGGTGTGGATACGGCGGATGGAAAGAATCTCATAGGCTCATTTTATCAGCCGAAAAGAGTTTACATCGACCCGTCACTACTAAAGACTCTTCCAGAGAGGGAGTTTATCAGCGGGCTTGCTGAGGTTGTCAAATATGGTGTCATATGTAGTCGGGAACTATTTGAGTATCTAGAAAGTAATGTTGAGAAGATTAAAGGACGTGATATGGATACTCTGCTTCATATAATAGAGGTTTCATGTAGAATAAAAAAGAGCGTTGTTGAGGAGGACCCATGGGAAGAGAATAAGAGGACTATCTTAAATTATGGGCATACTCCAGCACACGCCCTTGAGAAGCTTAGTGGCTATAAGTGCCTACATGGCGAGGCTGTTTCGGTTGGAATGAGGATATCTGGCTGGGTCGCTGTTAGAAAGGGATTCTGGAGCATAGATGAATGGGAGAGACAGAATAAATTGCTTAAATCATTCGGTCTACCGCTTAAAATGGACTTCAATTCGGATGAGCTCATCAAGACTCTATATTATGACAAGAAGGTCGAGGCCGGAACACTCATGTTTGTTCTACCGAGAAGGATAGGTGAGATGGCTTCAATTGGCGGTAGGTATAAGATTCCAGTCTCAGAAACAGAATTGCGTAGATTTCTCCTAGAATTAAGCTGATATTCATGCGCCACTTTCTCGCTTATCATTTCTAAGATTATTTTGTTGCTCCTCGCATATTCTAGCCAAGTTTTTCAGCTTCTCTTTTATTCTCTTTTCTAGCTGCGAGTTTATCTCTATCCCAAGGCACCTTCTGTTGAGTTTTAGACATACACGCATAGTCGTTCCGGAGCCTAATACTGGATCAACAACTAGGTCCCCCTGGTTAGATGAGGTCTTAATGCATCTTTCAACGAGCTCATCTGGAAGCTCGTTTCCAGCCGTCTCCTCGCCGTGATGGTATGGTCTTTTAATTATCCAGACGTCCTCCGGGTAATGCTCAGGCTTATTGAACGTGTAATCTTCTTCATCTTTAACCAGCAAAAGTAAATGATAATGCGATGTAACAAATCTCCTTCTAGTGAATACCCCAAACTGGTATTTCCATATAACATGGTTTAGCTGAATGAAGCCGGCATCTTCAACAGCATCAAGGACATAGCGGAGGTTGTTCCAGCCTGAGACAAGCCACATACTCCCATTGGGCTTTAGGGCTTTATAGCACCATTCAGTAAGCTCCCTAATAAACCTCGGATACTCCTCTTTAGGAACTTCAATATAAGATAGTGCATCAGGGGTTCTATGATATGTGGCAAGGTTCCCCTTGAATTCTATGCCGAAAGGTGGATCAGCGAAAATTAAATCAACCTTCTCCTCTAACTTAACATTCCTAAAGTCGTCAAATACAACTATGTGGTCATCATCAACCCTTAAATGTCTGCCGGATTTGGACTCAAATTTTATCAGTGAACTTCACCATAACCGTATAATCTCTCTTCTCCTTTTCTCTTTTTCTTTCATTTAGACCATGGTTCCTGATTTCTAACATAATATAAACCTTTAGATGGTATGTGAATAAGCGCTATTTCTTATCTGTTTAGCTTCTTTGAGCAAAATAGCTATATCCCGATTCCCCTCCAGTTAGCCAAAATACCTGAACCCGAAAGGTGGTGGGCCGGGCCGGACTTGAACCGGCGACCTCAGCCTTTCTCAATATTTACTTGTTCGTAAGGGCTGCTTTAGGTTCCATGTGGAATGTCCTAACCACACTAGACTACCGGCCCTTTCTCATCATTTCTACATAATATTTGATGAAAAACCCTTTAATATTTTCGGCTCCTTATCACTTAAGCGAGGGGATTAGAAAATATTTTACTTCTTCTTTTTTCTGCCAGTTCTTCTAGCCGCTATTAGCCCAACCTTTCTCCCAGGTGGTGCATTACGTGATACGGTTGTGACTTTTCTCGCGCCCCTTCTACCGCTTCCAAAGGGGTGCAGAGCTGCTATCATTGCTCTTCCGCGAACCCTTGGATACTTATGCCCCTTAGCTCTCATCCAATGGAATTTGGCTCCAGCCTTAACGAATGGCTTCTCTACACGCCCAGAGGCTGCTACGACGCCAATTGTCGCCAGACATAAATCATTTATGTATCGTGTTTTACCCGACGGCATGGACACCATCGTTCCCTCAGGCGTATGTGATACAACCGTTGCATATGCTCCTGAGGAGCGAGCGATCTTTCCACCGTCTCCGGGCAGCAGCTCTATATTACAGACCGTTGTTCCCTCGGGTATTAATCCTATTGGAATAGTGTTTCCAATGGATATCGATGCTTTACCACCGAACTCTATTATTTGTCCCTCATGCATACCCTCAACCGCAACTGTATAATATCTTTCTCCTGTCTCAAGCTCTATGTGCGCTAGGGGTGCGCCCCTACCAGGGTCGTGGACTATCTCTAGAACCTGGCCCCTTAGCACTTTATCCAATATTTCCCTTGAGAGGTTGGGGTATTTAGCTGGTGCGACACGTTTATGGGTTGAGGCTGTAAATACTGAGGAGCCTCTTCCTCTCCTCTGAACTAATATCCTTTTTCCCATATCTATTTCACCTCTAATCTAATTCTCATAGTATGCCTAATTTAACCGCTAAATCTGTTGCGCTATACTCTGGGGCGAGCTTTACAAAAGCCTTTTTAGTGCCCTTTCTAGTTATCGAAACATTAACATCCTCAACCTTAACCTGATATAGCTCCTCAACGGCCCTTTTAATATCATTTTTGGTCGACTTAAGATTCACTATGAAGACTATTTTGTTTTCTTTCTCAATCATTCGGCTTGTAACCTCTGTTATCAGCGGGTAAAGGATAATTTCATGCGGGTTCATCAATCAGCCTCCTCCTTTTCAGTGGATAAGCTCATTTTTTTCAGCTCCTCAATGCTTGAGCTAGTCCATATTGTCAGTCTGCCTGGATGTGCCCCTGGGGCCAAGAGCTCCGGATTTAGATCTCTAACATTTACGACATCCACCCCTGGGAAGTTTCTGGCAGCCTCGAAGATGCTGTTGTCTTTTGAGACAACTATTAGTGGGCCAACAGCCATCTTAATTCTTCTGCCGCGCATTTTACCCTTTCCACTTCTAACTTTAATACTATCTTTAACCCTCTCTATATCCGGCCAAACTCCCAAATTTACTAGTATGTTTTTTAGGTCCTTTGCTCTCTTCACACTTTCAATCTCATCAGTCACAATAAGCGGTATATCCGGAATACTATCAATCACATGTCCTCTAGCCTCAACAACCTCTTTCAATGCCGTTGCAGCTATGGCTGAAAAAAGGGCTAAGCGCTTCTCCTTCTTGGGAATCTTCTTATAAATCTTCTTTTCAACCGTCGGTGGATGAGCTAAACGTCCTCCTACAGTTCCAGGCGCAAAGGCTGCTCTGCTACTGTCTCTCAACCTAGGGACCCTTGATAGGCCATGTCCAACACCCCATGATTCAGCAGTTGTCCTCTTCCCAGCATAGGGGTCTCTGCCCTTAGGCTGCAGGCGATGGGACTGAATAGCTATAACAGCACGCTTTATAACATCCGGTCTGAGCGGTGTCCTAAATACATCGGGTAGACGTATTCTTCCAACCTGCTTCCCCTCAAGATTAAAGACTTTAGCGTATAATTTCGCCATCTAACTCATCCTCCATTGATTAAACGCCTTGATGCGATTCAAGAGATATGAATGTTATTTGCGGCGGTGTCTCACGTATCTTCTTTGGTGGTCTAGCCGGATATCTCAGCCTTATTAATCTTTTAGCTGGTCCAGGAACACTTCCACTGAGCAGTATGTATGTGCCCCTAACTATACCATAATGCAGGAAGCCTCCTCTTGGGGTCACTTCTCTTCCATCCTTTCCAATCTTTATGATGCGCTTATTATACTCGGTTCTCTGGTGGTAACCCATCTGCCCAGCTCTTGGAACAGTATATATAACCCTCTTAAGCCCCCAAGCTCCTAACGTTCCAACTCCACGCTTAGTTTTTCGGCTTTTATGTTGTAAAATTCTTACGCCCCACCTCTTAACTGGACCCTGAAAACCCTTACCCTTCGATATAGCAATTACATCAACGAACTGTCCTTCCTTAAAAACCTCCTCAGCTGAGACAGCCCTTCCAAGAATCTTCTTTGCGTATTCAAATTGCTCCTTTACTGTGCCACCCCCAATCTTAATCTCCATTAGGTCGGGCTTCTTTTTCGGAACACTTGTTAATCTCGGCTGCGTAGCTGCTAAAACTCTAAACTCGCTGATTTTATCCAGCGAACCTTCAATCCTTTTCAGGCCCTCTTCAACCTTCTCCTCGCTAGCCTCTTTAGGAACAGTTATAGCTCTTTCGATGTCTTTCGGTAAGGAACTTGCCCAAACCTCAGTTAAGGTCATGAGCCCTTTTTCGTCTTTTGTATAGGCGCGGATAGCTGCTATATATAATGGAGGAGCATCAATAACTGTAACTGGCTGGACTATCTCTTTTCCGAAATTTATTGAGCCTGGTTCATCGTCAATCACTATCGCGTATGTCATACCAGCCTTGTAGCCAGCAAAACCCAGAAGCGTAGGCCCACCTTTAATCTCAGGCCAATAGCGTATTCTTCCAACTGAGCGTGAAGCCCTACCTCTAGGTAAATACGCTAATGAGCCTCTTTTTGGGGCATTAATCTTTCTGTGGCCCACCGGTATTCAATCTCCTAATCTCTGGTCTTATATTCCTATTGGTCTTTCATCAAGATAAGAGAAATAAGTTATAAACCTTTCCTTTTAATATTTCCATAAACTTCCGTAGCTCTCGATGGAGGATCGTGAATGCTGGAGTTTACGATGCAAGAGGGGTTATGGCTTAAAGGTTCGATACATTGTCATAGTACGGTATCAGATGGCCTTCTTAGTCCGGATGATGTTGCTAAATTCTATGAGGAGAAAGGCTACAGTTTTCTCTCAATAACAGACCATGAGAAAATATCTTCTGTGAGAAAATTTGGAGGCATCTACCAGCACGGTGTTGAGGTTTCTAGGGGTAAGTGCAAGTTGGGCGAGCCATATCATATTGTGGCTTTGGGGGTCGAGGATGAAGCGATTTTAAAGATAAGCGATGCGCAGCTTCTCATAGACTACGTTAATGATTCAGGTGGCATAACCTTTATAGCGCATCCCTACTGGTCAAATCTTGTTTATGAGGACCTAGTTAAGTTAGAGGGTTATGTTGGCATAGAAGTCTATAATTCAGGATGCGATGTTGAGGTTGCTAAAGGTTATGGGTTAAGCCATTGGGACAGCCTTTTATCATCACGTAGGAGGGTTTGGGGTATGGCTGTTGATGACTCACATAGGTATCTTAGGCCACCTATAGATGCTTATGGTGGCTGGATATGGATTAACACTCGTGATGGAAGCCCGGAAGAAGCCTTGAAATCCGTTAGAGATGGGAGATTCTATTCTAGCATGGCCCCTAAAGTATTCAGTTTTAAGTGGACGCCAAGCTTTTTATATGTTGAATCCACTCCTATTGACAGGTTGAATATAGTGACGGCTAATGGAAAAGGCCTTTCCATATCGCTTGCCACAATACGCAGGTTACTTGATGAGTGGATGAAACCACAAAGCAGAAGATTATGCGAGGATATCATATCGAACCTCGAATACGTAAGTAATGGTGGAAGAGAAGAAGCCCACATCGAGCTTGTGAGGGGTGGCAGAATTACCGTAGGATTCATTGAGGAGGGCGCAACACTCTTTAAGGTGGAGAGAGAGTTTAACTATCCATACGTGAGGGTTGAGCTGCTCGATCGGGAAGGAAGATATGCGTGGATTAATCCGGCACTTAATCTTTAAAAGGAAAATATCTAACATTTTCCATTAAGGTTGGGTGGATAAGAGGAATGGGCCTCCCAGAGGCGCTGTTAAGGGAGAAGATTAGGAGCTTCCTCGAGGAGGATATAAGTTTAGGTGATATAACCACAGAGCTTATTGTTCCAGCTGGGGTTAGGGTGCGAGCTAAAATAATTGCGAAGGAGCATATGGTTATAGCTGGATTATATGAGTTGAAGGTTATCTTTGACATGATTAACGCGAAGGCCACATACTTTGTTAATGAGGGTGATGAAGTCCGGCCAAACACCGTTATAGCTGAAGTTGAGGGTGATGGAAGGTCAATCCTAGCGGTTGAAAGAACAGCGTTAAATATATTCTCGCGCATGTGTGGTGTAGCAACGGCAACAAGAAGATTGGTAAAGAAACTTAGGGATGCTGGATTAAATGTGCGTGTGGCGGCGACTAGGAAGACCGCTCCTGGATTAAGATATTTTGATAAGAGGGCGGTCATTATTGGTGGAGGCGACCCCCATAGGCTTGGGCTTGATGACCAAATACTAATTAAGGATAATCATATAGTTGTTGCTGGTGGTGTAGAGGAGGCGCTTAAAAGAGCCCGTTCCTCAGCAAGCTTCTCTAAGAAGATAGAGGTAGAGGTGAGGGACGCTAATGAGGCTATAAAAGCAGCTAAATTGGGAGCTGAGATAATAATGCTTGATAATATGACCGTTGAGGAGGCATCTATGGTGATAGAGACTTTAGAGAAAATTGGTCTCCGCGATAAGGTTCTTATAGAAATTTCTGGCGGAATAAACGAGGAGAATATTGTTAGCTATGGAAAACTTATGCCGGATATCATTTCCGTTGGCGAGTTGACACACTCAGTTAAATCCGCCGACGTAAGCCTGGAGGTTGTTGAGGTTATTTCAGCCCAGCGAGCTCCCTAACTACCTTTATAACTGCAGATGCTGGTGCATCAGTCTTTATTCCTCTACCATGAAAATGTGTTCTGACGGCCCTAAAGCCCATCTCTCTTATGTGGTCAATTACCTCTTTTAATGGCGGTGTGGGCACACCAATTCTATCACATATCTTATCAATAACATAGTATGTTGCTGGAGCATCAGCCTCCTCTTTTACCAGCGATACGATTCTTCGGGCTTCACTACCTATATGCTCGTATTTTAGACTCTTTAGATTCTCCTCCATAAGTGTGCAGAAATTCTTATCGGCTATTTCCCCAATCCATAAGGGCCCAGCAGCCTTTAATATTGAGCCGCATTCGCAGCACGTCATATTGTGTGCTAGTATCATCTCTCTATGGGCTTCTCTGTGAAAGCATTTAAAGCAGTGCAGGATATAGCCCATCTCCTCTAAACTTTTATCTGCGCTTTTAGCACCGTAATTTACTAGCGCATATAGGCGGGCGTAATGGTCTGTGCTGTGACTGAAAACCATTTTAACCCCAATATTATACTTGGCTGCGGTCATGGCTAGGCAACCAGCTAAAAGTCTTACTGCAATCTCATGACAGTATTCGGTTCTAAGAGAGAAACCCCCATACTTTCTTAATGCGACCCTCGGGTAAACTCCACATAAGGGAGCCATATCGGTAGCTGTTAACGCAAGTAGGCCGCCATTTCTCAAAGCCCTTAGGGCCGAATCCATATATGGGGCTGGTGAGCCGAAGGGGTCGATATCTATGAAGTCAAACCTCTTTTTTGGCGCTGCATATCTGGCTAAGAATAGATTGGCATCCTCATTTGAGGCGAAAATTCGGCTGGTAAGGTCATTTAATTGGATATTATGCTGGATTATTGCGTATGCTTTCTCGTTTATATCGTTGAGGTAAATAGAGCCTAGCCCCTCAACCTCTATTGCGAAGCGTATGCCTCTAACGCCGCATCCAGCAAGGGGTTCGGCGATGGACAAATCTCTTCCAACAATCCTCTGGTATGATTGAAGGGCTAAGACAGCTATATCTCGGCATGTTCTCATGAGAGGATTATAGAAGACTGGAGCCTTAGATGGGGCGTAATCCCAAACCCCCCTCCTAAAAGCCTCAAGCTTAGGGACGATAACATTAGCCATGCCTTCACAGATAACCTCTATAGGGAAGTCAAAGCCCAAGCCTTTAAACCCCTCAACTTTAGTGTTGCACCATATGTAGTTGGGCTGCACGAATAAAACAATTTTTTGCCAGTAGAAAAACAATCGACGTTAAAGCTTTTATTGGGAACCGCCAATTTGATATTTTGAGCATCTAAAATTAACGGTGACATGAGCAAATTGAGGTTTAAAGAAATCGGCTGGAATGGCCTTCTATTTGAGGTTCCAGAAGAGATGAGGATGACAAGCGAAGGCGGTAATATAAACTCTGGCTATCTTAGGACCGAAATGGAAGGCTTAGTGATGGAGGTTAAGTGGGAGCTCCTTAACCCCAAAAAAATTAAATCTTTGGCTGAGGTGGCAGATTCTTTTATAAGCAGCGCTAAAAAGAAGATTAAGAAGACCAGCAAGAAAAAGATTGACTTGAAGGTTGAAAGAGCGGAGAGCAGATTTATAGCATCACATAGCGCTTACTCAATGTTTCTTAAGACTGTGGCAAAAGCTTGGGAGCCTGTCTATATATGGAATTGTGAGAAGAGCGGGCGTGTAGTAATAATCCACTTCACTTCAATATTGCCTGAAGACACCAGTAGGGAGTTGGTTGAACATATACTTAGTTCTTTTAAGTGCCATCATGAGGGTAAATTTATCCCGTGGTCGGCATTAAATATACGCTTTAATGTACCGGCATCCTTCCTACTTTCTGAGAGAAAAATAGCTGTTGGAAGAACGTATCTAGTCTTTAATGAGCAGAAGCTCTCTCCATTTGCTGAGATGGGTAGAAGCTTAATAATCGAATACTTTTCTATGGCGAACGTAATCTATGAGGACACTTATAAGAACCTTGAGGTATGGTTCCAAAATAAATATTGGAAAGATTTGAAGAAACGTTGTAAGAACATCGCGTTCCAAACGACTGAGACTAAGAGAATCTTAAGACATAATGTCTTGCATAAGCATGGTGTTAAGGGCTCTGGTATATTCACAAGAAGATTGACTTCATGCGATAACCTAACATGGTATTGCTCGAAGTCAAATCGAATATACTCCATCACATTCACGTCTTATGTTAGTAGACCCTTCTTCTTAAAGAGGAAACTCGATGAGGAAACTAATAGGAAAATAATAGAGGAGCTGGTTTCATCATTCAGATGTCATTTATAGGCTTGAGATTATATTTTGAAGCTCATCACACCTAGACTTCACAGCTCTATATATTTCATCTCTAAGCTCCTCTCCGGAGAGATTCGATTCCCTAATGATGGCAAGTCTCCTTGCAAGTTCGACATCACCAAGAGATTTAATCCAAGCCTCAAAGTCTCCGCGGAACATATGAAATTCTATAGATTTTAAGTCTAAACTCCTTATTTTCTCACAGAAATCATGGAGACTGTCGGAGAAAATCATTAACGGTTTGTCTAGTTCGCTATAGAAGTGAAAGGCTAAGGCGTATGGAACCCTACTTAGAATTCTTTCGGCTGATTCTTTATTAACCCTTGGAAAGCCAAGTGCCTCTTTACCCAAATCGGTTAAGGCGTATAGCCCTTCACCAGTTTTAGTTACATAATTGTTTCTTCTAAGGTTTATGATATGCATGTTAACGCATCGAATTTTCACGCCAACACCATCAGATATCTCCCTTAAACTTGCTGGCCTATTAATCCTCCATAAAAACTCTAGAATTCCCATCTTGACTTTGCTCAATTTAACCATTCTATAGTCCTCAATGTGATTACTTGCTTCTTCTGTAAGATATGAGGAAGAGTTATTTAAGCAGTATCCCCCTAAAAGAATAGATAATGTCCGTTTGAAAAGATATGTTTGTGGTGTTGTTATGGAGAAGCGTAAGAGATATGACGCAATCATACTTATAAGCTGTGAGAGAGGGCAAGTTATGGATATAATTGAGCATATTAAGAAGAGATTTCCCGATGTAGAAGCCGCTTATGAGGTTATCCAGGAAGAGGAATATCAATTAGGTAAGGAGGTTTAGTTTACCATATAAGGGGGAGAGAGCGGCATTAAAATGGCGGGCCTCGACAAAATAGTGGTTATTCCAGTCGCTTTCGAGAGCATGGGCGTTAGGTCAATGTGCACCTATGTGGAGACACCAAATGTTAGGATTCTCCTAGATGCCGGCGTCTCACTTGGACCGAAACGCTTTGGTTTTCCTCCCCATCCCAGAGAGTATAGGGCGCTTAAGGATAGGCGTGAAGCAATTGTCAATTTAGCTGGAAGGGTGGATGTTGTAACCGTCAGCCATTATCATTTTGATCATCATACACCATCATATACGGACTGGGCCTATAATTGGTGCTCTGCTGAGATTGCTGAAAAAATTTACGGTGGGAAAAGCGTCTTAATTAAGAATTATAGGGACTATGCGAACTTCAGTCAAAGAAGGAGAGGTTGGCTGTTTACTAGAACAAGTGGTAGACACGCCAGTAGGCTTGAGATTGCGGATGGAAGGACGTTTAGCTTTGGCGACACTCTGATATCATTTTCTACACCCGTCTTTCATGGCCCAGAAGATTCGGAGTTAGGGTGGGTTATAATGGCAATAATAAGGCATCGTGATGAGAGCATCCTCTTTGCGCCAGATGTTCAGGGTCCAATGGTGCAGGAAACGCTAAATATTATTATTAATGGGAGCTTTCAGCTGGCAATTATAGGCGGCCCACCAACGTATTTAGCCGACTTTAGAATGGGTTGGGAAAACATAAGTGTTGCGATAAAAAATTTAGAGGAGATTGTGAAGCGCATTCCAACAGTGATTCTTGACCATCATACTCTCAGGGATGAGAACTGGAGGGCTCTGATGAAGCCGGTGATGGAGGCGGCGCTAAGTGTGAACCATGAGGTCTTTACGGCTGCAGAGTTTCTAGGAAGAGAGAATTGCCTTCTTGAGGCTACACGCAAGAGACTTTATAAGGAGGAACCGCCAGCATTAGAATTCATCAAGTGGTCAAAAACTTCTTCAGATAGAAGGAAGCTTATTCAACCTCCAATCTAAAATTCAGAATTTCCTAGTTTAATTTTCCCAACCACTTGACTTATATATTTGTTTCTTTCCTCAAAAGGGAAATTGTGGGAGGAGACTTGGCCAAATCATATATTAAGGGTAAGAATGAGATTCTATTCGAACTTGCGCCTGTTGGAAAACTGCGACTTCGATTATACGGCGATAATGTGATTCGCGTGACTTATTCCCCCACCGATTTTCCGCGTGGCGAGACCAGTCTGATTGTAATTGAGAGGGGCTTAAAGCGCGTGGGCTGGGATGTAGGGGAGGAGAATGGGAAGGTAATTGTTAGGACGAATAGAATCGCTGCCCTAGTTAATCCTGAATCTGGTCTTATCGAGTTTAGAAGCGGTTCTGGGGAGCAGATTATTAGAGAATGCTCTAGAGTCATGATTCCAGTAGAGGTTATGAGGGAGAAGACGCATCATGCTGAGATAGTCTTCTCCGTATCTGATGGTGAAGCCCTTTATGGTCTTGGGCAGCATCCGGGCTTCTTCAACTATAAGGGTCGTACTATTACGCTTATACAGAGAAACTGGGATGTCGCCATACCGTTTTTAGTGTCTAGCAGGGGTTATGGAATATTATGGGATAATTATTCGATGATGAGGTTTGAAAGCGTTAGGGATGATGAGGGGGATAAGATTAAGTGCTGGTTTGAAGTAGCCGATAGCGTAGATTACTATTTAATTTACGGTCCAAGTCTCGATGATGTTATAGCATCTTATAGGTGGTTGACTGGCGAATCACCATTATTACCACTGTGGGCTTACGGTTATTGGCAGTCTAAGGAGCGATATAAATCCCAGTCAGAGATTATTGAGACTGCTAGAAAGTTTAGGGAGAAGGGTATTCCAATAGATGTTATAGTTCAAGATTGGATGTATTGGGGTAAGTATGGCTGGAATGCCTTCAAATTTGATGAGGAAAATTACCCGAATCCACCTAAGATGGTTGAGGAGCTCCATGCGCTTAACATGCACATACTAATTTCTGTATGGCCAACATTCGACGTGAACACGGATGTTTATAAGGATATGTTCGCTAAGGGCTATATATGCCCGAACACTAGATGCTATGACCCATTCAATGAGGGGGCGAGGAGACTCTACTGGGATTATATTAAGAGGGCCTTTTTTGATATAGGCATGGATGGTTGGTGGCTGGACGCTACTGAGCCTGAGACTGGTGCTGGTTGGTCATCATTTTATACGCCTTTCCACTCAACTAAGACAGCGATGGGTTCCGGAGCCCGTTACCTGAATGTCTATTCCCTCATGACTACGAGAGCTGTTTATGAGGGGCAGCGGAGCGTCTCAGATAGGCGTGTGGTGATACTTACGCGTTCCTCATTCGCTGGTCAGCAGCGTTACTCGGCGGTTACATGGTCTGGTGACATATTCCATGATTGGGGGACGTTGCGAGAGCAGATTCCAGCTGGATTAAACTTTTCTATATCTGGGGTTCCTTATTGGACGACAGATATAGGTGGTTTCTTTAGCGGAAACCCTGAAACGGAGTCGTATAGGGAGATTTTCATAAGATGGTTCCAGTGGGGTGCATTCTGCCCAATATTTAGAGTTCATGGGACAACCTATGCTAAGGAGCCTTGGATGTTTGGTTCGGATGCTGAGAAGATACTTGTTAAATACATTATGTTGCGTTATAGGCTTCTGCCATATATATACTCTACGGCGTGGAGAGTTACAAGCGAGGGATATACAATGATGCGACCGCTAATAATGGACTTCATGGATGACCCCCACGTTCTCAACATAGAGGACCAATATATGTTTGGTCCTGCATTAATGATTAGCCCGGTTACGCTTCCAAAGATTCCTAGCAGAAGGGTTTATCTGCCTAAGAGCGCTGGGGGCTGGTACGACTTTTGGACTGGAAGCAAAATTGATGGTGGGCGTATGATTGATGCGCCTACACCACTTGATGTGATACCAATCCACGTTAGAGCTGGCTCAATAGTTCCAATGGGTCCTCCACTTCAATATTCTGGGGAGAAGCCGATGGACCCGATAGAGATTAGGGTTTATGGTGGTGCGGATGGTTCCTTCACTCTTTATGAGGATGATGGTGAGACATATGATTATGAGAGGGGTAAGTATAGCCTAATCCAAATAGAGTGGAATGATAAAGAGAAGGTTCTAACAATAGGTAAGAGAAGTGGAAAGTATCCAGGAATGCTTAAGGAGAGAACATTCAATATAGTGTTAGTCAAAGAGGGGCATGGGATAGGACTGGAGGAGACTAAACCCAACCAAATAGCACATTATAAGGGAAGGAAAATCTCCATTAAACTTTAAAAATTTCTCCAGCCTTCCTAACGGAATTATTGATACCTCCCTATCTTTTGGATAGCCTCTCCCTCCTCCCCTAATTAATAATTAGGATAAGTGGATAATTAATCTGCGCCAGTCATTTCAGAATAGACTTGAGAAGTATCTCAGTATTTATTTTGCCAGCTGAGAACACTCTTCCGCTTCTCCTGTTCACTATGGTCATTACTGCTGGGGCGAATATCTGCGGGTCGATTTTATAGAAGTCTTGGCCAGCATCCCTAAATACTTCTGAGAATGGCTTCCCGTAATCTTTTGATGCTGAGGAGACAGCCCTCTCAATCAAGTTTTTTAGTTGTTCATCGTCCTCACAGTCCACAACATAATATGTTACTCCACCATACAATATTGCATCATTGGACCTCCCCATAGATTCAATATCATTTTTGTGTGCTGGGGGTATCGGTGCCCTACCCCAGGCATATAATACAGTGTTGGGCTCTAAGCCAAGCTCAACAAGCCTATACATTCCAGTCTCAACAATCCTGCCTGAAATCTGGGTTAACCCAGCAATCGATGATGTTGGCGTAAGTATTATTGATAGGTTTTCTGGGCTTATATGGCAGTTTTCGGCTATTGCCTGAATGGATTCTGCGGAGGGCACCTTAGATGTCTCGAGGACGAGGATGGCTTCGGGGGAATCATCCCTATAGCCTATCTTCTCGTATACGCTCTTCGGCTTAAGAGCAAGGGCCCTGGCTGGCCCTGAGCCCATGGCAATAGCATCGCCAATCTTAATTCGCCATCCAGCCATCTGCGAACCTAAAGTTGAGATTGAGGGGTAATCCGTGTAGACTGTTATTGATGGAACCTCAATATTGCCTATACACATAGATGAGAGGGTTGCCTTACCTAAACCTCCTAGGCATATTTCCGTTATCAATCTGCCCGCCAGGTACCCTCCCTTAGCGTTTATTCCAGCATCGATTATAATCGCTCCTAGAGGCCCTCTCTCAACGAGAACATTATATTTCGCTGGATCCTCACATATCTTCCTAACTATTTTTGCAGCCTCCCTATTTACGCTTGGACCTTTGGCCAGCAAAACACCTTTACCTCCGCGCGGTCTTCTGCTATTGGAGGTATTTTTCATAGTGGCTTAGATGTGGGTTTGTAACCTTAGAAACGAATAGTTTTCCTTCGCCCCCATCGGCTATATCTCCTATGAAGCGATAAAATGGTCCGGGTATTCTCTCGCCATCAACATCAACGTTCGGTCTTATAGAGTCTATCGTAAATGTTGGGAGAACCGATGGAATCCGCCCACAAATAATTATTCTCCCATTCCTCATCCCAGCCCCAGCCTTACCAGCGCAATCTCCACGAACAAATATTGTTCCATCAACCATGTTGATGCCAACAAAATGCCTAACAGAGCCATAAATCTTGACTAGGCCGCCTCTCATTAGGCATCCAACTTCTCTACCAGCATCACCATGCACGATTATTAACCCGGCCTTCATCCCCTCATTGCTTCCACGATATGGCGCACCAATATAATCCCCGGCTGAACCCTTTATCTCAATCCTTCCGCCCCTCATCGAGCCACCAGCCCATGAACCCGCACTTCCATTTACAATTATCTCCCCACCGCTCATCCCCTCACCTAAGTGCATGCCAGCATCTCCATCCACAATTATCCTCCCCTTGCTCATCTTCGCTCCAATACCGCGAACTTTACTGAAGTTTCCGACAAGATTTATTGTTAATTCGCCCTCTTCATCCTTCACGAGTTCAAGCTTGAAGAGCTCGTTTAGGCGCCGCCTTCTATTCCCCTCCCAAACCTCAAGCCTCGATATCTCTTCAAGCCCTTTCCCCTCAAATACATTTGGCGATATACATTCGGCATATACCGGAACTTTAAACTGATATCGTGGGGTGACCTGTATTATAATCTTCACACCCCCACCCTAACGGTTATTGGCGCTGAAACCTTAAGATAACTCTCAGGAATAATATAATTTTCGTATTCAACAGTCCAGTATTCGCGGAACTTCCTTCTTAAATCAGCCAAATCTCTCTGGGAGAATACATCGCAATCCATGTTAAAGTTAATCCAGTATGTTCTCCCATCAGGCACATTAATTATCTCGCCCATCTTAGCAACAATCTTTCCACCCTTAATCGTGTAGGCGGCGTTTGAGAAGGCCCTTCGAACGGTTTTATAGTCCCTTGCTGGGTCCACCAGCCTAGGATTTATGTTATAAATAGCTATGTCTGCATCTGCTCCAACTCCTAGGTGGCCCTTACTTTTCAGCCCCAGGGCTTTGGCCTGTCCGGCCCTCGTGAGTATCGCTATCTCGTAGAATGTGAGTTCTCTATCTATGCTTGGGAGCAGAGACCTAGCCCTAGCCTTCCTATTAATCTTCTCTAGGGTTTTCTCCCTCGCCCTCCGGCTCATGAGCCAAGATATTATCTTGGGATAGGATGTGAAGGGGCCTCCATTAGGATGGTCTGTTGTAAGATAAATCTTCCATGGGTCATTTATTAGGAGGGCTAGCTCAAGCCCAATAGACCACATGGTTGCATGAACATAGCTTTTACGCCTATATCTGAATGGGACTATACCCGAGCTGGTCTCAACCTCAACATCATGATTAACCCACTTGTTCCCGCTAAGCTCGTAGAGGGTGTATTGCCATGGTCCATCAGCCGTCATCGTAGTTGTGTCGGTGAAGATAATCTGCCCCATATCAAGCGTAGCATGGCTGTGGCTGTTAACATATTTGGCTATGTCCTCGGCTCCAGACTTCATGTTAGCCCAGCTATCACCCTTAAATGCGCTGAACTGGCAATGCGTTATATGAATTACTGGCTTATCTGATGTTGCAAGGTCTTTAACGCAATCCATAGTTTTAATTGTCGTAATGTAGTTTCCGGGCTGACCAAGCCTATTCGTGTGAACATGAATTGTATGCGGCAAACTAAGAATCTTATTCACAATGCAAAGCCCGCGGATAATCTCCCTAGGAGTTACATTAAAGTATGGAACCTGGTCATCTAAGTCTCTGACGTTTCTACCAAATCCCCAAGCCTCAAGCCCACCGGGATTAACTATTTTAATGGCGTAACCCTTTGTCGCCATAATCATCCAGGCGACGTGCTCAGCGCACTCCTTAATCAACCCATCCCTAAGATACTCTAGGACAAACCACCAGTCGCCCAGAAGCGGGAAGGTTGCCTTATCAACTATAGGCGTATCCTCAAGCTCCTCATGGGTGTGCCTAGCCTCTAATGGGGGCATTGAAGGATTACAGACAAAGGTGTAGCCCATACGGGCGTATCGATAGCCAGTCGTGAACGTCGATGGGATGGAGTGGCCGACACCAGACCTAGTTATAGCGGTCTTAGGTTCAAAATCATATACGTGGTCCTCTGGCCTTAGTAATCTCCCCGAATTAACCTCCGCACCAGCTATATGGGTGTGTATGTCTATGCCGCCTGGCATAACAATCATTCCGGAAGCGTCTATAATATGCGCCTCACGCTCATCAACCTTCTCAACTATCCGCCCGCCCTCAACAGCTATGTCCATAACTTCCCCATCAATGCCATTTACTGGGTCATAGACAAAACCATTCTTTATGAGTAGGCTCATAGCCGTCTCTTCCGAGCTATAGTGCTAATTCTCTAAAATTAATTGATGAGCGTATTTAACAGTTCTGGAGAGATGAAAGGAGCAGTGCATCTTTAATGCGAAAATCCAGCGCTAACGGGCATGTAATGCTATTCTCTCAAGCTCATTCCTACGCTGTATGGCGTAGCTCTTAAGGTCTTTATTTGCCGCCAGAATTATCTCCTCGGCTAAGCACTCCTCAAATGTTTTCGGATTGCTGAATGCCGCCAGCCTAGCTCCCTCAGCAATCCAGCGTAGTGCTAGGTCAACTCTCCTCTGTGGTGATATATCCACGGCTTGATGATAGACTATTCCACCATACATGATTCTCGTCGTATCCTCGCATGGCGCAGCATTCTCTATGGCCCTAACGAGAACCTCAATTGGGTTTCTGCCAGTTTGGAGATGGATTATCTCAAAAGCATTCTTCACAAACTTTATTGCCCTAGCCTTCTTACCAGCATTCCTGCCCGGGCGCATAAGCTGATTGACAAGCCTCTCAACTATATTAACCTCAGCCTTCGCAAATCTATGATGCTCATGTCTACCCATAGAGTGTGGTATGATTACGGGCTTAAGCGAAATGTATCTCTTAAGCCCTGGGTCCTGCACCTCTATACCCTTAAAGCTCCATTTCCCAAAGAGTAGATACTTCTCATATTCATCGCTCAAGATTCTTCCACCTAATCAGACATATCTTGGATTAAACCGTTTTATTTAAGGATTGTGGGCTAAATCATATTAATTCTAGTATTTGCTGAGCAGCTTAAGTAATACTGCCTTAGCCGAATACAATCTATTCTCACTCTGCTCATATATTATCGACCTAGAATCCTCAATAATATCCGGGCTTATCTCGTATCCGCGGTGGATTGGCATATCATGCATTATCCAAGCGCTACTACCAGCCAAATTCTCCCTATTCAGTTGATATGGCATCATAAGTTTTATGCGCCTCTCCTTCTCCTCAGCATATCTTGGGTCGAGGAAGAACTCCATATCAACCCAAGTATCTGTATAAACGAAGTCGGCATCCCTAACCGCCTCCTTAAGGTCTAATGTAGTCTTCCAAAGACCAGTCCTCCTAGCCTCCTCCAAGAGCTCCTCATCTCTGGATGGCTCATTGAAGATTGGGGTGACAGTTATTATTTCGACACCAACCTTCGTGCAGGCCTCGATGAGGGAATTGCACACGTTATTGTGTATGCCAACATAGACGAGCCTTGCACCCTTAAGGGTGCCCCTCTTCTCCTTCATCGTTATAAGGTCGGCGATAACCTGCGTTGGATGATACTTCTCATCACAACCATTTATAACTGGAACACGCGATGCCCTAGCCATAACCTGTAGGTCGGAGTTTCTCAGAAGCCTAGCCAATATGCAATCTACATTGCGTGAAAGATACTGCGTCTCATCATATATGTCCGCTAGTGTGAAGTTTGTTGCTCTCCAATCTAAGTATATTGCGTGTCCACCCATCTGCGTCATAGCAACCTCAAAAGAAACCCTAGTCCTAGTCGAGGTCTTCTGAAATATCATCGCTAAGGTTTTCCCATGCAAGGAATCGCTGTATTCCTCCGGACTATGCTTCATCTCTATACCCTTATCGACAATCTCCATAATCTGTTGGCCGGATAAGCCCTTAAAATTTATTAGGTGCATTCCTGGCGGAACCCTCCAAACCACTATAAAATCGACATATCACTATTAAACGTTATTCTCGGGTTTATGGCAACATTTTTAACGTTAGAGCACCGCATATACTCTTTGGAAGTGGTATTCTTGGATGTTAATGCACCTGATGATTTAAGAGCCCTTAGGGACGAGATATCTAGGCTCACGCTTGAAATAATTCGCTTAGCTGGTGAGAGGCTTACGCTAGCAAGGAAGATAGGTGAGATTAAGGCTCGAAATAATCTGCCTCTTGAAGACCCGATGGTTGAGAGAGAGCTGAAGATTAAGGTTGTGGATTTATGCCAGAAGTATGGCATAGACATAAACTTCTCGCTTAGGCTACTAGAACTTCTGCTTGAAGAGTCTAAGCGCATACAGCGAGAAATAACGAAAAATAGGCTTTATGGAGCATGAGGGGGTCTAGAGGATGCTCATCGCAGTTATTGGTGGGGCTGGAAGGATGGGCGCATGGTTCGCCAAATACTTTCTTGAACATGGCCATGACATCATAATATCGGATATTAAGTCAGATAAGGCTGAAGTTATTGCAAAATCTCTTGGTGTAATGCTAGCTAGGAATAATGTTGAGGCTGCTAGAGCGGCTGACTTAATATTTGTGTCAACCCCAATTGATGTTGCACCAAAAGTTTTGGAGGAGCTTTCGCACGAAATACGCGAGGATGCAATTATTGCCGAGATATCCTCATTAAAATCGAGGGTTCTTCCAGTCTTAAGGGATGTGGCCAAGCGTGGAATAAAGGTTCTTTCGCTCCATCCACTCTTCGGTTCAGGAGCGAGGGGCATGGATGGGGAGAGAATCGCGCTTATACCAGTATATAACCGGGAGTTTGAGGGCGAATTGGCAAAGAGCCTATTTCCCGAGGCAAGGATAATCATTGTAGACCGAGAGATGCATGATAGAGTTATGGCTTTAACATTAGCCTTAACACACTTCGTAAATATCGCCTTCGCATCTGTTCTTGGAGATGAAAATATAGGTGTTCTCAAGAATCTTGGTGGAACAACATTTACGCTGCAGCTGGTTATAAGTGAGGCTGTTATGAGCGAGGAACCATCGCTATATGCGTCGATACAAATGGATAATGAGTATACAATTATCTATCTTGAAAAGTTCATGGAGAAGGTTACAAAATTAAAGGGTATAATTGAGGGTGGAGATAAAGGGGGCTTCATAAAATTCTATGAGGAAACACGCAATATGCTCTCTGAAGACGAAGATTTTGCATTAGCATATGAAAGGATGTATCGGGCTCTCAAAGCCATTTAGGATTAAAGTGTGAATAATTAGTCCTTAAGTTTTATCAGAGTCTTCGTATTCAGAACCCACGGAAGTCTCCTTATCTCATCTATCTTACTGTTCAGCTCCTCAATAGTGTAAGCATGGATTAGCGCCGCAATATCATATTCGCCGGAGACCTCGAAGACTCTATCCGCAATCTTCTTCACCTCTTGGGTTACATCCTTAGTTTTAGCTGGCTCTGTCTCTATGAGAACTATCCCCTCAAACTCTATGCTCGTCTCAATTGTGAATCTCCTTATCACTCCCTCATCCTTCAGCTGCTTTATCCTTCTCCTTACGGCGCCTTCGGTTAAGCCAACCATCTTTGCAATATTCACGTATTTTGCTCTCGCATTCTGCTTTAGTATGTCTAGAATTTTGAGGTCTATTTGGTCCACAAATTATTATTTCGCTCTTTCATGGAAATATTTTTTGCGATTCTCGTATTAGGGCGAAACTTAGGCTTTTACGAAAAGCGTAATTATTGAACGAAAAACATAAATAAATCAAAGCTCTAATCTTAGAGTTACATGGTATGGTGATATTGGGATGAAGATAAGCAGATTTGAAGGATGTTACACAGCCCTAATAACACCAATGAAGAGAGATTATGAAGTTGACTTTGAGGGTCTGAGGAAGCTCGTTGAGTTTCAGATTGAGGAGGGGGTTAGCGGGCTGCTGGCTGTTGGAACAACCGGTGAGAGTCCAACATTGACGCATGATGAGAGCATAATGGTTATTAGGGAGACATATGAGTTGGCTGGAGATAAGTGCGTAACTATCGGCGGAACCGGGAGCAACTGCACTGAAAAAACTATCGAAATGACTAAGGAGGTGTATGATTTTGGGGTTAGATGCGTTCTACTGGTCGACCCATATTATAATGGACCGAGCTCCCTAGAGATAAGGAGAGAGTATATTGAGCCAGTCGCCCGCATGTTTCCAGACGTCCAGGTTATTCCATATGTTATCCCAGGGAGAACTGGAACGCAGCTCATGCCCCAAGACCTAGCAATACTCCACTCGCAATTTAAGAATGTTAGGGCCGTTAAGGAGGCAACTGGGAATATCGAGAATATGAAGATGACTAGGAAGCTCTGTGGCAATGATTTTGATATACTGTCTGGCGATGATGATAAGACATATGAGATGATGATGAATCCGGAGATACACGCAAGTGGGGTGATTTCAGTAGCATCAAATGTTGCTCCCAAAGCGGTACAGAGCTTTACTAAAGCCATTCTGGAGGGCAGATTGAGCGAGGCCGAGAGGCTTCATGAGGACCTTAAGCCCCTCTTTTCAATAGTGGCCGTTAGAACTGAGGAGGATACCCCATATGGCAGTGTCTTATGTAGGGCTAGAAACCCGCTTCCATACAAGACGCTAATGAGCATCCTGGGAATGCCATCTGGTCCATGCAGACGCCCACTTGGAAAGATGACTAAGAATGGTCTGGAGGTTGTTTTGAATGCTGCTAGAAGAGTCTATGAGAGAAACCCGGAAATCTTAAAGCCCGTCGAGGACTTTTTTGATGTTGACTTAAGTAAACGCCTATATGAGGAGCGCTTCTGGGAGGGTTTAGCATACGACCAATATTAGATTGTGTGTTGCTGGCGCAACTGGAAGAATGGGGAGCACACTAATTAGAGAGGCTGTTGCAAGGGGATTTAGAATAGTGGGTGCTGTTGCGGCTAAAGAGGACCCGAATATAAATAGGACTCTTAGGGAGGCTGGAATCTGCGACCTAGATGTTAGGATAGTTGACCCATTGAGAATACCGGAGGCTGTTAAGGATGCAGACGTATATGTGTCATTTACAACACCCGAGGCTGAGGCTGCCAATCTACCGGTCGTTGCAGATTTGGGTAAGAAGATAGTTATGGGGACAACGGGCTTCACGGATGAGCAGATGAGGAAGATTAAGGATGCTGTTTCAAGTAGGGTTCCAGCAGTTTTCTCGCCAAACTATGCGATAGGCGTAAACATACTTTTTAGGCTACTGCGCATGATGAAGGTCTTTCCAGCTGGCTACGACTTCAGCATAGTGGAGATTCACCATTCGGGTAAGAGGGATGCGCCCAGTGGAACAGCGAAGAAGATTGGTGAGATAATATCTGAGGTGAGGGGTTACACAAGCATCTCGTATGGTCGGGAGGGCCTAAACGCTAGAAAACCCGGTGAACTCGAGATTCTGGCCGTTAGAGCTGGCGGAGTTCCTGGAGTGCATGAAATCATCATAGCTGGCCCATACGAGATGATACGCATAGAGCACACAGCCTTCTCCAGAAGCGTTTTTGCTCAGGGAGCATTATACGCTGTTGAATGGGTTTATAAGCAGGAGAGGCCTGGAATATATAGTATGGATGACGTGTTAGGCGGGCTCTAATGAGGGGTTACCGTCCTTGATTAACGGTAGAATCGTCGTAAAGTTCGGTGGAACAGACCTTGCCAGCGGTGAAAAGATTAGAAGGGCTGCCAAGATGGTTTTGGACGCTGGCTTTAGGGAGGTTGTTGTCGTAGTTTCAGCCATGGGTGAGACAACAAACAATTTAATCAATATTATGTCGCAGATAGGTGGGGTGAGCGATAGAGACTACGCGGATATAGTGTCTATGGGTGAAAGGACAAGCGCCCGAATATTCTGCTCGGCCCTAAGAGCATTAGGCGCCGATGCTGTTTATCTTGAGCCTAGCCATGAGGAGTGGCCTATAATAACGGATTCAAACTTTAGGGATGCTAAGCCAATTATGGAAGAGACATGTGAGCGCATCCATAAATATGTTGAACCACTATTATCAAGTGGAAAGATAGTTGTTGTCTGCGGCTTTTTGGGAAGAGATAAGGATGGAAACGTTACGACCCTCGGAAGGGGCGGAAGTGACACAACGGCCCTAATATTAGCGAACTGCCTAAACGCTGAAGAAGTTATACTCGTTAAGGAGACTGAGGGTGTTCTATCAGCCGACCCAAAAATAATTCAGAAACCAAGAGTTTTAGAGAGGCTGGATATACATGAGATGTTCGCTCTAGCACATGGAGGCGCAAAAATCATCAAGGCTGAAGCACTAAAATATAAGCTTCCAAGTCAGAGGTTGAGGGTTGTTAGCTTCGATTCTGGCAATTTAAGGTCTGGGGGAACAGAGATATTTGGGGTCTTCAACTCAAACTCATTCGAGATTAGAGAGGAGAGGAATCTGGCGGCGATAAGCCTAATCTGCAGCATAGAGCCCGAAAGCCTAAGCCAAATCTTCGCGGCGCTCGCCGGAAATAGGGTTCTTGGGGTTAGCACTGGTAGAGGCTCAATCACAATATTTGTTTCAACACCGAACATAAAGGATTTAATGGCTAAACTACATGAGCTGAGCGCAGTTAAAGCCCTGAGCTGCATAGATAAAGTCGGCTTGGTTGAGGTTTCGCATCCAATCTTCGTCGATTCTCCCGGATGGGTTGCGAAGATAGCTGAGGCTTTAGCATCCAAAGGTATAAATATTATCGAAATCACAACGAGCAAAGCTGCGATAAGCATATTTATTGAGGAATCAAAAGTTAATGAGGCTGTTAAGGTTGTGAGGGATTCCCTTGAAGCGTAAAAGCGTAGCGATATTAGCTGCAACAGGTGCTGTGGGGCAGAGGTTCGTTCAGCTTCTAGAGAATCACCCATGGTTCGAAATATCTGTCCTAGCCGCTTCAGAGCGCTCAGCTGGCAAGAAATATAGGGATGCATGTGCATGGCGAATGGAAACGGATATGCCGAAAGAGATAGGTGAGATGACTGTTGTGAACACGGACCTTAAGGCGGTTAAAGAAGCAGGTGACGTGGATATAGTTTTCTCAGCTCTCCCCGGAGATATAGCTGGGCCAATAGAGGAGTCATTTGCCGTGGAGTTCCCAGTGCTTAGTAAGGCTGCAGCCCATAGAATGGACGAGGATGTCCCACTTCTAATACCAGAGGTCAATCCGGAGCAGCTGGAGCTAATACCTATACAGAAGCGTAGGCGAGGCTGGAGCGGCTTTATATCAACAGACCCTAACTGCTCAACGATACAGATGGCTATGACATTAAAGCCCCTAATGAAGTTTGGATTAAAGAGGGTTGTTGTCACAACAATGCAGGCTCTAAGCGGAGCTGGTTATCCCGGCGTTGCATCGCTCGACATAATAGACAATGTTATTCCCTACATTGCTAAGGAGGAGGAGAAGATGGAGACTGAGACCAAAAAGATTCTGGGAACATTTGACGGTGAGAGGGTTAGGCCAGCCGACATAGCCATAAGCGCCAGCTGTAATAGAGTTAACGTTAAGGATGGGCATCTAGAAGTCATATACGTTGATTTAGAATATAAGCCGACGATTGAGGAGATTAAGGAGGCGTTCAGAAATTTCATCGGTGAACCTCAGAGGCTTAAGCTTCCAACAGCCCCGGAAAGACCGATAATCGTTAGAGATGAGATTGATAGACCCCAGCCTAGGCTTGATAGGGATGCTGGAAGGGGCATGAGCATCGTAGTTGGGCGAATACGTAGTGACCCAGTTATGACAATAAAATATCTATGCCTAGGTCACAATACTATTAGGGGCGCAGCTGGGGCCGGAATATTAAGCGCGGAGCTTATGGTTGCAAAGGGCTATATATAAGGTGTGAGGGAGCGTTCGCAGCGATTGCCTAAAGCAATTCTGCCCCACGGCTTTCTGGAGAATAGGGGTGGCTACCTATATATAGATGGGGTTTCGGCAATCGAGATTGCAGAAAAGTTCGATACACCACTTTACATTTTAATCGAGAGGCGTATACGTGAAAACTTCCGAAGATTAAAGAGCGCCCTTCTAAAGCACTACAATAAGGTTAGGGTTTATTATTCTGCCAAGGCAAACACAAGCCTAACGGTTCTAAAAATACTTGAGGACGAGGAAGCGTACCTTGATGCAGTAAGTCCCGGCGAGGTATTCCTAGCGCTTAAAGCTGGCTTTCAACCAGACAGAATACTCTTTACTGGAACAAGCGTTAGGGATGATGAACTCGAATTCCTCATCAAGCATGGCGTGACAATAAATATTGATTCGCTATCGCAGCTGCGGAGGCTTCTAAAGATGCATGTTCCGGAGATACTCTCGTTTAGGGTTAATCCAGAGATTGGAGCCGGCCACCATGAGCATGTCATCACGGCTGGTAGAAACTCGAAGTTTGGCATATGGGAGAAAGATATTGTTGATGTATATAGAATCGCGCTAGAAGCCGGTGTTAAACGATTCGGCATACACATGCACATCGGCTCTGGAATTCTCAGTGTTGAACCATTCCTCCTAGCTGCTGAGAAGCTTCTGCAAATAGCCCATCAAATCCGCAAGGAACTCAACATAACGTTTGAGTTTATGGATTTTGGCGGTGGATTAGGGGTCCCATATAGGCCGGACGAAAAGCCCATAGATTTAGAGGATTTCGCCAGCAGAATGCTCAGCTTATTTAAGAGCCGAGCCGAAGAGTATGGTTTGGGCGGACCATTCTTCTGCGTTGAACCAGGTCGATTCATAGTCTGTGACGCTGGCATACTCCTAACGAGAGTTAATACGGTCAAAATAACGCCCTATAAAAAGTTTATTGGCGTCGATGCCGGATTCAATACGCTAATTAGGCCAGCTATGTATGGTTCATATCACCCAATAATTGTGGCGAATAAACTTAATGAGCCTGAAAGTGAGATGTATGATGTTGCTGGTCCACTCTGCGAGTCGGGTGACCTCTTAGCCCGAGATAGATTACTTCCAGAGATTCAGGAGGGCGATTTACTTGCAATATTAAATGCTGGAGCTTATGGATTCTCAATGAGCTCCCAATATAATTCTAGGCCTAGGTGCGCTGAGGTTCTGGTTAAAGATGGAAAATACTCCCTGATAAGGGAGAGGGAGACCCTGGACGATTTAATTAGGGGACAGAGGATAGCTGACTGGCTGCAATGATTGCTTTGAATCAGATGGATTCTGGAAAATTTAAGTGAGCTCATCCAAGTGCCTCTTTATTTTCATTATAGCCTCTACTATATCATCCATATCCTCATTAGTTCCCAGAAATAGATACTGCGGCAACTCAACAGCCTCCTCATTATAGGCTTTCTCGGAAACCGGAAAGCTTGCTCCGCCCTCCACATACCTCCTATAGGCTTCGCTCCACCTCGGAAAATATAATGCCTTATGTAGCGGCGGATGGGGTTTACTGCATGGTATACCCTCAGCCCTTAAAGCGGCAATAAATTTGTCCCGCGGAGCATTCCTAAAGAATGTCGAGTTATATTTAAAGCAGTATGGCCAGGGCTGATGTTTAGTTAGCCGCTCATCCACTTTAATCGGCTCTATACCTTCTATCTCCCTAAGTCTCTTATCCAAGTAAACCTGGTTTCTCTGCCTAATCTCCACCTGCTCCCTAAGTCTCTCCAGCTGCACTAGAAGGATGGCTGCTTGAATCTGGGTCATCCTATAGTTATACCAGTTGATGATTTCGGAGGGCATAATACCCTCTTCTGGGATGCCTCCCTCCCTCAGCCGCCCGCAATCCTTTATGGCATAGCACCTTTCCGCATAAACCCTATTATTGGTGATTATTATACCCCCCTCACCAGCCGTCATAAACTTACCCTGCTGAAAGCTGAAGCAGCCCATATCGCCTATGGAGCCAGCTGGCTTATCTTCCCAAACAAAACCATGCCCTCTAGCGCAATCTTCTATCATAACCAGATTATGCTCCCTACATAATTTAACTAGCCTATTCATATCCGGGGCTGAGCCATAATTATAGACTGGAATAACAGCCTTGGTCCTATCCGTGATGGCTTCCTCAACAGCTCCAGCATCCATACAGTATGTTTCAGGATTAACATCAACTATAACTGGCGTAGCACCAGCCATGAGGACAGCGCTCCCAGTAGCCCAGAAGGTTAACGCTGGAACTATAACTTCGTCACTCGGGCCTATTCCAGCGGCTAGTAGGGCGACGTGTAACGCTATTGTGCCATTAGCGACGCAAATACCATATTTACAGCCATGGCTTCTAGAGAACTTCTCCTCAAACTCAGCCTCCTTAGGCCCGCTTACACCGACCCCTCCACCCCAATATCCACTCCTAATAACTTCCTCGACAGCCCTAACCTCCCTCTCATCGAAAATCGGCCATAATGGCCATCCCCTACTTCTAGCTCTTTTGCCTCCTTTAATCGCGAGATGAAACCCCAAGTTTCAACCCTCATAAAATATGCTCTTATTGTCTCCAAAATTAAATATAATGTTTTAACAAGTATATAGTTTGTTTGAGGCGTCGATAAGTTATGGGCTTTAGCTTTGATGAGGATTCTATTAAGGGATTAAATTATGATGAGGCATATAAAATCCTTCTTTCCTCTGAACTAAAAGACCTAAACAGAGTCTTCGACATAGTTCAAAGGGTCCTATGTATTCAGCCACACCCAGATGACACGGATGTTGCCGCTGGAGGTTTAGTGGCGAAGCTCGCTAGGCGTGGATGCGAGATTGTATATGCAACCATGACTGATGGATGTATGGGTACGTTAGACCCAAAAATGTATCCTGAGAGACTCGCATCCATTAGGGTTTCTGAGGAAGAGGAGGCTGCAAAAATCTTAGGCGTAAAGAGGCTTATATGGCTGAATTATAAGGATTCTGAACTTAAGCCAACGATTGACGCTAGAAACAGACTCATAACATTGATAAGGGAGTTTCAGCCACATCTTCTCCTAACGGTTGACCCGTGGCTAACATACGAAGCCCATTCAGACCATATAGCAACTGGTATGCTTGCCGTCGAAGCCATGTTCTTTGCGATGTTTCCCTACATTAACCCGTGGGATATGAGGGATGGGCTTAAGCCTCATTTAACGCCGTTCATAGCCCTCTATTGGACGAGGAAGCCGAATACTTACGTAGATATAACGGACTATATTGATTTGAAGTTTAGGGCTATATCAGCGCATAAAAGCCAGTTTCCACCTGAAAGGTTCTGGGAGATAGAGAATCCCCTCAAAGTATACTCTAGACTTATGGGTAAAAAGATTGGCGTAGCATATGCTGAGGCATTTAAGGTCTTATCCATTAGGCATCTGCACTGCTGCCCCTATACTGAAGACCTATAATAGGCAAGGAAAAGGATAAGGAATATATTTATTGACAATGTTCTCCTTATATAGGCATCCAAATGAATGATTAAGTTCAATCGAGGAACAAGTTTGGATACTCTAAGGCTGCTGCTTGCAATTTTAACCGCGACTACGGTTCTCGGCCCAATCTGCTATGCTCTCATAGTTTACCGGGAAGATTTATCCACGCTTTTTATGCCCAGAATAGAGTTAACCCTCAATGTGCCCAGAATCGAGTATGTAGGCTATGAATATGGGTATGAAGGAGAATTATTGAAGGTTACCATCGCGCTTAACATCACAAATCCATATAACAAAGTCTTGACCATAAGAAATGTTACTGGAAGCGTCTATTGCCACAAGCATGGCGAGTTTCTTGGCAGTCTCTCGCTTTTAGAGGAAACCGTGCTCCAGCCAAATAAGCCAACTACATTAAAACTAATATTTGTTCTCTTAAGTGACTGTGAAAGATGTAGAGATGCAACATCATTATACGTAGACCTGAAGAATCTGTCGATTAACGTTCAGGGGATAACCTTCTACATTGGCTATGAAAATATTGGTCCAATAGCATTAGGGAGGAGCTAGTATGCGCGGAATCAGAATGATTAATCCATTAGGCTTGATTGGAGGAATCCTCGCAATATCAATCTTTCTCTCATCAACATTTTATGGCGAATTCTGGTGGGAGATGAGGATAGGAGAGGACATTGGTCATATTAAGGTCTCAGCATTAAATTATGAAATAGAACTTTTAGGGTCTTTCATGGAAATAAAAATATTATGGTTCATAATTTTGGTTTTTCGGATGCTTCTTATTGAGAGCGCAATAGCCCTAATCATATGCTCAATAGCGCCGGGAAAGAATTTCTCGGATAAATTGCTAAATTTCGCATACCTAAAGCCTCTACTCATACTTCTAACGTTCATAGTCTTCTTGCTGATTCTGCTCTTACTATTGCCACTAATAGCATTCCGCGTTTCACTCCCAATTCTGGGCTCATCCATAATTCCAATAAGACTTGACAGCGCGCGGATTGATGCCCTAATAACATCTAGATTCACAAATTCATTCTGGATTATGATAGCGACAACACTCACTTACTTGTCAGCCCACATATACCACAATAAAATTATCAGGCATAAATAGAAAACCCCAATTGTTCTTTGGAACCTCACGAATTATTACCTACACATGCTCCGGTTTAATATCAACCTCCTCAAGGCCATTATAAACTGTTTATAGCAACTCCAATAAGATATCTTGAGGAAAAAATATTCTGAGGCTAGTTGTTTGCCTCAACTATTATGTCATCTACGCCTCTTCTATTAATGGCACCTAAAACCTTGCATAAGCCAGTTGCCAGTATGATTAGGATGAGCATTGTGAGGATTGTGAAAGGCTCACCAATCATTCTTTTCCCTCCTTATAGTATTCCGAGGTTTTCAAGATTTTCATATCTACGCAAATATTCCACGCCCTTATCAGTAGTTTTAATTATATCCACTTTGCCGCTTTCTATGGTGATTAGCCCAGCCCTCTCAAGCCTCTTAAGATACTCATCTAGGAGCCTAAAGTTTATGTTCGCACCATAAACTATGCGCGTCTTTCTGGCTCCACCCTTAGCGATTCGGAGTATTTCGGCTATTATCTCAGTGCGGCTTCTTCTCCCACCTATCACATATCCAGTAACACTCTTACTTAACATTATTACTTCACCTAAAACATCAGTGTAGAGAAGGTTAATTTAAATCTTTCTGGCCGAAATAAGAAAATAAAATCAGTAAAAGTAAAAAATAACAAAAATTTTGCCACATAGGTGAATTTCATTCGATTTTTACCGAAAAAAGAAAATGATGGCAATCTCTATCATCATATGGGAAATTCGCGATAATTTTTTCCAAAAATGGAAATGTGTATGAAATTCATAAATTTTAAATATCGACTAAAAATAGATATTTCTAACTGAGAGCATATGATGAGGAGAAAACGCTCCAAGCTTGAGGTTTATCTAGAGGTATTACGGGTGGTAAGTAGGGGGGAGAGTAAACCAACAAGAATCATGTATAAAACAAATCTATCTTGGGTGCCCCTTCAGGAAATCCTTGAATTTTTAGTCTCGCAAGGTCTTCTAGAAGAGGTTGAGTTGGAGAGGCGAAAAGAATACTTTATAACGGAGAAGGGGAGGCAAGTTTTAGCATACTTCAAGAGCATGACAGAACTGCTTCCTTATGAAATCGCTGAAAACCTATAGATTAGTCGCTTGGAAAATAAAAATGGGGAATTGCTTGTCCCCCCAAATTTTAGGTTCTCTCAACCCTAATTTTATCCCCATCCTTAACGTTTTTGAAGATTTTTGGGTCGCCAATTATTCTTCCGAAGACATTAACTGGGTCAGCTGGTCTAATTTCGCCTTCACGGCTTATTGGTGTTGGCCCAAAGAATATGCAGAAACCTCTTCCCGGCGGCCAATACCCTATGTCCCCAACTTCAACGGTCTCCTGGGGATTTTCCTCTCCTATTTTCACTGGTATAGTGAAGTATACTTCATCGCCCCACCTTCTTGCTTTGGCTTCGAAGGGAAGCTTCTCCCATATTGCTGCAACAGTCTTGGGGTTCTTATCCTCAAGAAGCTCCGCCTCAACCACACCAATTCTATCGCTTATAATTTTAATCTTCTTCATAATCTCACTTCCATAACATTAATGCAATGCCACTAATATTAGTGTTGCTGATTAAATGGAGATAACATTTAAAATCTCTCCTGCAAATGTTTCTTTATGCATAGCAGGCTTAAGGTTAGTGTTATTGGTGTCGGTAACCTAGGCTCATGCATAGCTTATGAGTTAGCTAATAGGGGCATTGTTGAAGAGCTGGTTTTAATAGATATCGTTAGGGACTTAGCGGAGGGAAACGCGATGGATATAGGGCACTCCATAGCCTTCAGAAACAATACCAAGGTTTATGCTGGGGACTATAGTGATGCTGAGGGCTCGCATATTATTGTTGTTACTGCTGGCAAGCCGAGAAGCCCGGAGATGAAGACCAGGCTTGAACTACTTGAGGTAAACAAGAGGATAATTGCTGATGTAGCCCAGAACCTCAAGAGACTAGGCGATGAGCCCATTCTGATAACTTTGACAAACCCTGTTGACATAATGAATTACTTATTGTGGAAGTATACTGGCATGCCACGCAGGAAGGTTATTGGAAGTGCTAGCATGCTTGATTCGGCCAGATTTAGATATTTTCTTAGTAGGAAATATGGTGTTTCAGTTTTAGATGTTGAGGCTTACGTGATAGGTGAGCATGGGGAGAATCAAGTGCCGGTCTTCAGTAGGGTTAAGATAAGGGGTGAGGTCAGAGGTTTCACGAGCCTAGAAAGGTCTGAGATTATAGATGAACTTAAGAAATCGGCTCTAGCTGTTATCTCAAAAAAGGGCGCAACGGTTTATGCACCGGCTAACAATACTGTAAATATGATTGAGAGCATTATAAGGGGTGAGAGGAGAATCTCTATATGCTCAGCAGTCTTAGAGGGTGAGTATGGCCTCAAAGATATTAGTATAGGTGTTCCCGTGACGCTTGGAAAAAATGGAATTGAGGAGATACATGAGTGGAGTCTGGATGAGGATGAAAGGAAACTATTTTATCTTGGGGCCGAGAGCATAAGGAAGGCGATTGAAAGTATCCTCTAACATTGATTTTCAAAGTTAGAGATTTGGACCTTATGGGCACCTTCCCATAAATGCTGAAAGTAGTCTTTTGCAAACCTTACTAAATCAAGATGGTTCGACCATAATATTATTGATTGTTTGGGCTCACCGAGCATTAGCATAACCTCGCGTCCATCAACAATTATGCCACCACCAAACATCTCATCCCTAAATCTAACCTCACCAAGCGACCTAAATTTATCTGGAAAATTACCTCCACCAGATAACATCAACAGTAGCTTGGCACGTGAGATGCAGACGTTCCTAAGCATTGGCAAGACAGCATCAATTATCTGATACATATCCTTGGGCACCGCTACCAGAACCTCCCTCTCAGCGCTGCCAAGCATCTCTTTGAGCTTCGCAATAGCGTCTGATAGGCTCCTAAATATCCATATGTCTGGCTTCTCCCTAACACCACGCTTCTCATAAATTGGCTGAAGCTCTAAGAAGACAGTTTTTTGCCAAACCCTAACCCTGTCTTCCATGCGCAGTTTAGTTTCTTCAAGCGCTTCCCTAGGAGACTTCGGATAATATAGTCTCGGTCGACCACCCTGACTTTTTATCCAGCCCTTATGTTCAAGCGAGTTTAGAACCTCATATATTTTTGAGTATGGTATATTCGCGTTCTCGCTTATTTGGCTTGCCGTTGAGAGCCCGCTTTTCAGAAGATACGTGTAAGCTCTAATTTCATACTCTGTTAAGCCCATATCTTTTAGGGTTGCCTTCGCTTCCTCACTCACGATTTCGCTCACACTTTTCACCATATGAAAAGTTTGAAAATTCTCTTATATAACATGCTTAAATACACTCATTTTAGTGGTGAATAAATGAGAAAGATAAAGCATACTAAAAGCATATGTCCCGAATGCCTGAAAGTTCTGGACGCTGTAATCTTTGAGGAAAACAATATTGTTTATATTAAGAAGGAGTGCCCGGAGCACGGTTTCTTCCAAGACGTATACTGGTCTGATTATGAGCTTTATGAGCGGGCCAAAGGATTCGATTATGCCGGAAGTGGGCTTGAGAATCCAAGAACACAGACGGTGAACGGCTGCCCCTATGATTGTGGAATCTGTCCACAGCATAAGTCGCATACGGTTCTCGCAATAATAGATGTAACAAACCGCTGCAACCTACGATGCCCAGTCTGCTTCGCAACCGCTGGAACAGCAGGCTACGTCTATGAGCCAACCATAGAGGAGATAAGAGATATTCTCGTGAATCTGCGCAGCAATAGGCCAGTTCCAGCAGATGCACTGCAGCTCTCAGGTGGGGAGCCGACAATTAGGAAGGACCTGCCGGAAATAGTTAGGATGGCGAAGGAGCTTGGCTTTAAGCATGTTGAGGTTAATACTAATGGTCTTAGAATGGCATCTGATTTAGATTTCTGTCGGGCTCTTGAGGAGGCTGGTGTAAGCACAATTTACCTCCAATTTGATGGCGTGACGCCTGATGTTTACAGGTTCACTAGGGGTGTTGACCTGGTTGATGTTAAAAGGAGGGTTATTGAGAACTGTAGGAAGGCTGGAATAGATAGTGTGGTATTAGTTTGCACGCTTATTAGAGGCGTTAATGACCATCAGGTCGGCGATATAATCAGGTTTGCAGTTCAAAACTTTGATGTTGTTCGGTGCGTGAACTTTCAGCCGGTTTCGCTTTGCGGTAGGATACCATCTGAGGAGCGGATGAGTATGCGCATAACTATACCGGATTGGATGAAGCTCGTTGAGAAGCAGACCGATGGGCAGATAAAGGTTTCAGACTTTTATCCAGTACCAACAGTGGTTCCAATCTCGCGGGCTGTTGGGGCAATAAAGAATAAGCGTTATGTTGAGTTTACCGCCCACCCGCACTGTGGAATGGCAACATATGTTTTTGTTGAGAACGGACGGATAGTGCCAATAACAAAGTATGCGAATGTTGACAAATTTATAGAGTCCATGAGGAGGGTTTCTGAGGAGGCCGAGAAAGGTAATAGTATGAGGGCGAAGATGTACCTTATAGGAGCATTGCGGCATGTGAAGTTCGGCATGCTCAAAAAATACATATGGCCAATTCTAAAGACTGGAAGCTATAAGGCTTTGGGGGACCTGCATAGGAAGATGTTGATGATATCAGCCATGCACTTCATGGACCCATACAATTTTGACTTGGAGAGAGTGCAGCGTTGTGTGATACATTATGCAACTCCAGATGGACGTATAGTTCCATTTTGCACAATGAACTCGATACATAGACCAATTATAGAGAAGGCTTTAGGCATCCCGATAGATGAATGGAGAATGAAGCATAAAGCCGAGATAAGCGCCGTTGTCTAGATGATACGAGAGAAACCTATAAATCCCACTTCAAAAATTTTTCTCTCTCAAAAACATCTTTATCCTTTAGGAGGGTGCTGAAAAGGCATGGGTGGAAAGAAGAAGTTAACGCTCTCACAAGCCGAGAAGGCCCTAATGAGAGAAGCCCAGAAGAAGGAGGGAAAGAAAGAGACTAAAACTAAGGAGCCAGCGCGTGTAGAGAAGAAGATTGCTGGGATAATTCCGCCGGACCTTAAAGATGATAAAGTTTTAAGGGAGATACAAAGGATGAAGGTTCTAACCCCCTATACGGTTGCATCACGATTTAACCTGCGCTTGAGCGTTGCGAAGGATTTTCTAGAGGAGCTCCAGAGGCAGGGTTTAATAGAGCATGTCTCGAGTGGGAGGCACATAAAAATCTATAAACCCATATAGTTGCGCTATGCTCACCAGCCTTCTAGAATGCTGAATATAGTCATGAGCCTATAAGTAATTCCACCTATAAATATTGCAAGGGCTATCTCAATTAACACTATTATCAGCGACCTCCTAAATCCAAACTCTTTTATGCATGCCGCCACGGTTGCGACGCATGGAACATAAAGCATCACTACAAGGGCGAAAACGAACATCTGCACTGGTGTTAAAACACTCCTGAAATCCGTTGTCCCAAGTAATGTTGCAAGAATCACTAAGGTTAGCTCCTTCCTCAACACTCCAAAAATTAATGTTATGCCAACAATCTCTGGGAGACCGAGCCATCCAACGGTTACTGGGCTTAGGGCTTGCGATAATACGCTTAATAAGCCAAATATTTCAGTCAACTTAATTATTATGCCGCTCGCAATGATGAGCGGAAAGGATATTTTAAGGAACTCCTCAAGCCTAAACCAAGTCTGCTTAATAATTGTTTTCATGTGCGGGAGCCTATAGTCTGGCATCTCCATTATTAGCGCTGTGGGTTCGCCGGGCAAGGTTTTAAAAGCTATTCTTCCGAGAATAAAGACTATCACCAAGTCTATTACATAAAGTGCTAGTGCCCATTGTATTCCGAGGAATGTCCCAACAAGCCCTAATATAATGACGGTTCTAGCGGCGCAAGGTATTAATGTTGTAATGAAGCCTGCTAGAAGCCTCTCCCTCTCAGTCTCCATTATTCTGCATCCTAGACATGCTGGAACATTACATCCGTATCCGAGCATTATTGGAATGAATGCTTTTCCATGTAAGCCTATCTTGTGCATCACCACATCCATGAGGAATGCTATTCGGGCCAGGTATCCGGAGTCTTCCAGAGTGTATAGGATTAGATAGAATGGTATTATGTAGGGTAACGCTATAGTTATGTTTGCTATCATACCCTCAATAACCCCTCCCCAAATAATATCCTTCAATGGCCCTACGCCAAGAGTGGACTCGAAGAGTGATTCATAGCCATAGAGGAATTCACTAAGCATCTCCGAGAGGAAGCCACCGAACGAGAAGATTGCATGGAATATTCCGAGGACTACTAACGCCATTATTATATAGCCCGCAACTCCATGCGTCGTTATATTATGTACTCTCTCGATTAATGGAGCCTTAATGGCTGGGAGAATGCGCTGGACTTCTCTCGCTATTCTGCCAGCCATCTCATAGCGCTCGGATGTTATAACGGTTGGGCATGGATGACCATGTATACTCTCAATCTCAGCAGCAATCTCCTTAACTAAATCCTTAGTGCCCGGATTCAGCCTATATATTTCCCTCTCAATCTGCTCATCGCCCTCTAGGAGCTTTATTGCAACCCATCTTGTAGGATATTTCAGCTGAAGGTCTTTGAGCGCCTCAGAGAGCCTTTTAATCCTCTCCTCAACCTCCTCACCATATTTTATTGTCGCTGGCTTGGGCACTCCCCTCTCGATTGCCTCAACAGCCCTATTAAGCAGCTCATATACGCCTTTCCCCCTTATCGCAACTGTTGGAATGACTGGCACGCCTAAAATTTCCTCAAGCCTCTTATAGTCTATTTTTATGCCTTTCTTCTCAGCCATATCAATTTGGTTTAAGGCTATAATTAGAGGGGCTTCAAGCTCCATAAGTTGTAATGTAAAGAATAGGTTTCTTTCGAGGGCTGATGCGTCCACAACGTTTATCACCAAATCCGGCTTCTCAAAAATTATGTATTCTCTTGAGATTAGCTCCTCAAGCGAAAAGGCTGAAAGAGAGTATATGCCAGGCAGGTCAACAATATCTATCGTGTAGCCCTTAAAATGGAGTGTCCCCTCAGCCCTCTCAACGGTTTTCCCAGGCCAATTCCCAATATGCTGATGCAAGCCCGTCAGCTGATTGAATATCACCGATTTCCCAACATTTGCATTTCCAGCTAACGCTATTCTGAGCTTCTTTTCCGTTGTCTCTCACCTCTGAACCTCCACAATTATTCTTTCAGCCATACCCCTACCCAAGGCAAGCCTATAGCCTCTAACGTAAATCTCAACAGGTCCATGGAAGGGCGCGGACTTGAGCATCGTCACTTTAGTTCCCGGCGTTAAACCCATATCCTCAAGCCTCTTATATATCCCCCGACAAAAGCGCCCAGCACATCCAGAGCCAACTTTAATTGAGGTAATCACACCGGTTTCTCCCTCCCTCAGCGCCGTCAGCGGCACTTCCATTGCTCAGACCCCCGTAAGATTCATCCTTCAGCCCTTCGAATCATTATGAGCGAGGCTACTCTGTGGCTTAATGCCTGAACCCTTCCATCAACTTTAATGGTTATTGGGTCATTTTGTGGAGCCTTATGGATAATCTCAATCGACCTTTCCGGCTTTACTCCAAGTTCACCAAGATACCTTAGGAATTCTGGTGTCTCCTCAATTATCCTCGAAACAATTCCCCTCTCCCCAACCTTGAATTCCGTGAGTGGATAGACCTCCTCATCGATTATTTCGCCATCCTCTGTTGGGATGGGATTCCCATGGGGGCAGACTCTTGGGCATCCGAGAACATGCTCAATCCTCCTTGCAACCTCACTATCTATCCAGTGTTCTAGATTGCATGCGAGCTCATGGGCTTTGTCCCACTCAATCTCCAGGAGGTCTGTTAAGAGGCGCTCTATAAGCCTATGTCTCCTAACAACGTCTAGGGCTATTCTACGCCCCTCATCCGTTAATCGAACACCCCTGTATGGCTCATGGACTACGAGTAGATTTCTCTCAAGCCTTTCGATTGTGTTTGTTATTGTTCCGGGCGCAACATTGAGCATGGCAACTAAATCGCTTGTTTTAGCAATACCGCTACGCTCCTGAAGCCTATAAATCGTCTCGAGATACTCTTCGATAACATCTGAGACTCTCTTCGGCATTGAGTTCTCCTCTTTATTTTACGATTAACCTCAAAAATAATTACGATTAATCGTATTTAAGCATTCCGCTACCAAAATTGGTTTCTATTTAGGGCGCCACAACAGCAATCTTAACCTGTTTAACACCCTTCTTTGCCATGAGCTCTTGTGCGAGGCTTTTTATTTCGCTGACTCTGCCATTAACGGCTATTATCTCTAGACACTTATCCTCCTCTAGGTGTATGTGTGTTGTCGATGATATTATGCTTCTGAATTTATGTTGGGCACTCATAATCTTCTCTAGGAGGTTTGGTTTATCCAGATAATATAGGACGAGTATCGCTCCAGCAACATGCTCCATCTCCCCCTGTGTCCACCTAAACTCGCTTATAAAGGTCCGCATGGCATCATGAACGGCCTTGGAGCGATTCTCATAGCCCATGCTTCTCCATGCACCATCGAACTCCTTGACAAGAGTTGGGGGAAGCGAGACGCTGAAGCGCACAACACCAGCCTTATCCTCAGACAACCTGGCTCACCAAGAAAAATTAATTACTTTTTGGGATATAAAGGGCGATGCTGGCTTGGTAAACCTTATATATTAGTATTACGATTTCAGCTTAACGTAACATTAAGGTGTTGGCAATGGCATACTTCAGTAGTAAAGACATTGCCATAATCGCAATGGCATCAGCCCTTTGGGGCGTTTTAAATTGGCTCTTCTCACCAATATTCTTTAGGATGACAAGGTTACCCTTCCTATGCGACCTAATAGGTTTTTCATCATTATCCTTTGCGGTGTGGTGGGTTAGAAAAATTGGCACCGCATCTATCGTGGGTCTCCTGGCAACAATCATAAATTTTGCATTAAACCCAAGTGCCCTCCATTTTCTAGGCTTCACTGCCGCTAGTATGGCCTTCGACCTAATAACCTATGTTGTTGGATATGAGAGTGAATTTAGTGGTAAGGTTAGGACGCTAATATCGGTTGTGGGTTCATCAGTAGTATCGGCAGCTATAGCCGGCTTAATAATAGGCTCGTTCTTCATGAGCCCCAGTGATTTAGCTAGATGGGGAGGAACATCAGGCTGGGCTGGTCTCCATGCTATAGGTGGGATATTTGGGGGAGCTGTAGGCACGCTAATAATTGAGTCGCTCAGATTAAGGGGTATTGCTCCTAAGGTCGCTGGCAAATAGAATACTAGTGAGTTTCCCCCCTTCTCTGCGTGATTAATTCGCTCTTGCCTCTTAATAGGCTTAGCCCTAGAATGCTTGAGAAGGTTATCACTATCCCAAGCAGTTTAATTGGAGATATCTTCTCCCCCAGCGTGAATAGTGACAGAATCATCGAGACCAGCGGATAAGTTATTATTATCGACGTTGCCCTCGAAAGATTAATGTTCCTGACGCTATAATACCAGAAGCTGTTTCCAATGGCGTAGCTTATGCTAACGCCTATTATCATTGCGCCGTAATTTCCCGGTATACCTCTGATACTCTCAAGAAAATTTTGGTCCAAAATTATTAGGGTGAAGAGTGGCGCTATGCCACCTATTAGGAGCCTAAACATAACCGTGATTAATGGGTTGACTATTCGCATAAGATTCTTTGCAACAACGTGCCCACACTGGAAGAAGAAGGGTGCTAACAGAAATAATATGTCGCCGACGCTAATCTCCCTTACGGCACCCTCGGTTGTTATGAGGAAAACCCCTAGGAAAGCTGAAAGCGATAGTAGAATCTGCCACCCACTTATCCGCTCCCTTAATAGAAGTCGGCTCAGAACCATGCTATAAATAACTTCCACCTGTAGGAGGAATGTGTTGCTTATCGGTGATAGGCTTAGCCCATAATACACCATGCTCAGTGGTATCGATGTTCCTATTATGCCTATCCATAGAAACTCAAAGAGATGCTCCTTACCCAAGAAGAGGGACTCGATGATTCTGCCTGAAATAGTGTTCACTATGGCTAGGACTAATCCAGCCAGAGTGAGGATTAGAGAGGTCAAAAGAAGCCTATTAGAAATTGCAATTACCTTAACTAGGTAGATGTTTATGCCAGTTAAAACAGTCGACACTATAGCCGATACCGTTCCAAGGCTCTCAGCGTTCAAGCGTGAATGCTTTAGTCTCAATCCAGCCAGCCTCTTCGGGCCTTGGTTCTTAAATGAGTATACAACTATCTTTTAAGCGTTTTCGGCTAGAATTCTGTTAAAATGGAACTCTATCTCTTTAATAATGGATTTGAAGGTTTAGACTAGCTAACTATATAACTATTAATCATCCTAACTATGCATCTCTGTTCTTACAGGGCTTTCTCATCTCCCCCATTATGGCCGATGGAATCTGCATGTCCTTCATTGTTTTTAGCCCGGGCTTCATGCAAAGGACCCTCGGTATGGAGTTTACGATTATGGCTGCTGTTCCAGCGTCACCGTGTATGCACGGCTCTATCCTCTCGTTGATTTGTGGTTCTCCGTCGATAAATATTGAGTCGTATTCTTTCTGGGCTCCAATTTGTGCCCTAAAGATTAGTGTGATGAATGGTTCACCATCCAATATACCGTGAGCTTTCTGGCTTAATCCAGAGACGAAGCCGGGCTTAACGGTGACGAAGGCGCTCTTAACTTCCTTCTCGGTTATTATTGGCTCTATTGGCTCCTCATAGATTCCGTCAAGCTTTATGTTGAGGGCATCTGCAATAATAGCTATTGACTGCTTAAGCCCAACATGTCCAGTTATCTCATACCTAAATATCTTCTCTCTGAATTCATCTGGGCTTAGCCCAGCACCAATCTTCAGTTGGAATGGCAGCCTACGCTTAGCAGCGTCTATAACCCTCTCAACAATTATGCGCTTAATCTCTTGGCATGCAGCCGTCAATGTTATTACGAGCGTATCCATGAGGAAACCCGGGTTTATTCCAGTTCCAAGAACTGCAACGTTGTGCTTCTTAGCCAGCTTGTCAATCTTTTTAGAGAGCTCCTCACTTACAATATACGGGTAGGAGAGCTCCTCACATGTGGATATCACATTAAAGCCCCTCTCAACTAGCTCGATAATCTGAGGATAGGCCTTCTCAAGAAACGATGTTGTCGCATGTATGGCAACATCACCCCTAACATTAAGTTCGCTGATGCTCCCGCAAATCGTTACGCCCAGCTTCTCCTTAAGGCCGATAGCCTCGCCTAAATCCATTCCAATCTTATTCGGCGCCGAATCAACCGCGCCAACAATCTTCACACCCCTCTTTTTAAGCAGTAATCTAGCTATCTCGCGGCCTATTGCCCCAACGCCGACGAGAACAACCCTAATCTCAGAGTTTGATCGCTCAGCTCTACCCACTTAATCCACCTCCACTGTTGTGCTATTGGGCTATAACCCTAAATTGCCCCTCACTTTTGTATGCTTCATAATCGTATATCTTTACTCCCCTAACCACACGCGTTATTATGCCCCTATCACTCGGGTTATCGGGTTTCAAGCCCAGATTAAGGGATTTAAATAGCCCCAGAAGCTGCCCAAATATGACGTCAACCAGCGGCCTACAGTAGTCTGGAATCCAGCATCTACCATCATCGCTGATATCAATTACATGGTCAGCATAACGCTTGACGCTCTCGCTCATGCCACAGCAGACAGCAATCCTCCTCAAGCCCAAACCCTTACTATGCAAATCCTCCATCAAGTCAATCTCATAGCGTCTAATGAATGGGTCTGAGGAGACAAAATACACAATCAATGTTTTATCGTCTATTGCAATTTCAGGCCCATGCCTAACACCCAAATAGGAATCAAACTTGCATATAACTCGGCCAGCAGTTAACTCCTGAAGCTTAAGATGGGACTCGGCGGCGCATCCATATAGTGGGCCTGTGCCTAGAAAGAAGGCTCTCTCAAAATTTAATTCAGCCAATTCACTGACGAGACTCGAGTATTCTCTGAGTAATCTCTCAGCTGCTGCTGAAGCGCTCCTAAGGATATTTTCGTAGGTATTCGCCTCCATTATGTATGCTAGGAATTGGGCTGCCATCAGCATTGTTGTGAAGGATGCTGTCATAGCGAGGCCTCTGTCATTAGCCTCCTCTGGGAGTATTATGCGGAGAACATTATTTTCGCCCCTCTCCTCATAACGGCTTTTTAGGGATGCAAGCTTACCAAACCTATTGCATGTGATAATTATGTGGCTAACATTCTCAAGGATTCTATCCGCCAGAAGGAAGGCTCCCAGAATCTCAGGGCTCTCACCGGACCTAGAAAAGTAAACCATGGTTGTATCTATATGTTTGAGAAGGATTGAGTGGAATGATGTCACAATATCCGTGCATGCCCTCGACTCCACATTAATATGCCACATCCCCCTCAAGACATCCT
>JAGTQF010000039.1:0-1744 GCA_018396655.1 Candidatus Bathyarchaeota archaeon
TATGAGAAACTTAACTTTAAAATCCGAAGCTACGAAATGTTTAAGAAGCTATGAACTATGCCTGTTTATGAAGTTCTTTATCGCGTCTCTTACAAATAAGCGGTGGAGGAAGAGGTGAAGAAATTAGTTACATCTCTACTCTCTACTTTATTACATCTTTACCTGCAATATAGGGTTGGTAACAATAAAAAAATTTAAATTACTAAATTTTAAAAAAATTAAATTAAAATTTGAAATATTTTATTTGGGGTAAGTTAATGTCGTGTGATAAAAATAAGATACTAATTCTAATTATGATACTTCTTTTAATTTCTTTGTTAATATGCGTTTTTGAAACTCTCCCAATTAATAGACCATTTGTATCTGAGGGGGATAAATCTAGCTCTAGTGGAGGAAGTGGTGTAGGAGATGTTGGAGGAAGTGGTGATGGTGGAGATGGAAGTATAGGAGGTGGAGGAGGTGGAGAAGGCGGAGAAGGAATCGAAGGAGGCAAGGGCATAAACGGATTAATAGAGATGCATGTAAGAGGGTGCAGATTATGTTTCGACAACCTGACAAATATTCCTTTATTTGAAATTTATGGTGCTGTAAAGTCTCGTTATCTAAGGGTTTTGGTTGGTGAGATTTATGAAAACGGTGTCTGGAGCATCCTAAATAATTCACTATTGTCAAAGTATAATGGTGAAGAAATTAAACAATCAATAACTAATTACACAAGTGCATCGCTAGTAGGTTTTCAGATTATACCGTTAACTATTATGGAGGGATTTATTCCATCGGCTAGTAATCCATTAAGGCTAAGGCTTCTCGAAAATAAAAATAACCTTTGGTATTATCCTAATCAACAAATCTTCTTTTCAGAAGAGAAAATTGATGGTGACTATCATGTTACTTACATGAATTACTTCTTTGATGAAAAAATACTGGCTTTAGCTTCAACGTTAAGTGACCCTAGATACTTGGGTATTCCATCATATATGCTTCCTGCTCTCAAATCATTAGCCTTTGAAATCGTAGAAAAATATGGGGCTGAAACTACATATGAAAAACTGAATGCTATTGTAGATTTCCTAAGAAGCAACTACAAATATGATAAAAACTACACTTATCCTCCTGAGGGAGTTGATCCAGTCTTATGGTTTCTCTTTCATGAAAAAAGAGGAATATGCGTCCATTTCAACTCAGCATTTGTTCTATTGGCAAGATCTTTAGGTATACCATCTAGGTTAGTGGGTGGCTACCTTGTAGATTCTGAAAAAGATTATCAAGTTGTGTATAGAAGACAATCTCACGCTTATGCTGAGGTTCTCTTTGAAGGTTTAGGGTGGGTAATCTTTGACGCTACTCCGCCAGAGTGCGGATGTGACGGCGGAACAAGGTCTATTCATACAACAACTGAGATAGTGAATCTTGACAATACTGGTATTAAGGGTTCAACTTTTAGAGTTTCAGGCCAGGTTCTGGATGAATATGGTTCAAAAGTTAGCGGTCTTGCGGTGAAAGTCTATCTGAAGCATAATAAAAGCGAGAATGATCTCGGCATTCTTGTGGGTAAGGGTTTTGTTGAAAATGGACTTTTTAATATTACATGCGTGGCCCCGCTAGATATTGATGTTGGAGATTATTTCGTTGTAGCGCACACGCTCACTAGCGGTGCATATCTGGGCTCGTGGAGTGACCCGCAAATAAGGATTATGGCTAAAACCTATCTTTCGATAAAGAACCCTGAGAAAGTTATCGCTAG
>JAGTQF010000039.1:2250-3588 GCA_018396655.1 Candidatus Bathyarchaeota archaeon
TAGCTAGAACGCGAATAATGGCTTCCGCGCCATCACCAGTAGAATCTAATAAACCATTTAATGTGACTGCTATTCTTATAGACGATCTTAATCAACCAATTCAAGGCGCAACAATATTTCTTAATTATTCCTGCCAAAACAATGTTTTCTCTCTAAATTCAACTACTGATGAAGATGGCATAGTTTTATTTAATGTCAATTTATCCACTGATAAAGAGGAAAATGTTTCATACATACTTTTTTTCGCGGGAAATGAAGTATATTTAGGATCACAATTCTCCGGGCACATAAATGTAATCCCAAGCCCAAGTCCAATATCTTTCCTTTATGAAATTTACCTACTTCCAATCGCATTAGCAATCTCTTTTTTAACATATTTCTTATATAGAAAAGGTTGGCTTAGAAAAACAACAATTAAACCACTTGAGGAAGCACCTAAAACTCAAGAAACTGTGACGTCGGCTTCTTCAATAATAGCCAAGAAGAACGTTGTTTTAACAATTACCTTTCCAGACATTAAGGAACCATTTCCGTTAGTGTGGGGAGTTGATGAGAAATTAGTTGTTCGTCTAGAAATTAGGGAGGATAATGGTGCACCTATTGCCGGGGCATCATTAAAGTTGAGCATCGATGGTGGAGATAGCGTTCATTTAGAATCTTCACAGAACGGTGATGTGGAGACATATCTAACCTTCATGAAAAAAGGAAACTGTAAATTAGAAGCCTACTTTGCTGGCAGCGACCAATGGAATGAAGCTGCGGCCGAAGCAAATATTAGAATAGTTGATTATAGAGAGGAGGTTATTGACCTCTTTAATTCATTCCTTAATTTCGCATCAAAAATTTATCAAGGACTTAACGATTCTATGACGGCAAGAGAAATTCAGTTTAAGCTGGTCAGTCAAATTCCAAATTCTAAACATGGATATCTAGAGGATTTAATATCTATATTTGAAGTTGCCGATTACAGTCTTCATACGATAACTAGGAAGGAATACGAACGCATGTTCCTAGCTAAATTCAATCTTGAAAGGTGAAAAGAGTTATGGCAACGCGTAAAAAAGTCATTAAAAATATAATTCTGCAAACGGTTAAGTTAATTGTTGCTCTTTTAATTTTGAACTGGCTCCTTCAGTCTGGGCCGGCTGCTCAATTCTTAGATTTAGATATAGACTTATCTCCTCTTTTACCATCTATAACTATCCTATCTCTTATCCTTTATATTTCAAGTCTAATTCAAACAATTTTCGTAATGAGAATTGCGGAGATAATAGGCTATGCTTTGAATGGATTAGCCGTTGCTCTAGCATTATACTTATTTAACTTAACACCTTTAGT
>JAGTQF010000039.1:3977-5200 GCA_018396655.1 Candidatus Bathyarchaeota archaeon
GACCGAATCTAATAAGCCAGAGTAATCTTCTACTTCCAATTGAGTTAGTTGAGTGGGGAGTTATCTGTTTATCATTCTGGCTCTTCTATAGGAATCTAAAGAAGCAAGTAGGTAAACACTTAACTGAGCCATTAAAGTTAGGAGACTGGACCATGCTAAAACAGGAAATAGAATATTATACGGACCTGGAACAACTAAATATTGCAAGCCTAGTAAAAGAGTTTATCGAGTACGGGGTAAAAGATGGAATTATAACTCAGCTAACCTCAGTTATGTTATTGAGTGGCTTCAAAGAAACACACATAAGATATATTATAAAGAAAATATTGGATTTTCACGATATACCCTATCCCAAGATATGTTTTAGGTCGTGGCTTAAAGGAATCGATGAGGAGAATAAACGTAGACGGGAAGAATTAATTAGAGAAATATTGAACGATATGAAAAACTACTGGAAAATGACGGGGATAAAATATTACCGTAAAACAGAAGTAGGATTATCAGAAAAAGAACAGGCCGCCATTAATGGGGGTTAATGGAATGGATTCCTATAAGTTTAGGGATCTTTGCGGTCAGATTCTTAATGCAGTTGACAGCATTTTTGTCGGTAACCCATTATTACTAAGGAAAGTTTTATGCGCTGCGCTTGCGAATGGGCATATTCTATTTGAGGATTATCCGGGACTTGGAAAGACTCTTCTAGCTAAAGTTTTCGCTAAGGTTTTGGGCTGCAAATGGGCGAGGATACAGTTTACACCAGATCTTATGCCAGCTGATATAGTGGGCACAAGAGTGTGGAAAGCCAATATCTCTGAGTTCGTTCTAGAGAAGGGCCCAATATTTACAAATATACTTTTGGCAGACGAGATTAATAGAGCCCCTCCGAAAACTCAGTCTGCTCTTCTCGAGGCTATGGAGGAGCGTCAGGTTACTATAGAAGGTGTAACCCATAGGCTTGAATCCCCCTTCTTCGTGATGGCAACTCAGAATCCGATAGAGCTGGAAGGAACTTATCCATTACCGGAGGCTCAACTAGACCGTTTTCTAGTAAGATTATCTACTGGATACGTGGAGAGCTTAAACCTTGAGTGTGAGATTTTAAGGAGACGTATTAAGTGGCAGAGAGATGACCCCACAGAGCTAATTGAGCCAGTAATATCACCAGAAACTTTTAGGGAGATGCAGAATTTCGTGGAGAAAGATGTTTACATCGATCAACAGAT
>JAGTQF010000040.1 GCA_018396655.1 Candidatus Bathyarchaeota archaeon
AGCCTTCATTGTGGAAAGAGAGCCCTTACGCTGCAAGCTCCTTAACTAACGTTGAACGCTAACATACTCAGAATTCTTCTATTCTTTATCCAGCTTAAGTATCTCCTCGAAGAATCATCAGGATAACTATTTTGTATTTAAATGTTACCCACCTTAGGGGGCTGGTGTGCTGGCCGTAACCCGCCTTTTGTTTCTAGACGGCATTCGGCTGAACGGGCTACCCGCGCCTCACACAGCACTCATAGGCGCCTACTTGCCCTTTCACCCCGCAGGACGGCCGTTTCACCGCTCCCACCAAGCCTACTCGGCGACTTAGCACGCCACATCGTCACAGACTTGGTGGGCGTTTCGTTTCTGTTCCGGAGCCGGGGCTCTCGCCCCACGCCTTGCGGCGTTGCGGGCTGTGCGGTGGGCGGAGTTTCCTCAGGCCGTAAGTGGCCCGAGAGCCGTCCGCCAGCTCACCAACCAAAATTATCTTTTTATCTTTCTATTGGATAAGGTTTTTGGTTGCTGTGCCTATAGCCTTATATCTTGATGACTCTCGAACGAACCTAGTTATTGTGTTCACTGAGCCGCATGATGGACATTTTTGCTGTTCTCCTTGAAAGGTTTTGTGGCAGCCGCTGCAGTATGTTAAGGGCACATCATACGTGAATAGTGGAATTTTAAGGGAGCTGATTATCTCCCTAGTTATCGATAGCAGTTGCTCCGGACTTTCCTCAGAATATTTTATCGGTATTTTTATGAGGTGACTTCCGGAGAGAAAGCGCTGCATTCTCTCCTCTATAGATAAGTATTTTTTAAGTGGAATATCGGCGTTATAGATTATACTGGATATGCTACTGTAGTAGGGTTTCTCCTTACCAACACTGACCCCAGCCAGCCCATAATGCTCAACATCTAAGGCAGCCATTCTTCCCGAGGCTTCCATGTTGGGCGTCAGGGATAGTGCACAGCGCATCCCACGCCTCCTTGAGTATCCATTAATGACCTCCAGAATATAGGATAGTATGTCATCGGCAAACTTTATGGACTCATCGCTCTCGTAAATAGCATATTTTGTCGCCGACTGAACCGCTTCATTCAAGCCCACAATACTCAATAGAAACAATGAGTTATCAAGCCTGCAGTATGGGTCGCCCCTAGCGCCCTGAATTAAAAATGGTAGTAGCCCTTCAGAAGCCCGCTGCTTCATGGTCAGATACTTTATTTCAAGCGCTCTAAGAGCCTTCTCCGAGAAGTCATAGATGTTTCCGAAGAAGAGTTTTCTATCCCCCTTAGATTCATAGAACGCTCTGGGCAGATTTAATGTTACGCTGCCCATACAGCCAACTCTAATTATATCCAGCTCCCAATCCTCTCTCCAATCTGCTGAAAATATTTGTCCGGTGGCCATGTAGGATACGGGTCTCCCACCGGATGAGAGCGGATTAGCGAAGTATGGAATTCCATATGTGGCGAGTAGGTGGGCCTTATAGAGTATGTTTTCCCCCTCGCCCTTTAATGCTTCCGGCCTAACCTTAATTACTGGGCTCGGATTAAGGATAGGTTTAGAGTCATCTCGCATATTAAATATTTCAATTAATAATGACGCAATGGTTAAACTCTCATCAACATAGTCGCCGTAAACCCCAACTATGCTCCCAGAGGGACCTACAGCTCTGCTCTCGTCTAGAAAGTCTGGCATAATAATTTCCAGTCCAAGCGATACTCCTGTTGAAACCGTAAGATTAATGGACGTGAGAAATTGGATTAAATTCTCTTTAATCTCATTCTCGGGAAGACCCCTAATAAAAGGTGCTAAAAACACATTGAAGAAGTCTATGGCTTGCTCGCATGAGATTTCTGTAGATGCAACCTTTAGGATGTCGGATATTAGCTGCAGGGCCGCCCTAAAACTCTTAGGCGGATTGATTGATATATAAGCTGAATCTTGCTCTTTAAAAGATAATCCATGCCTAAAGAAGAATCTTAAATCATGCATAAAACCATCTATTTTCAAAATCCAACACGCCAAGTTATCTAAGTTTAGGGTTCCAGAGAGATGGGCATCGGCAATATCCCTTGGAAGAATATTAAGGAGGATATACTCCTCAATTACACGATTTCCAGCCGCCATGCGTATAGCCTCAACATTATCTGAGGCCGCACTCATAGCCCTTATAAGCTGCGTTACATCGTAAACCGGAAGGCCGAGGCGCGTTAATTTATGGCGGTACTCCTCCAGACCTCGCTCTATAAGTATCGCATTCACAAACTCCCTGATAAGCGGGGCAGTCAAATATTTAGTGTCAAGTTTAAGTAGGCGCTCTTCGGTTTCACGGGCAATTTTCTGCGCTAAATCTATTGGAACACCAGCCTCCCTAACTAGTGAATCGGCAATCTTATTTCTATCAAACGGCTCTATTGCAAGGCGAGAGGTTCTAACAAGCATTCTTCTCTTAAAAGCACGCTCCTCAAGATTACTTGCAAAATCGATTATTGACTTTCCCAAATCTGTCAGCACGTACTTTTTCGTTTCGGCATCGGGTTCAATGAGATCCATGTTTAATAGAACTTTGAGGTGGTATGCGAATCGGCCAGCATCCTTACTTGGACTGAGCTTTAGTTGGCTCATTATCTCAGTGTAGGAGAGAGGCCCCTTATCAAATAGCAACTTAAGTATGCTTAGCCTTAAGTTTGATGAGACGGCCTTAAGGACCCTTACTCCAGTTCCTCTCTTTGCGGGCAAAACTATGCACGTCCCAAATCCACTATATTTCAGACCCTAAATTTAAGGTTTAATGGATTCTATTAGGAAAATTCTCTCGAAGAAAGAGGGTCTTTCATCGATTATCTCGGTTTTATAGCCTCTTTTCCTAAGTTTTAATAGGGTTTCCTCCGCGTTGGATAGCGAAGACTGCACAAGCAGAATTCTGCCACCATGCCTTAAATAATCGAATGCTTCGGCAAGAAATCTATCGATTACTTCCCTTCCAAGCCTGCCACCATGCCAGGCATAATCAATCCAATTCTTTGGCTTTTCCTCTTCAACTGGCAAATATGGAGCATTAAAGAGCACTAAATCGAAAACCGGCTCCTTTATTATAGGCTCAAATAGGTCGCAACACAAAAATTCAATCTTATCTGAAACGCCATTTCTCCTGGCATTCACCTTAGCACATTTAACCGCCACTGGATTTATGTCCGTGGCTAAAACCCACGATGCATTAACGGCCGATAAAACCGCAAGAACACCACACCCAGTTCCAACATCAAGAACCCTCTCACCATAACGGACATCCAAATTATCAGCTATAAGAAAAGTGTCCTCAGCAGGCTCATAAACGCCATCGAAAACATAAAAACTAAAATCACCATAAAAAACCTCCCTAAAACGAGACCCGCTCAAAGACCAACCACCAAGGATTAAAATCGCAAAATCTCCATTAAAGTTTTTATTCAACCGAAAAATTGAATTATTAATCGACCGTCATAGATTATTATTATGGGGCTGTGGGCTAGCTTGGTCTAGGCTACGGGCCTCGGGCGCCCGTGACCCAGGTTCAAATCCTGGCAGCCCCACCAGTCTCGCATGTTCAAATCCACCTCCATACCCTAGTTTTTGGTTTTACCACAAAATTGCCAAAAAATAATCGCCTTCAAGCGTATCGTTCTATAGAACGAAAGGTGTCCTCTTAATATCCACGGCGCGTTACAAAATTAAATCAGCAGGACATATAAATATCTTGAGGTTAGAAATAAGCCTTCATTACGCTATTAAGAGTTAAGAGTGAAAGATATTTTTAGTCTACTCCATGAGTATTATTCTCTTCACCATGTCTATTATTTTTGCTTGGTCTCCGCTTTCTCTAGCTCTTTCCAGCTCATCCTTCCTAGCGTATATTAGAAGAGCCTTTTTCATCAGGTTTCCGAATATTTCTTTGCTCAATCTCATCGCCCTCACCGGGTCCATTCTATATGTGAATTGGTCTTCAGCAAACCATCCATCGTATCCTACGTCTATGGCTGAATATAAATAGTCAACGAAGCACCATATGTCCCCGGTTCCGAAGACTCTATCTTCATCGTTGCTTCTGTATTTCGCTGAGTTCACGTGGAACCCTACTATTGGAACATCCATCTCGTGGAGCGCGTAGACGGTGAAGGCTGGCTCAACACCATACATCATCTCATGCCCATAATCTATTGTCACGCCCATAACCTTAGAGCCCAATATTTCATTAATCTTATAGGCAATCCAGCCTGAAAGATGCGTTGTTGGAACTATCATGTTCCCCTCCTTGGGCTCCTTAAGCTTAGCCTCAACACCAAACTTTAACCTCAGCTCCTTACAGCGCTCAGCCACTTTAAGGCATGCATCCATAAACCACTTAAACTTAAGCCCATAGTTGGACTCAAAATTATAGTCCCAGCCATCTTGACCCGGCCAGAAGCTTAAGCTTGGACTGCCAATTTCTTTGGCTATATCGGCAGCCTGTAGTAGCATCTCAAGAGCCTTCTCCCTAACCTCTCTTCTCGGGTCCGTTACGCTCCCAAGCTTCCATCTGGGGTCAGTGAACATATTAACGTTCATGTTTGAGACTTTAATTTTAAGCTCATCTAGAAGCTCCTTAACCCTGGATATGCGCTCTTCAGAGACCTTTAAGTTCTCATCCAAGAATAATACGTCATGAAACTCCACGCCCTTTATTCCAGCCTCCGCAATCCTTCTAAGCTGAGCCTCAATGCTCGAGTCTATCTCTGGAAAATAACCCTTAGTGGCGAACCTATCCATGAAGTCTCCCGCAGACCAGTGTCCAGAGGCAAACTTTATATCAAAATCATCGAGGAATTTATCAAGCAGGTCGCCTTCAAGATAACCTCTATATACCGATTCAAGCTTAACCAATCTGGCTTTATCGACCCTCAATTAGACCACCAAAATAAAATCTTCCTCATTAACCTATTATCTTTTTCCATAGTCTGCGCAATTTTAAGCATCACTTTTACTTTTCAATAGTGAATCTGCCTGTGAGCTTAATATCCCTCGACGAGGACCCAACTCTCACCTCATATTCACCCCTCTCAATAATCCACCTTTCCCCATTGTAGATTGCAAGTGAGCCAACATCGACTCCTATCTCAACCTTCTCCGTCTCTCCCGGATTTAGGAGTCTAGTCTTATGAAATCCCTTAAGCTCCTGAAAGGGCTT
>JAGTQF010000041.1 GCA_018396655.1 Candidatus Bathyarchaeota archaeon
TCAAACATAGCGGCGCTGGCGGGCACAGCCATACTCTTCTTCCTAGTCTCAATCTATAATATGGGCGCCGAAAAGGGCGGGAGGCTTAAGCCCGGAGTATACAACTTCTTCCTACTGCTCTTCCTATGCTGCATGTTTGGGCTTCTGCTCTCATACGATTTATTCGGCTTATTCCTATTCGTGGAGATGGTCATCGGCGTATCAATAATACTCGTCGCCCACAACCCTATTAAAGCATCAACTGAAGCCGCCTTCAAATACTTGGTTATAACAGTTATAAGCGCGCTCTTCGTCCTCATTGGCGTTTTAACCATATACATTTCTACAGGTGAATCAAATATTCTACATTTGGTCAGCGACCCCGAGAAGCGGATCCTATTAGCCGAGAACCCCCGCCTACTACTATTTGTTACAGCTTGCTTCATAATTGGGCTGGGAGCGGACATAGGGCTCGTCCCCTTCCACGGCTGGCTCCCAGACTGTCTCCCAGCATCCACGATAATCGTTAATGGGTTTACTGCCATAGAGCCTATCCCTCTGATCCTAGCCCTCTATAGGCTTGTCGCCCCGCTCTACGGAATCTACCCGTCAAACGTTATATTGGCTTTAATGCTCGGAACAGGGCTAATATCAATAGCCTTCGGAGCCCTTATGGCCTACTCTCAAAAAGACTTCTTTAGAATGTTTGCCTACTGCAGCATAGATGAGTATGGGCATTCGCTCTTCGCCCTAAGCCTGCTCTCACCTACAGAGGCGCAGAGCCTTGTGATCGGGCAGTTCTATCTGATAAGCAGCACACTAGCGAAGACCGGGCTAATATTGAGCCTAGGCTCAGTCTACTTTAACACTGGGGGCTCAAACATAGATTCGCTCGGCGGGCTCATTGAGAAAATGGATAAAACGGCGCTGAGCTACATAGTATGCGCCTTCTCATTAACCGGTATCCCGCCGATGAGCGGCTTCTACGCGAAGCTACTCCTCTTCAGCTCATCCTATAAATTCTTCCAAGACCATGGAAACCCAAGCCTAGCGATCACAATTATAACCCTGCTGGTCTGCGCCTCCATAATATCATTTGTCTTCCTTACGCGCTCATTTCATAAAATCTTCCTCGGTAAGAGCCAGAAAAATGTTGATGTTAAGGGTGATGTGCCGGTGCTTATGTGGCTTCCAGCAATCATTTTGGCGGCGGCAACATTAATTCTGGGTTTCCGCCCAGACCTTCTTTTAAGGTTTATAGGTCCCGCTTAACTCAGCATTTAGCCCTCTCTGCTTCTATGGAAGACCCATTCTTTAGATCTAATATCTAGCCCTAAATCGATGGTTAGCCGCTCAATCAGCTGCTGCAGGGCATATCCGCTACTACTGACAAGTTTTATCAGCTGGTATTCGGATGTGTAAACGGGGTATTGCTCCCCGCCGCCAGCCTCCGCAACCACGTCCTCCCTCTGGACCACATCCCCCATCACGTAGACAAATATCCTTGCATCCAGATACTCACCCTCATAAATCTTCAGCGTAGAAATCTTTTCCTCAGTCTCCTCCAGCACAACCGGGCTTTTAGATTCCTCATCAAAAACTATTCTTTTATGGTCTGCTGGAATTATCTGCCTGTCTTCTGAGACAACATGCTCCTTCTCCTCAACCCTTCTAAACCTGTACTTCTCAGTAAGATACTCTTCAAGCGACCGATACTCTGTATGCCTGAATATAACGCCCTTCAACAATAGGACGACGAGCTCATGTGGCTGCTGCAAGATATGAATCAACCTCAGCTAACTAATTTGTATATGGCGGAAAAACTAATAAACTTTACTTGAGGACAAGCTCATCCTTACTATAAGTTATGATCTCAAACTGCGAGCTCAGCTTAATCGCTCTCTTCGGGCATATCTCAGCGCATTGACCGCAGAGAACACATCTGGAGATGTTGAAGGCTACTTTCCTCTCCTCGGTCGATGTTATTACACCGCCGGGGCAAACTCTCACACAAAGCAGGCACCCTATGCAAGCATCCCTATCGTAGTTTAACCTGCCCCTAAACCGCTCTGGAACTGGCACCATCCTTCCAGGCTTAGTCAAATACTCCACTGTAACAGGCCTTCGGAGCAACGATCTCAAAGCTTCGCGGAGCATTTTTCCAACCCTCAAGGCTCCTTCACCTACAAGCCCACCGCGGATAATATGATGGATGAAAGCGACAATATTAATGGAAGCATCCAGTAGAATTTAAGGGCTTGTCCTATCTTAAGCCTAGCTAGAACCGTGCGCGGCACAGTTATCGTAGCAAACATGATGAGGAGGGATGTCGCTAAGCATAAAGATAGAGATACGCCCAAGTTTAGTGGGGCAATTCCGCCTAAAAGTGAAGGAGCATAAAGGAAGACTGTCGACGCGAGCAGCGTCAAAGCGAAGCTTGACACAGCCTTAGCTATCTTTGCTAACGCTAGGTAAGGCCCACCATACTCTATGAGGAAGCCATAAACGATCTCGGTTTTCGCCTCCGGTATATCGAAGGGGACGACCGATGCCGCGGCCGGTATGCATAGTAGGAATGCTGCCGCTGCGAGAGACGTGCTTAGGCGGGATGCCGCTAACGGCAGACCTAGGTTAGCCTGAAACCTTATGATGCTATCGATAGCTAGGGTCGGGGATGAACTGAATGCTACGGATATTACGGCTATAAACATTGGGATCTCGTAGGCTATCATCATGCTCATCTTTCTGGAGAAGCCTACTGCGCCGTACGGGTTGCCTGAAGCCGAGCCCCCAACCATTAGGGCTATAGACGACATTGCGAGCAGATACATGACAAGTATAAGGTCACCGATGATGCTCGACTCGTAAAGGATACCGGACAATAGTATGGATGCCCCGAGCAGCGAGGTGGCTGCGGCTATCATGGGCATAGTCTCAAACACTCTTGCTGAGGATGTTGCGGGGGCAATCTTCTCCTTACTAAACAGCTTAATTAAATCGTAGAAGGGTTGTATTACCGGCGGCCCAATCCTTTTCTGCATTCTTGCGTGAATCTTCCTATCTAAGCCCTCAAATAGGAGGCTTATCGTTAGGGCTGCCGGAAGGGAAGTGAGAAAGGCTACTGCCGCATCCATTTTCTCCTCACCATACGCCGTAAAACGTCCATGTTGACGCTTTTAGACTCCCCGCTCCTCTGATCGATAATTGCCACCCGATTTGTGCATGAGAGGCATGGATCTATTGAGGCTACGATGACCGGTATATCCGCTATCTCGCATCCAGTCAGCATAGGCTTTAAGCCTAGCAGGTTAGAGAATGTGGGGGTCCGCACTTTCAACCGCCTTAAACCGCCTTTCCCATCAGTCTTAACGAAGTGTAGGAGCTCACCTCTGGGGGCTTCAACCAGGGAGACCGTTTCCCCCTCAGGGATCTTCCTCATGAGCCTAAAGACGTTTTCCTCCGGCCTTATGGGTCCGTTTGGAAGTCTATCTAAAATCGCCCTAACTATGTTTATCGACTCAAAAATCTCTAGAATGCGGGTTTCGGTTCTAGCGTAAACGTCTCCATTTATTCTCACAACTACGGAGAAGTCTTCCTTCAAATCATTGTAGGCGGCGTATGGATGATCCTTCCGCACATCAGTGTTCACCCCAGAACCCCTTGCTGTAGGCCCAACCACACATAGCTTTACTGCCTCGCTGTAGCCTAAAACCCCTAAACCGCGGATCCTCTTTTCAACAGTTCCATCTGTAAAAATGTTGTAAATATACTTAACGGACTTCTCTATATCCTTCATATAGGCGTTTATTTCCTCAAATATCTGTGGTGTTAAATCCCACCTAACTCCGCCTATAGTGTTCATGGCGTGGTGGATGCGGTTACCAGTAATCTTCTCAAACAGGTCGAGAACTTTTTCCCTAACATTCCATGTGAACATGAAGAGCGTATCAAACCCAATCTCGTAAGCCATAACCCCGAGCAGAAGAAGGTGGCTGTGGACTCTCTCCATCTCGAAGATCAATGTTCTAAGATATAGGGCCCGCTCCGAGGGG
>JAGTQF010000042.1 GCA_018396655.1 Candidatus Bathyarchaeota archaeon
ATGAGATAAACATCGTGGTTCAAGATGCCGAGCACTCGCTGCCAAAGATCATAGAGTCTCTGAGAGCCAACAATATCTTTGTTAGAAAGGCGTCTATAACTAAGCCAAATCTAGATGATGTCTTCTTGAGGTATGCTGGAGTTAGGCTTGAGGCGGCTTCCGGCAGAATTAGCGAGGTTAGGCAGGTTAGGAGCATGATTAGGAGGGGCTAGGCTTGAATGGCTTTATGAGAAACATGCTTGCGATGATCGAGCTCGAGATGAGGAGGCTTAGGCATGATAGAACGGAGCTTTACACTAGGGCTATCCAGCCGATCCTGTGGATAGCTGTCTTCGGTCCAATAATGGGTAATGTTAGGGCGATACCGACCGGTGGAATACCCTACACAGATTATATAACTCCTGGCGCGCTCATTCAGTCGACAACGTTTGTATCAATATTCTATGGCTTAACTATTGTTTGGGAGAGGGAGTCGGGCATACTTAAAAAGCTCCTCACCGCCCCAGCCTCAAGATACTCAATAGTTATGGGGAGGGCGATGGCCTCCGGAATCAGAGCAATCTTTCAGGCACTAATAGTTATGCCAGTAGCATTACTTATAGGTGTAAGATTTACACCCAATATCATGCACTTTATCTTGGCTTTGCTAATAATATTTATTTCTTCCGGGGGCTTTGCAGCAACATCAATACTTATAGCTTCATTCATGAAGACTAGGGAGAGGTTTATGGGTATAGGGCAGGCGCTGACGATGCCATTATTCTTCACAAGTAATGCTCTATATCCCATTACAATAATGCCCTGGATAATGCAGTATATAGCGCACTTCAATCCGATGAGCTATATCGTGGATGCCGTCAGATCACTGATGATAACAGGGGATCTAACCAATATTCCAGTGGATCTAGCCGCGATATTAATGTTTGATGCGGTAATGTTTACTGTTGCATCGGCAAGCTTTAAGAGAATAATAGAGTAGTGGGTTTATTTAATACCTCTCCAATAGTGGCGCCGATTTATTTTCGACACCCAAAATGCATTAACTCTTTTAAGTATTACATGTTATGTTTTTAGGTGTTTGGTTGGAGGTTCGTGAGTTGAATGGGGAACCCTCGGGTTTAGATCAAGATGTTGAGGAGAAGGTGGAAAAGCTGCTTTCTGAGATGAGCTTGGAGGAGAAGATTGGGCAATTAAGGGCTAAGTGGCTCATTCCTTGGAGGCAGTTCTTCGGCATGCTCAGGGATGTTCCGCCGGAGAAGAGGGGAAAAATTATGGACACTATATTCACATTGTTCTTTGGAGATCCAGAAGTTTCTGGAAGCATCTCAGCCGCATATATTCGGGAGCATTGGAGGTCTCTTCTGGAAAGGGAGAGGAATATCGGCATGCTAAGCATAATCCTGCGTCCTTTCACGCCTAGAGAGGCGGCAGAGCTACATAATAGCATCCAAAAATTCATCATTGAAAATACTAGACTTAAAATACCAGTAATAATTCATGATGAAGGTTTACATGGATGCATGGCCCGGGGATGCACCATTTTCCCGCAGTCTATAGCGTTAGCTAGCACATGGAACCCGGAGCTGGTTGAGAGGGTGGGTGTGGCAATAGGTAAGGAGACTAGGGCGCACGGCATCCACCAAATCCTCTCCCCAACAATTAATATTGCCAGAGACCCTAGATGTGGAAGAACTGAGGAGACCTATGGCGAAGACCCATACCTAGCATCGGCCATGGCCATAGCCTTCATTAGGGGGGTTCAAAGTCAGAGGGTAATATGCACACCAAAGCATTTCGCCGCCAACTTTGTTGGTGATGGTGGAAGGGACAGTAATGCAATACACTTCTCAGAGAGACTACTCAGGGAGATTTACTTCCCAGCTTTTAAGGCGGCTATCCAAAAGGGTGGAGCACTATCGCTCATGGCGGCCTACAATTCAATAGATGGGATTCCATGCTCATGCAACAAGTGGCTTTTAACCGAGATACTCCGTAAGGAGTGGGGATTTAAGGGCTTTGTTGTCTCAGACTACGGCTCAGTTTCAGGCCTAATAACCCATCATAGGGTTGCGGGAACAAAGGCTGAGGCGGCCAAAAGGGCTTTAGAGGCTGGACTAGACATGGAGCTTCCGGAGTCAGACTGCTTTGAATACCTCCTCAACCTAGTCAAAGAGGGGGAGATCTCGGAAGAAGCGATTAATGAGGCTGCTCGACGAGTTATAAGGGCTAAGGTGTGGTTAGGCCTATTCGACAACCCATACATCGACCCAGACTACGCTGAGAAAATATGCGACTGTGAGGAGCATAGGCAATTGGCATTGGAGGCGGCGAGGCAGGGAATTGTGCTACTTAAGAATAATGGAATACTCCCCTTAGCCAAGAATTTAAGGTCTATTGCTGTTTTGGGACCTAATGCAGCTGTAATGAGACTTGGAGGATATAGTGGGTATGGTGTGAGGGTAGTCACACCATTGGAGGGGATTAGGAGAAGGGCTTCTGAATCCACAAGAGTATATTATGCTGAAGGATGCAGCCTAACTGGGACCTCAAAGGATGGATTCGAAGAAGCCCTGAAGGTGGCGAGGAGCTCAGATGTAGCCATATTATTTATGGGGAACTCCGTTCCGGAAACTGAGGGCGAACAAAGGGATAGATGCAACCTAGACTTGCCAGGTGTTCAGGAGGACTTGATTAGGGAGGTTTGCGATCTAGGGATTCCAACGGTTGTTGTGCTCATAAATGGAAGCGCCATAACGATGACTAAGTGGATAGATGATGTTGATGCGGTAGTCGAGGCATGGTATCCGGGGGAGGAAGGTGGGAACGCTATAGCTGAAGTTCTATTTGGCGATTACAATCCAGGTGGGAAGCTACCCATAACGTTCCCGAAGACTGTAGGCCAGCTTCCACTATACTATAATCCGAAGCCCTCTGGCAGGGTATATGATTACGTTGACTTGAGGGGGACGCAATATCTCTTTCCATTCGGCTATGGATTAAGCTACACGAGATTTGAATATAGTAACCTAAGAATAGACCCGGAAAAGATAAGCCCTAATGGAAGCGTGAGGGTTCAAGTAGACGTGAAGAATGTTGGTGGACGCAGAGGCGATGAAGTTGTCCAACTTTACATACATGACCAAATAGCCAGCGTAGCCAGACCAATCAAGGAGCTTAAGGGCTTTAAGAGGATAACACTTGAACCCGGCGAGCAGAAGACGGTAACATTCACTCTAGGTCCAGAAGAACTCTCCTTCTATGACATAAATATGGATCTGGTGGTGGAGCCGGGGCTCTTCGAAGTTATGGTTGGCAGCTCATCAGAGGACATAAGACTTAAAGGAGCATTTGAGGTAGCATAGGACACTTACCCTCCCCCATTTTTCTCACCTTTCAATCTTCAGCGAAAAATCCAGTTAGCTAAGGGCTAATAGGGGAAATTTTTCGGCTTAGGAAGATCAGTATTTTAGCTCTTTTAATGCTGGACAATCCTCTTTAGGTTTTCCAAACATCTTTTTACGCATTCTAGGGGGGTATAGGCGTAAGTCTCATGCTCAATAATATACCATTCTGTGCCCCCAACAGTTTTGCAGAGTTCGATGAAATCCTTCCACATCATCTCACCCTCACCTATCAGGGCCCTCTCATCTCTTGAGGAAAACTCTTTCAGATGAACAGACTTCGCCCTACCCGGATAACGCCTAATAATATCTAATACTCCTTCTGGGCTCACCCCACCATGCATCGCATTTCCCGTATCTAGCTGCATTATAATCTCTGGGTTAGCGGCGTCAAAGAATATGAACCATGGTATCTTCCCGTTTATGGGCTGGAACGGCGCTCAGATATCATAGTGCCAATATACTTCCATTCGATTCCAAGCCTTTGTGTGA
>JAGTQF010000043.1 GCA_018396655.1 Candidatus Bathyarchaeota archaeon
ACTTCCAATCGTCATCTTATTTTCAGTATCCCTATATTTTTACGCGATGGGACGACAAAAACATTTAGACGGAATTTACGCTATATCTTGGCTGATATATTTGCCCTCCCTACTCTATTTCTCTCGAATAGACTGGCTTCAAGTATTAGGCTTACCAATAAACTTTCAAATGTTTGAGACAAAATTATCTTTTACAGAGACGTTAATTATAGGTATATCTTTAGTGACTGGACGAATACTGCTCTTTTACATATCCCAGATTAGAGAGATATATCTTGAACTGCTTGGGAGAGGAGCAGAGAAAAACGATTTAGAACATGTGCTTCCAGGAATGATGATGTTTACACTATTGCTTGCGGGATCTTCAACCGCAGCATCTCTAGCCGTAAGCTACCTAATACCCGTATTTAGGCATCTCTTAAATTCAATAATAGCGCTATTACCATACCCATACATAATAATTGGAGTTATTTGCCTAACAATAATACCATTGTGCATAATTATATACTTCCATAGTGGAGCAAGCGATTAAATTTGGCAATTGCTAAAGGTTTCAACTTATTAAAAGAAGTAAAGTTTGAGGAAATGTAAAGGATCTATCAGTTAAAAACTTGAGTATTTCGTTGAGTTCTTCAAGCATGCTTCCCAAAGCAATTAACCTACTATAATGGAACTGCAAGTTTTTACATATTCCTCTTCAATCTCCGCATTTATTGACTCATTAAAAAGTTAAATTTAAGACAAGATATATAATATATCATGGGAAAGAATGTTTTTGATAAGTCATTTAAGAGAGAGGAGATTCTGAAAAGATTAAGAGAATACGCTTCTGACGATGCTGAGCCTTATAGCGGGAGACTCTTCACCATATCTTATGAGGCTGGAGTGAAAGAGTTAAAGGAGATCGCTTATGAGGCATTAAAATTGTTCTTAGACAAAAACATGCTGGATTTTACTGAATTTCCAAGTGTAATAAGGATGGAGAAAGACGTAATTGATATAGCGATTTCATTAATGAATGGAGATGAAGAGGTGGCTGGAACCTATACTTTTGGGGGAACAGAAAGCGTTTTTCTGGCGGTGAAGGCGGCAAGAGATAAATTCATAGTTGATAGAGGTTTTATAACGATTCCGGAGATCGTGATGCCAGTCACAGCTCATCCCTGTTACGATAAAGCTGCAGAATATATGGGTTTAAGGGTTAAGAGAGTTAGAATAAACAATGAAACATATCAGGCGGATCCGGAAGAAATAAATGAGGCAGTAACTGAAAACACAGCATTAATTGTTGGTTCCGCTCCAAATTGGCCCTTTGGAACAATAGATCCGATTAAAGATCTCGCTGAAATAGCAAGAGAAAAGAATATATGGCTTCACGTAGATGCTTGTGTGGGAGGATTCGTTCTCCCCTTTATGCGGAGAATTGGAGAGGATATTCCAGACTTTGACTTCAGTATAGATGGGGTTTCCTCTATATCCCTAGACCCCCATAAGTACGCGTACTCCTCTCTAGGAGCCTCTATAGTACTTTTTAGGAGGAAATTCTATAAAATGTTCTCTCAATTCTCAAACTTAAAATGGCCTGGCTACCCAATCGTAAACCCAGCGATTCTTTCATCGAGGTCAGAGGGGCCTCTCGCTGCAACATGGGCTGTGCTCCATTTTCTAGGGGAAGAGGGATACGTCAACTTAGCTAGAAAGATAGTAGATGCAAGGAATAAAATATTAGATGGTTTGAGGGAGCTAGGCTATATAGTACTGGGAAAACCCTCAGTCATACTTGCCTTCACATCCAATAAAATAAACTTGTTCAGATTATGTGATGAAATGGCTCGAAGAGGATGGCTTTTCCTAGCCCAGAGAGGAATCTCGGAGATGAGTATACCCCCAAGCGTACATTTAACCATCACTCCAATTCATGAGAAAGTAGTTGATGGGATGCTTAGAGATCTGAGGGAGAGCACCTCTATCTTGCTTAATCTTCCATCCACTGAAGTGGAAAGCATCATAGAAAGTCTCGGCTTAATAATGAGCTTAATAGCCCCCAAAGAAATAGACATACCTTCATTAAGCAAGATGCTAAAAGAGATGGAAAAATACATGAATATATATGGTCCTAAAATATTAGAGGCGTTTGGTTTAGATAAGGGGCTTCCCAAAGAGATGGCATTAATAAACCAGGTGCTTAACTCGCTTCCGCCAGAAATTGCAGAACTATTAGTAAATTACATAGTAATCGAACTATTCAGTAAAGGAGTATAAGGTACGTTTATGGCAGTTGCAGCTAGGCGAAAGATGCAGAGCTCAGCTTAACCCCCTCATACTCCTTGCTCCTTCCCTCTTTCATTGCTAAAGGAGAGAAATTGCTTGTTAGACTTAAATATTGCACACTATCTCAGAGAGGAATTGCCCAAAAATCAAGAAATTTATAAGTTTAGCAGGATAACATTTATTTTTGGGTTTGCGGGTTGAGGGCTGATTTTCTCCGTAAGTCTGTTCAGCGCTACTTTAGGAGCCAGGGATTTGAAGCGTTCTTTCCTAAGGGCGGCATTCACGTTGGTAACGGCATGATTGATGGTGAGGTTTATGAGCGCGGCATTAGAATTGCGGTTGAATTGAAGAGCGACAAGGACGATATTCTACGCGGCTTGGGGCAGCTGCTGGAGGCTCTGGCGCACGGATACGATGAGGCGCTTCTAGTGACGAGCCAAGCCAGAGCCGAGCGCCTAGATATAAAGGTCTTTGAAGCTAGCGGAATAGGACTAGCAGCAGTAAACAGCAGGGGAGAACTAAAAATAATAGTGGAGCCAAAGATAGTGAAATTCTAAGTCCGGTCTGCTATAGATGTACCTAAAAATCTGCAAAGTATTATACTTCAAGTCTCATTATAATTGAGGTTGATGCGTATGCGGAAGAAGGAATTAGACATTTATGAGCTTGCGAAGGGGGTGCGTGCAGAAATTAAGAAGCTGATGGAGGATCCTGAAATTAAAGCAGAACCATTCTTCGAATTAGATTCCCTGGAGCTGGAGTTTAATGTTGTCATCACAAATGCGACTGAAGCTGGAATTAAATTTTATGTGGTGCATGCTGGAGCAAAATATGAGAAGGAACAAATAAGTAAAATAAAGCTTAGCCTAAAACCTTTACAAAAAATGAAGATTTTAGAGATGAAATGAAGTTTCAGCAGGTACTTGACTTTCCCTAAGCTAAATCATTAAGTCTCCTGAAGGCTTACTATCGCAGGCTTAAATCTCTCAGTAGGTCCTTATGTTTCACCATGTCCTCATGGAGACTTATTATTTCGGCATATGTATGTATTCTCAGCCTCCGCGATATTCTATAGAATGCTCCTTTAACATACGGGTCTGCCAGTTTTATGGCCCTACTCCTATCCCTTTCGTCTAATACTATGAGGTATAGGGCTTCCGGGCGCCAGATGTCGTATGCGTGTGCTAGGCTTGATAATGCATGGTCTATTCGCCTGCTCATCTCAACCTCAAAGACCTTGATTGGCGCCGTCTGGGCTGGTCTCCTCAACCTTAGCAATCAATTATAAAGCATTTAACATAAGCCTTAATAGGGAGGAGCCACACTATATCAGCGAGCTTTACTGGCTTGTGAAGTGAGCAGTAAGACTGCTTTCTTTACTTGTTTGTGAGCTCAGTTTAAATGTAAATGTCATGGAGAAGAGGCTGAAAAACATATGTGGGAAGAGAAATTGTGATGGATTTAGCAGTTTGCTTTAAACAAAGAGGTCTTCGCTATCTATGCTATTTCCTCCATCAGTATAGGGATGTGGACTTTCACATAATCTCCGCCTACAGATTTCAGTCTCACGAGCTGACCGTTATGGCGAAAAATTATC
>JAGTQF010000044.1 GCA_018396655.1 Candidatus Bathyarchaeota archaeon
AGTTTGCGAAGTCGGCTATAAGATTGGGCTTAAGGTTGTCAGCAGCATCAACAAAAACTTCTGGGAAACGTGCTATCATCAGAACTATTTCGCGCTCAATAGGCTCCTTAAGAAGTGAAAAGTCTACATCCTCAACATCTCTTGAGGCCCTTCTCAATATGCTGCATGCCCTCGCATGCGAGTATTGTATGTAGGGCCCACTGTTCCTCTCAAAATTAATAACCCTATCCCAAGTGAACACGACCGGTTTAAGTGGGTCAGTTTCTATTAGAGCATATTTAACGGCTCCTATACCAACTTGCTCAGCTATCCTACGCATCTCATCCTCAGTGAGGTCTGTTGACCGCTTCCTAACCTCCTCATATGCTCTTGAGAATGCCTCATCCATAACCTCATCTAAAGTGACATAGCGCCCCCTCCTACCGGATATTCTCTGACCCGGAAAGCTCACAAGATTGTAGGCGAAATGTATGAGCCTCTTAGCCTCATCTAAATACCCTAGAGCGCATAATGCAAGCTTAAGCTGTATCTGCGCCAACCTCTGCTCCATTCCAATAACATTTATCACCCTATCAGCCCTCCTAAACTTCCAGATGCTATAGGCTATATCCCTAGTAGTGTATAATGTCGTGCCATCCGACCTACCGAGGGTTAGAGATGGAATTTCATAGCTTTCCTTAAGTCCAAGAAAACCTTTCAGCCCAAAATCCCTCGCCACGCTTTCAGCATCAAACTCTAAGACTTCGCCCTTATAGAATACATAAGGCGTTCTCTTGAGAGCGCCTAAGCATTTGGAAACATCACCATTCCATATGAAGTCGCTCTCCCAATCCCATGAATCAAAGTGGATTCCAGCTCTCTCAAGAGTCTGTCTAAATCCATCTAGGCATATAGATGAAACCTCACGGATAAGCTTCTTAGCTTCCTCATCACCCCTCTCATAATTCCTCATGAGTACATTAATCTCCAGCTCTGGGCTCTCAATATTTTTAAGAGCTTCTAGAAGCCCATTAAATATATCAGGAAACCTCTCCTGCAACTCAATGGCCACAGCAACCCAATCATCCAACTCCATCCTAACCTTCTGGGCTTCATCATGATTCAGCCTATTCTTCTGACCCTCAATAATGGCCTTTAATCTCTTAATCTCAAGGAGGCAATTTGTAACAGCATAGATTGCTCCTATGAAATGGTCCGGCTTACCTAATGGCTTAGGTTTGCCCAGAATCTTGTATCCATACGCGACTATCGCTGATTGACGCCCCACATCATCAATATAGTAGTGTCTATAGACAATGTGGCCCCTAGCCTTCAATATGCGTGCTATCGAATCCCCAAGAATAGAATTCCTTGCGGAGCCAATATGTATAGGATGGACTGGGTTAACACTAGTATGCTCGACAATTATCCTCTCAGGCTTATCAACCTTAACATAACCATACTCGTCATCCAGAGCCCTGGCAGACCTTATTGCTAGAGAAGAGAGCTCAGTGAAGTTCGCATAAAAATTCACATATCCCTGCCCAGCAGCCCTAACATCACTAACCAGCGGGAAAAATCCAATCTCGCTCTTAGCTTCCTCCTCAATCTCTTTAGCCAAATCGATGGGTGCTTTAAAGAGCTTCTTTGCCGCATCAAAGCATACTAGGGATGTCAGCTCACCAAACTGCGGGCTTGGCGGTATCTCTAATGTAACTGGATAATCCTTTAGTTCAGAGGATATTTTATTTAAGCTCCTCAGAATTATCTCCGAGCACTGTCTTCTAAACTCTGTGAAGGGGCTAACCGATATAGCACTCCCCAATGTCTTCACCGCCACATTAAATCTAGACGAATAACTCCTTGATAAGGCCTATATTCCCATCTAATTTATAAACTGAGCCCTCCAATTATAATCTTGCCATGAAAATTGAAAGGGTCTTAGGATTCATTAAGATTATGAGACCGGTGAACTGCCTAATGATGGGATTAGCGGTGATAGTTGGTGCATTTATAAGTACACATGCGTTCACATTTAATTATGAGACCATCGTTAGGCTAGTTCTAGGCTTTGTAACAGCTTTCACATTAACTGGAGCCTCGATGGTCATAAACGACTACTACGATAGGGATATAGACGCAATAAATGAGCCCACGAGACCTATTCCAAGCGGCATAATAAAGCCTCGAGAGAGCATAATTTTAACAGCAGCCCTAATGACAATAGGGCTATTCTCAGCCACCATGACGAATATCATATGTGTTTTAATGGCTTTAGCCTCCTGGGCAATATCGCTAACCTATTCAACAGTGGGAAAACGCACAGGTCTTCCCGGAAACCTTCTCGTGAGCACATGCATATCCACACCATTCATATATGGTGGAGCGGTTTTAACAGGCAACATAGAGTGCACAACCATACTCTTTGCAGCCCTAGCTTTCCTAGCTAACACCGGTCGAGAGATAATTAAGGGCATAGCTGACATAGAGGGCGATAGGACAAGGGGAATTAAAACCATAGCAATATTACACGGCCCAAAGAGCGCTGCGCAGATAGCCTCAGCATTCTTTATACTAGCAGTCCTCTTAAGCCCACTACCAATAGTCCTTAAACTGACGGGCATAGGGTTTCTGCCACCACTAATAATCGCGGACATAGGCTTCATAGCATCATCAATAAGCCTCATGAGAGAGCAGACAAAAGAGAATGCGAAGAAAATTAAGAACAGAGCGCTAATCTGGATGCTACTCGGCCTAATAGCATTTATATCAGGAACCATAAAGTAAAAAACCAACCTCAATAAAAATAGTTCTAGAAAGTAAAAGAGCGGGGATAGCCAAGCCAGGCCAAAGGCGCAGAAAACCATCTCGAAGAATGCGTAGGCTTCAGGAGCCTGTCCCGTAGGGGTTCGCGGGTTCAAATCCCGCTCCCCGCACCAATCTTTTGTTCGTTTAGGCTTATTTTTGGCTGTTTTTGAGCAGGAAACTAGTATAATTCTTGCTTTGTTTTTGTATGAGTTTTATTTTTCTTCCGGTTTGAACCGCACTTCAAATAAATATATAGACCGTAATTGGTGTTTAGAGTTTAGTTGGTTGGACGGCTAAGGACATACTGAGAGTACTTTCCAATAACGTTCCCCGCTTTTTAGGGATATTTATTGTCTCTACTGGTCTCCCTAGGCAGAAACTTAATTCCCTGATTTTAAAGCATCTAGATGATGGCCACGTGTTCCTGAAAGCATCTTCACATAATACCGAGAATTCTCCCTCATCAAAGTCTGTTTGATCCTGGAAGAGATGGACTATTTAGTCTGAGTTGTGTTCTCATGAGTTAAGTACGTAAGCCATGAACCCATAAGGCTGTTATAAGTACTGACGCTTTGAAAGCGAAAATGATATGTGCATGTTCAGTCTATTGTTTCTAGATCTACGATGTTTAGAGTTGTTTCAAGGGGTCGCATGAAATCCCCTTGGATATTCCATCTTAACACTGGTTCGTGTAATGGCTGCGATATTGAGATAGTTGCCGCATTCACTCCGCGTTATGATCTTGAACGTTTTGGCTGCCTGCTTGTCGGCTCGCCGCGCCACGCTGATGTACTACTGG
>JAGTQF010000045.1 GCA_018396655.1 Candidatus Bathyarchaeota archaeon
AAGAAGACATCATCTAGATTTGGCTTAGTTATAGACGCCTTTCTAACAAAGATATTGTTGGCTCTCAGAGACTCTATGATCTTTGGCAGCGAGTGCTCGGCATCTTGAACCACGATGTTTATCTCATTTTCGCCTAAAATTAAGTCAGTAACTCCACTCAACCCCCTAATCATCTCTAAAGCCTTCGGATTAAGCGATTGACCCTCCACCTCAATGGATATTATTTCGCCTCCAATGGAATGTTTAAGGCCTTCCGAAGTCCCTGAAGTCACTATCCTGCCCCTATTAATTATCGCTATCTCATCCGAGTATAGATCCGCCTCATCCATGTAATGTGTGTTAAAGAATATTGTTGCATCATACTCCTTCTTGAACGCCATAAGCCTCTCCCATACAGCCTTCCTAGCGGACGGATCCAGCCCTATCGTAGGCTCATCTAAAAATAGGATTTTAGGCTTAGTTAGTAGGGCGCATGCGCACTCAAGCCTCCTAATCATCCCGCCGGAATATGTCCTAACAAGGTTATTTGCAAACTCGCTTAAGCCCATATTCTCCAGCGCATCCCATATGAGCTTATCCCTCTCGCTTGGCGGAACACCATAAATTTTAGCATATATGAGAAGGTTCTCGTATCCGCTTATATCGGTCCAGACGCTCATCTCCTGGGGAACATAACTAATTAATCGCCTAACCTTAGCGCTATCTCGGACAACATTCAACCCGAAAATATAGGCTTCGCCGGAGGTAGGCTTAATCTGCGTCGTCAAAATCCTCATTAAAGTTGTCTTTCCGGCACCATTTGGCCCTAGAAGCGCAAAAACCTTGCCAGATTCAACATTCAGGTTAACTCCATCCAAGGCTTTAACCTTACCCTCATAAACTTTTACTAGGTCACGTGTGCTTACAGCATATTCCAAGCTTGATCGCCAAAATCCAAAAGAAAACATCGCTACTATTAAAGGATATTCCAAAAATAATCTGGCAGGGTTTTGCCAGATGTTGCGTGTAGAGAATAGGCTTATTCAGCTCACAATAAATCCTGGCTCTAAATATATTGTGGCAGTTGCAATGGTTTAGTGGCCAAATTACTGAGTCGGTGCCTAACATCAGGTTATCCAACATTTAAATTCGCTTAAATTTTTGGTGGGCCGGGCCGTATGCGATTAATTTTTTAAGCGAATCCTTTTTCTAAGGAAAGAAATATAGATCTAACTTATTTTCAGGCCTCGCGGGCTGATTTTGTCTACCGCGAGATCTGGGCGGTTACGTTTCCGCCTAACGGGTTGTTTACGACTCAACCTAAACGGGCGCATTTACGTTATGCGCCTAAACATCCGGTTACGGGACCGGATGACGGGCTTTGACCTCTAAGCCTAGGCTTCAGTATAGCTGATCTATCCCATTGGCTCCCCTTAGGAGCTCAAATTTAAATTAGATTTTTCATATATTTTAGTTTTTCGTCCTTTTTTCTTTTTGGCTTATGTTTTTAGTCCGAGGTTTCTCTTCATCATCTTTCCGGTGGTTGGATCGCGTTTCATTGCGTATAGGTATTTCTTCCCCCTCTTTGTTTTTATCCTCATCTTAAAGCCTTTCGAATAATAGTATTTGATTAGATGTTTACTGGGCTTAAAATCCTTCACTGGGCGGTCAGCGAATATTACATTATCTTCAAATAGTTCGAGGGCTTTCAGGTAACTCTTTTCATCCTCATCAGGGTTCGGAAGACCATATTTCTTCTCATCAAAATCATATGAGATGCCGAAAGGCCCTAAGTCGTAGAGCATATAAAAGGCCTTTTTTACAGCCCTATCAATGGCACCTATCCTTATTCTCCGTTTTCGACCATTAATTTCTTTCATAAAGTATAGGATCCATACGCCGCCTTCATCCCGAATCTCTGTTTCATCCCAACCATCATTATATAAGTCTTTAAAAATCTCTGATAACGCTTTACTCTTCTCCCTAAAAAGCTCCTCTTCAACATCAGCCTGCATATCTAACTTCATCACAAACATAAAGTTAGGAAAGACATAAAAATTTTACACTTTCAGCAACCTACATGATCTTGGAGATCATAATTAGCATAACTTATATGTTGCCTGAACCGACCCTCCTCCAGCCGGCACATTTATTGTCCCGCTCTGGGATGTTTAAATAAATTTATAAAACAATGTCTAATACACGAAGCAATACAACAATATTTCAATGGTTATCCATAACTTTTCTACTCATAGTGCTTACTCCGCTAACAGTTTTAGGCGAAATGGGAGGTGATGCATACGTTCATTTTTCGGGAGACTTTATCAGGATAGGCAATCGGTTCATCGAGTTGGTGATTACGTTTGGGAATAACACAGGTGGAGGGATATATGGGATCATAGACAAGTCAACTGGCGTAGACTTCATCAGACGTAAGGACGCGGTCGGCATCGGTCTCTTTGTGTTAGAATACTGGTCTGAGGAGAGGGGCTGGTATCAAGGAATGTTGGGCAGAAATGCAAAAAAGATCACGTATGACTACAGAGTCTGGGATGACGGAGTACAGCTAAACATAACATGGTCTGGTCTATCCTCGACGGAGGCCGTTGACAAGTACTTTGATGTCACGGTCTCGGCATCAATATACATTCCATCAGGTTCAAAGAGGTCCTACTGGTACATATCGGTTGACAGCAGGGACGACACGGTAATAGAAAGGATAGTTTTTCCACTCATAGTAGGTGTGAGTCAGATTGGGGACCCAGAGAGCGGTGATTACTTAGTTGTCCCCGATAACTCTGGCATCCTCATCAAGAACCCAGCCATTCACAAGATAAGTCTAGGTGGAGTCCCCTATCCTAGCGGATTCAATAACATGCAGTTTATGGCTTACTACACGACCAAACCGAGTTCGGGTTTTATCATAATGTACTTAGATCAAACAGGTAAACATGTGAAGGCATCTGCCGTATCATACGACGCAGCAGGTTGGTTATGGTTCTGGAACGAGCACATTCCTCCTGATTTTAAGCCGCGTTTGAAGTACACTTTACCCTATCCTGTCGCCATAGAAATATACAACGGAGACTGGTGGGATGCTGCACAGATATATAAGTCTTGGGCCGTGAAGCAATGGTGGGTTTATAAGGGAACTATCTCAGAAAGGGATGACCTGCCAGAGTGGATTAAGAAAGTCGGAGTTGCTGCTGATGTATTCACCAGGTACTGGGAGAGATACTCCCGTATGTGGAACGGACCGTTCTCAAACGTTCCGAGAGTTGCGAAAGCGATGGCTGAGTATTACGGGACCACCCCTCTCCTCGTCTGGCGAGGGTGGGAAAAGCACGGGTTCGGAGTGGCTATGCCAGACTATCTTCCTCCAACTGAGGGCTGGCTTATCTTTACGGAGAACGTGGCCGCTACACATGAGAACGGAGGAAGGATTTTGGTTTTTCCTCATCTTGGCGCTTATAGTTTTAATGCTACGGGTTGGGAAGAGGCACGTAACTGGGCACCAATGGACAGGTACGGAAACCTTTACA
>JAGTQF010000046.1 GCA_018396655.1 Candidatus Bathyarchaeota archaeon
GTCCAATATGCAGCGCCACTAGGGAGAAAATAAGGAAATTCTGAAGATAACGGGGGTTTGAATTTTGGATAAGTGGGAGTGCCGGGTCTGCGGCTACATATATGATCCAGAGATGGGGGATTCTACCCAAAACGTAGCGCCAGGAACACCCTTTGATAAGCTGCCGGACAACTGGGTTTGCCCAATATGCGGCGCATCAAAAAACATGTTTAGGAGAATAGGGGTAAAGAAATAAATAGTTTGTGAAGAATAATGATTCATTAGGAGGCTTTAGGAGGCTTTTTAATGGAGCCCACTAAATTATATGTTTTACCACAGTTGCCTTACGGTTATGGTGATTTAGCACCATATATGTCGGAGGAGCAGCTGCGGATACATCACACCGTACATCATCAAGCTTACGTTAACGGAGCAAACGCGATACTTAGAAGGCTGGATGCTGCCCGTAAAGAGAACGCGGATATAGATATAAAAGCGACTTTAAAGGAGCTCTCATGGAACGTTGGAGGACACCTACTACACTCACTGCTTTGGAGGAATCTTGCTCCGCCGGGTAAGGGCGGCGGCAAGCCTGGTGGAAAATTAGCCGACCTTATTGAAGGTGAGTTTGGGAGCTTTGAGAGGTTTAGGAGGGAGTTTACCCAGGCTGCTGTAAGCGTTGAGGGTTCAGGCTGGGCTGCGCTGACGATATGCGGGCAGACTGGACGCCTAATGATTATGCAGGTGGAGAAGCATAACACTAACGTTTATCCGACCTTCCCAATCCTAATGGTTCTAGACGTATTCGAGCACGCCTATTATATAGACTACAAGAATAGGAGAGCGGACTTCGTCGAAGCCTTCTGGAATATAGTCAACTGGGATGAAGTAGGCAAGAGACTAGAAGAATGCATGTCCATTAAACGTTAAAACCATTTTTTCTACATGAAAACGCGGGCTTATTAAAGTCTTTATAAAATTGCAGGAAACAAGAAAAAGGTTTATCTTGTTTTAAAGCAAATATCCGAATTGACCAAGTTTCAGATAACTTGGGCGGAGAATTGCATTTATGGTTTTTATGAAATATGCGTTCGATCTCTAATCTCTGGCTCCCAAAAGTATAGGATGAGAGACGAAAAAGAGAAGAAGCAATTAATGAAGATTTGCCATCCTGATATAGTTTTCGAGGTATGGTAGCTGTAAAGGTGCTCAGTTTTCTCTTATCTTTAGTCTTAAAATTGAAAAGAAATGGGAAGTGAATTAACCGCGCTATTTCATTATAATTACTTAAAAGAAGAAATTTTAGCTGCTTCTCACATAGTTTATCCGCCAACTCTATATTTTCCTTTAGGCACTCTCAACGGCTGCTTAATATAAATAATTGCTTATTGGAGGTTACTAGATAATATAGCTTTTTAGTGTGGTGCTTTGTGTTAAGCATGACCGATATTTGCTCAGCATATCATTAATAGCTCTTCTCAGCTCTTCTTCGGGCATGAAGCCAACTAAATGCATGAGTGGTCTACCTTCGCAGAAGAAGATCAGCGTGGGTGTTCCCATGACGCCTAAATCTTCTGCTAGCTCCCTGTTGCCCTCAGACTCTAGAACATTTATTTTGGCAAATTTAACTTTCCCATTATATTCAGCCGCTAACCTCTCAAATATCGGCGTAAGCCTTCGACACCATGGGCAGCGCTCGTGCCAAAAATAAACCAATGTTAAAATTGGTGAGCGGAGAACCTCATCATTCCAATTCTCCCAGTTTAACTCCACCACAACCATGCGCTGTCACCTTAATTAGATAAATTGTGGCAGTTCAATATTAATGGTTTAACCAGCCAATCGAAAAAAGGAGGTTGATTAGCCTGTTAGGGGGTGTTGGGCTGAGAGATTGAGGAATAATGCTCCAAATATTGCTCACGCTCGCATAAATTCATTGTTTCGTCGGGCTGCCGAAGAGCGTTTGGCATATTAAGCATGCCTTAGGGTCTATTTTAGCGTGGTCTTCGCACATATACTTTCTACTCAACATATTCTTCCTGATTTTACATTTACATCTTCCCACTAATTATATTTCAATCGAAATGCAGTAGGGAGCACCATCCTCGATTTTCAAGCATATGCATATCTTTCTTTAGTAGCTTTCGAATATTTCAGTGATAGGTCTTGGATGAAAGAAATGCTTAAATGTTGCGCCGAAAATCTTTATGAAAATTTTTGTGTCGTTTTAGGCTGGTGCCGGGCGTGGATATTAGGACATACGCTGAGATGAATTGGCACTCACTTAGTGTTAACGAAGTCTTAAGTATACTGGGCACTAGTATGGGTGGGCTGAGTAGCGCTGAGGCTAGGGCTAGGCTGGCTAAGTTTGGAGCTAATGAACTGGTGGCCGCTAGAAGAGTTTCGCCATTAAAAATTTTTCTTAGCCAATTCAGGAGCATTTTAATTTGGATTCTCATAGGCGCCACAATAATTTCCCTAGTTATGGGTGAGGAAGTTGACGCCATAGTTATATTTGCCATAGTTTTAGTCTCCTCCACACTGGGCTTCATACAAGAGTATCGTGCTGAGAGGGCGCTGGAGGCGCTTAAGCGGATGCTCAGCCCAACCGTCACGGCGATTAGGGATTCAAGGGAGGTTATCATACCGGTTAGGGAGGTTGTTCCTGGCGACGTGATTGTTTTAAAGGAGGGCGACAGGGTTCCAGCCGACGCTAGGCTGATTGAGGCGATCAACCTCCAAGTTAATGAAGCATCCTTAACGGGTGAATCGATACCGGTTCCCAAAGACCCCTCAATGCTCCCAGCCGAT
>JAGTQF010000047.1 GCA_018396655.1 Candidatus Bathyarchaeota archaeon
CATCGCCTATGCCTATCTCCGTGCCCGGCCCCCTAATCGAGACTTTCCAGAGGGGTATCTTCAGTTCTCTGGAGATTATTAGCGCAATCTTATGCATGCACGATGAGCCTTGGCATATCCCCATGCAGGCTCTGGTCCTAAATTTTACACCATCTATTGTTGTTGCACCCCTCCTAATTGCCTCAATTATCTCCATCTCCGTAACCATCTCATCAATGCATGTTATCCGCCCATACCTAGGCTCCTCCTCTATGATCTTGCTCCTTTCTTCAGGTGTTAGCTCAGAGAATCTTTTTATGCGCCTCCTATACGGATTCCAGAATTTTTTAGGTTTAAAATCAGTGTCTAAGGTTGATTTAAGAATATCGAGGACCATGTGGGCTATGGCTGGTGCAGAGGTTAAGCCCGGTGAACGCATGCCGGCAGCATCTATGAAGCCAAAGACCTCATCATACTTTCTGATGATGAAGTCTCCTCCAGTCGGTTCAGGCCTTAATCCTGCAAAAAACCTAATAACCCTACTCTTTGGGGGGAGCTTTTCCACGAGCTTTGAGGCGGACTCCCAAACATAGTCTAGGCCCTCACGTGTATTGGCTCTTTCCTCCCTCTGGTCCTCGGATAAATCCTGCGCGCTTGGTCCAATCATTAAATTCCCATCAACGGTTGTTGTTACAACGACGCCTTTAGATATGGGTGTTGGCGTTGGAAATAATATTCTGGAGACTTTTGGTTCAGCCTCCCTATCGAAGATTAGATACTCGCCTCTTCTGGGCTTTATCCGGTAGCCCCCAACACCAGCCATCTCCGCTATTTTATCAGCATAAAGCCCGGATGCATTAATAACGAAATCAGCCTCAATAAAACCCCTATTGGTCTCCAAACCTCGGACACAGCCACCCTCAATCTTTATGCCCCTAACCTCAGTGGAAAGACGTAATCTAACACCATTCATAACGCTGTTCTCAACGAGAGCTATAACGGCATCCCAAGGTGATATTTGACCCGCTGTTGGGGCCCAAAGCGCGGCCTCGGCCTCTCTTGAAACATTTGGTTCTAGGGTTTTAATCTCTTCGGCTTCAACAATTTTTAGGTCTCTAACCCTATTTCTTACGCCCCTATCATAGAGTTCCTTTAAGACCTTCATCTCCTCATTGTTGAAGGCTAAAACAAGCGAGCCGCACCATCTAATGGGTATATCAAGCTCCTCAGCCCACCTATGCCATACTTTATTTCCTTCAACGCATAACTTAGCCCTCAAAGGATATAGTTCCGGCTCATCATCATATCCAGCGTGGATTATTCCAGTATTAGCCTTACTAATACCCCAGCCAACATCAACCTCCCTCTCAAGCAAATCAACCTCGAAATCCTCGAACATTGAGAGGACCCTTGCTATGCTCGCACCAACTATCCCAGCGCCAATTACAGCAACACGTATAGGCCGTCTCACTCTTATCCCTCTACTCTAGGCCAGTATCCTCGAGAATCCTAGCCCAGCCCAAGCTTCTCTCAACGGCCTTTCTCCAAACCTTATAGAGCCTATCCCTCTCAATCGAGCTTATCTTTGGCTCGAATATTCTCTCAATCCTCCACATGGAGGCTAGCTCCTCTAGGCTGCTCCAATAGTCTACGGCCAAACCAGCCATGTATGCGGCTCCCAAGCTTGTTGTTTCTAGAATTAGGGGTCTGATTATCCTTAGGCCCAATATATCCGCTTGAATCTGCATTAGAAAGTCATTCTTTGAGGCCCCGCCATCAACCCTGAGCTCATCTATTTTTATGCCGGAATCTTCCTTCATAACCTCAAGAACATCGCGTGTTAAGTAAGCTATTGACTCGAGAGTTGCCCTGACAATATGGGCTTTACCAGCGCCTCTAGTCAAGCCTATAATTAGACCCCTAGCATATTGGTCCCAGTATGGTGCTCCGAGACCCACAAATGCTGGCACAAAAAATACGCCCTCACTGCTCCTGAGGGATGACGCCAAAGTTTCAGTCTCTGAAAGATTCTCAATTAGCCCTAATGCTTCCTTAAGCCACTGAATTGCGGCGCCAGATATAAATATGCTCCCCTCCAGAGCGTATGTTACATCTTTCCCTATTCCCCACGCTATGGTCGTCAATAGCTGCTTCGACTCACGGGGTTTACTACCAGTGTTCATGAGAAGGAAATTTCCAGTTCCATACGTGCACTTAACCATACCCTCACTGAAGGCTACCTGACCAAAAAGGGCGGCCTGCTGGTCTCCTATATCGCCTGAAACTGGCACGCTTACACCTAAAACATTTGGGTCCGTATATCCATAAATGTGGCTTGAGGGTAGAGGTTCTGGCAGCATGCTTTCAGGCACGCCGAGAATCTCTAGTAGCTCCTTATCCCAGTCCAGTTTGTGGATGTTGAACATCATTGTTCTGGAAGCGTTGCTATAGTCTATGATGTGGGTCTTTCCGCCTGTAAGCCTCCAGATTAGGAAGGAGTCAACTGTGCCGAATAATATTTCTCCCCTTTCAGCCCTCTCCCTTAAACCGGAAATATTGTCTAGGAGCCACTTAACTTTAGGTCCGGAAAAATATGAGTCTGGAACAAGCCCGGTTTTATCCTTAAATAGGCTTCCATAATCCTTCCTAAGCTCCTCAACTATATCCGCAGTTCTTCGACATTGCCATACAATAGCGTTATAGATGGGTTTACCGGTTGATTTATCCCACAGAATCGTAGTCTCCCTCTGGTTTGTCACACCTATGGCGGCAATCTCGCTGGCCCCTATCTGCACACTA
>JAGTQF010000048.1 GCA_018396655.1 Candidatus Bathyarchaeota archaeon
CACCTTCAATAAGGTCGGCTAATTTTCCACCAGGCTTGCCGCCGCCCTTACCCGGCGGAGCAAGATTTCTCCAAAACAATGAGTGTAGTAGGTGTCCTCCAACGTTCCATGAGAGCTCCTTTAAAGTCGCTTTTATATCTATATCCGTGTTCTCTTTACGGGCAGCATCCAGTCTCCTAAGTATCGCGTTTGCTCCGTTAACGTAGGCTTGATGATGTACGGTGTGATGTATCCGCAGCTGCTCCTCCGACATATATGGTGCTAAATCACCATAACCGTAGGGCAACTGTGGTAAAACATATAATTTAGTGGGCTCCATTAAAAAGCCTCCTAATGAATCATTATTCTTCACAAACTATTTATTTCTTTACCCCTAATTCTCCTAAACATGTTTTTTGATGGCCGCATATTGGGCAAACCCGGTTGTCCGGCAGCTTATCAAAGGGTGTTTCTGGCGCCATATTGGAGGATGAGAAAAGACACCATGCTCTCCTAAAACAAGTTTTGGATATCATTGTTCGCGGAGAAACAATAACTGAGGACAATTGGTGGGATATTGTATGGAAAAGTGCGCCGTTTTCACGGAGCCCCTGGGGGATAGGATAAATATGATTGTGGAAATCAATTCAAAAGACGGGGAGAATGCGATAAAACTAGAACGATAATACTCGCAAAGAAAAACGATGCGAGAAAAGCGTTCTATTCAAGGGTACACTTAAGGATGAAGAAGAACATCATAACTTCTTCATAACCATCCTAAAAGAAATTTAAAAATTAATTAGACCTAGCCTAATTTTTCCCATCACTCTCAAAATTATTATGAAGGTTTAAATTGTTATTCTCCCATTAAAGATTGTGGTGAGATTATGGCGAACGTTTTGGATGTTGATGCTGAGGATTGGGAGAGGGAGGTTTTACAGTCCGGCATATTGACCATCGTGGATTTTTGGCATGAGAGGTGCCCTTGGTGCATTAGATTGAACCCTATCTTTGAGGAGGTTGCTGAAGAATATAGAGATAGGGCGAAATTCGTTAGATTTAACGTGCTTAAAAGCCCCAGGAATAGGGATATAGCGATTAGGAACGGCGTTATGGGTACGCCTACAATCGCCTTCTACTGCAGCGGCAGATACATCGGCTCGATAGTTGGCTTTATTCCAAAATCTCACCTAAAACATGTCATCGAGGATATTATGGAACGCTACAGAGAATGCATCAAACAGAGCACAAAACTAGAATAAATAGTTCAAATTATCTTCAGTTATCTTCCACTTAATGCTAGTGGAAAACCATTAACTTAAAACCTCAGAAAAATAAATGAATGAAGTTGGCCCCAACCTCATAATTCAATTCATCTATAGAAGTAGAAGATAGAGCAATTAATAGAGACCTAAAATTAGGAGCCAGAGGTTTAAGTAAAATCCGGCTCCAAGGGATTCCATGAGGATCAGCGAGGAAATAATTTCTTCGTAGAATCCGTATCTTTCGCTCAGCACGATCATTGAGACGGCTAATGGGACCCCATGCATAATTACGAGCACGGCTGCTTGAACCCTTGGCAGATCGAAAATTGATGCGATTATCGCTGCTAGGAGTGGGAGGATAAATATTCATCGCTGCAGATGCCTGCAGCGATGAACCTTATGTTCTCCTCAGTAAACCTTATCCTCGAAAGGTCTACGATAAATAATGCTGGAAGAGCGAAAATAATATATAGGCGCTTAATACCCTCTCATCTCCGGGCTTTAAAAACCAGTCTTCTTGGACATGAAGCCTAGACCCATCAATAGAGTGAGCGGTATAGTTGTGCGGAGAACTACGCTGAGCTCCATACCCCTCTAGCTCTTACTGTCTTACTGAAGCGTTTCAAGATTTAACATTAGCCTTCAGCATCTCAGTCAGCTTCACTAGGTTCTCTAGCAGCTGCCTGATATACGCCTTCGCCCCCTCATCCTTAAGCTTACTCTCAGCATCAAACTTCTCATCAGCGAAGTTCACCACAACATCCGGCTTATTCACCACATATGCGTTAAGAGAGGAAAGTATCTGGCGTAAATGAGCTTGAGCCCTCGCTCCGCCCAGCATACCTATCGAAGCGCTCATTATCGCAACCAGTTTACCATCGAGGAAATTATCCCTATAAGGTCTAGAGACCCAATCAAGAGCGTTCTTGAGCACTCCGGGTATGGAAGAATTATATCCCGGTGTCGCAATAAGCAACGCGTCAGCCCCTTAATTTTGCTCTTAAACCGCTTTACTGTTTCAGGCATATCGTATTCTAGATCCTGATTAAATAGTGGAAGCCCCTCTAAGTCTAAAATCTCAAGCTCAGCATTTTTAGGCATAAGACTTGCCACCAGTCCTATGGAGAATAAATCCGTAAGCATCCACCCCTCCAAAACGGGCAAATTATCTTGAGTTAAGTAATGGAGAAATCATAAATTTTTCTCATAATCTAAGAATTTTCGGGTAGATTAACTGCGATATATTGCTTGGGGCA
>JAGTQF010000005.1 GCA_018396655.1 Candidatus Bathyarchaeota archaeon
TTCCTATATCTTCAGGCATTAAAAATCGGTTTCTCAGAAATCTTAATCTTGACATTTGGCTTAACAGTCTGGTGGTTTGTAACAATGCTTCCATTTGTTCTAACAATCACACCGCTATTAATTAGGGTTGTCTCAATGTCAATGCCATCAATAGTGCCAGAGGGCGTTAGAAGCAGAAGCCTAAACGATGAGTTTCCTAAAAAGGGATTCGGTCTTTCCCTGTTGATTCCGGGAGCAATTCTCCTATTACTAGGCCTACTGGCAACATTCACAGATCTGGGTAAAGTTATGATGACAGCCAATAAACTTCCAACAGTAGATCCGCTACAAGCGCTCCTCTATGGCAGTGGGGCAATCCTAACGCCGCTTGGCATGTACTCGCTAATTAGGCATGAAGAGGATAGATCTCAACGCAGCCCCTAAGCTCGGTTATTATTAGGAAAACATCAATTACTATCTCCATTCATTTTACATTAATCTAAATGCTATGGAACGCTTCCTCCGTTAATTGCGCCAGCATGTTACAGGATCCTATCCTATTTTTGTAAGCAAAATAATTGTTTGTTGCGTGCAATCGTTGGAAAAAAAGTTTATGTGGTAGCGGGGGGTCGATTTGAACGACCGATCTCTGGGTTATGAGCCCAGCGGGTTAACCTGGCTACCCCACCCCGCTTCTTGAATGAAATGACATTATTTATTTTTTAGGTTATATAATTTAGAGCCTATTTAAAAACTTATCTCTGGCATCTTTATATTTAACCTTATATCCCTATTCTAACAATATTTGGGATTGTGCTGGGGGTTGGTTTTGTGGCTGAAGGTAACCTTCTTATGGGGACTGATATTGGGACTTTTGGTACAAAGACTGTTTTGGTTGATGCCGAGGGTAGGATAATTGCCGAGGCTTTTCAGGAGACCGACATTATGTCTCCTAGACCTCTCTGGGCTGAGCAGTGGCCTCAGGTGTGGCTTAACGCCGTTTGTAATACTATCCGCGAGGTTCTGTCTAAGTCTAAGGTTAGTCCGTCTGAGATTGGCGGTTTAACTATTAGTGGGCTATACAGTGGTTCAGGTGTGCCATGTGATGAGAATATGGAGCCGATAAGGCCTTGTATAATTTGGATGGATAGGAGGGCTGTTGATGAGGTTGAGTGGGTTAGGAGGAATATAGGTGAGGATGAGATATTTAGGATAACTGGGAATACAATAGATACCTATTTTGGCTTCACAAAGATGCTGTGGATTAAATTCAAGGAGCCTAAAACTTGGGAGAGGACGAGGCAGCTTGTTACAACATACGGGTATTGTATTTATCGTTTAACTGGCGTCGTATGCATAGATTACTCTTCGGCTGGAAACTATGGAGGAATATTTGACATACATAAGAGGGACTGGTCCGAGGAGTTAATGGAGGAGATGGGAATACCTCGAAGCTTCTTTCCAGAGAAGATTGTTGAATCAAAGACGGTTGTCGGCGAGATAACTGAGGAGGGAAGCAAACTGTGCGGATTGAGGAAGGGAACACCTGTATGCGCTGGGGGTGTAGATGCTCCGGTAGCCGCCTTAAGCCTAGGATGCCTAGAGGATGGAGATCACTCAGCCATGGTTGGGACATCGACATGCTGGAGCGTCATACAGGATGAGTTGAGGTTAACGCCTAAGCTAATCAACTATCCACATGTAGCCTATGATAGGCAGAAGATCTACACATTTGGAGGATCGGCAACTTCCGGAGGCATGCTAAGATGGTTTAGAGACCAGTTCGGGCAGATAGAGGTTTCCCTTGGAAAACAAGTTGGATTAAGCCCATATAGAATCCTAGACTTAGAGGCTGAGAAGGTTCCGCCGGGCTCGGATGGCTTAATAGTTCTGCCATACTTTATGGGTGAGCGGACTCCCATATGGGATCCGTATTCAAAGGGGCTTATAATAGGTTTAACGTTGACCCATACCAGAGCGCATATATTTAGAGCTCTGATGGAAGGCGCAGCATACGCGCTACGGCACAATGTTGAGACCGCTAAAGCCAATAATATTCCATTAAAGCCCAGGATGGGGATAGTTGACGGCGGGGCGAAATCCCCCTTATGGAGGAAAATATTCGCGGATGTAACAAGGTTTCCATTAATATATATTGCTGAGCATCCTGGAACACCGTTGGGGGATGCGCTTTTAAGTGGTGTTGGGACTGGTGTACTTAAAGGCTACGAGGTTATAAAGGATTGGGTTAAGGCTGCCGAGGTACAGGAGCCTGATCCCAAAATATCCGAGATCTACGATAAATATTACAGGCTGTATCTGAGGCTTTATGAGGCAAATAAGTCTCTTTACAGAGAGCTCTACAATCTTATTTGACGTTAATTCAGTCTCCTTAGGCGGTGAAGGATCTTGAGTGAAGAATTGAGGATGCGTGAGGCGCTTTGTAGGGTTGGAAGAAGGCTATATGAAAGGCATTTAACGAGTGGGGCTGGCGGAAGCATAAGCGTTAGGACTCCTAGAAATGAGGTTTTAATTAAGCCGAGCGGCTTCTCCCTGGCGGATATGCAGCCTGAGCACATCGTTAAGATGAATTTGAGGGGGGATGTTTTGGAGGGTAAGTATCCGCCTTCAACAGACGCCCCGTGGCATCTAATGATCTACGCTGCGAGACCAGACGTTAATGCAATAGTTCATGTCCATCCACCGATATGCGGCGGCTTCGCTTGCGCCGGCGTCTCTTTGGATGTGCCGGTCTTTACTGAAGTTATAATACAGGTCGGTAGGATACCACTAATGGATTATGTGACGCCCACAACAATGGAATATGCGAGGAAGGTTGCTGAACACCTTAAGGAAGCGAATGCTCTTCTAATGAAGAACCATGGAATAATAACTTTGGGCGCAAACCTTGAGCAAGCCTTCCAGAGAGCCGAGCTCCTAGAAGATTTCGCAAGGATGCTGTTAATAGCCAAGATTCTAGGGGGCCCTGTGCTGCTGCCGGAAGGGGAGGCTCATAAACTCAGAGCTCTTGAGAGTGAGAAGTGGAGAATGAAGATTATAGAGGAACTTTATAAGTGATCTGGCGGCGTATAGATTGGATCTGGGCAAGTTTAAATCCGTAAAAGATATGTTCACGCTGAGCGGCCAAAAAGCTATAGTCACTGGCGCTGGCGGAGGCATCGGCGGAGCAATAGCATACGGTTTTGCGGAGCTCGGGGTTGATGTTGCGCTCTTCGACCTTGATTCTAAGAGGATAGTGGAGCTTAAGGAGATTTTAGAGCGAAGATTTCCAGTTAAGGTTCTTGCAGTGAAGGTGGATGTGTGCAACCGTGATCAAGTTGAGGAAGCTGTCGCCTTCGTACTGAAAAATTTTGGGCAGATAGATATATTGGTGAATAGTCACGGGATTGGGCAATGGACTCCATTCGAGAATATGACGGATGAAGATTGGAGTAGGATGATAAATGTTAACCTTACCGGGGTCTTTGTTATGTGCCAGGTTGTTGGCAGGCATATGATAAGGAGGGGGAGGGGAAAAATAATAAACATAGCGTCTATGTCCGGCAGAATCGTCAATAGGCCTCAGCCGCAAGCCCACTATAACGCTTCAAAGGCTGGAGTGATCATGTTGACAAAGAGCTTGGCGGCTGAATGGGCCAAGTACGGCGTAAACGTCAACTGCGTCAGCCCCGGTTATACGCTGACACCTTTAGTTGAAAATCTATTGAGGAGTCAGCCTGAATACGCTGATCAATGGCGTTCTCTAATACCTCTTGGAAGGTTCGCTGAGCCAGCGGATGTAGTGGGCGCTGTTATCTTCTTGGCTTCTAGAGCCGCAGACTATATAACTGGGCATGATCTAGTTATAGATGGTGGCTACACGATATGGTAATTCCGATCCACCATATTTTTAGTTCACGCTTTTTAAGACCCCTGATGGGTGATCGCATTTCTTGACGTCTAAGTATGCTGAGTCAGGAGTAGACGTTAAGAAGAGGGGCATAGAGTTCTTTAAGAGCCTAATAGGGAATCTGTTTCCAGAAGCCTTTTGTGTTGTGAGCGAAGACCCAAATCTGCCCGGCTTCGGCATAGTGACCCACGTTGATGGCGCTGGCAGCAAGCCGATCCAGGCATATCTCCATTGGAAAGAGACTGGGGACATAAGCTGGTTTATGGGCTTAGCTCAAGATGCTCTAGCCATGAATATAGATGATATTGTTTGTGTGGGAGCCACGCCAATCAACTTCGTGGACTATGTGGCAGTTAACCCCCTCAAGGTTGATAAGATCGGCTTACTCAGGGTTTTGAGCGCTGGTTTCAGGGAATGCATGGATCTGCTAGAGGATTTAGGCGTTAGAATAATTTTCTCTGGCGGCGAAACAGCCGATCTACCTGATCAGATAAGAACTGTGGATATATCTGTGACGATGAATGGGCGCGTGAACCTCTCTAAGGTTCTGGCTGGCAATAGGATTGAGCCGGGTGACGTTATAGTAGGGCTTAGGAGCGGGGGTAAAACAAGGTATGAGAAGAGGGAGAACAGCGGTATAATGTGTAATGGAATAACGCTGGCCCGGCTATGTCTAATGCATAAGAGCTACCAGGAGAAGTATCCTGAGATTCTTGAAGGCGGAGATGGTAAGAGGTCTTATTATGGGAGATTTCGATTCGATGATTATGTTGATGAGCTCGGCATGACTGTTGGCGAAGCCATACTATCACCAACAAGGTTCTATGCGCCAGTAGTCTTAAAGATCATAGAGGAGCTCAGCCCATACATCTCAGGCCTAATTCATAATACGGGAGGCGGCCAAACAAAGTGCCTGAGAATTGGAAGAAACATCCATTATATTAAGGATAACATCTTTGATCCAGATCCAATTTTCATCTTAATACAGCGTGAGTCCGGTGAATCCTGGGGGTCCATGTTTGAGAACTATAATATGGGTGTTGGCTTTGAGGTTATAGCTAGGCCGGAGGCGGCTGATGACGTAATCAGCATTTCTGAGAAGTTTAATCTTGAGGCGAGGGTTATCGGAAGATGTGAGAGAAGCGATGGCGGAAATAAGCTGACCATCAGGAGTAAATATGGCAACTTCCAGTATAAGTAAAAGCGTCTATTAGGTTCCGCTAATTTTTTATTTTATGTTGAGCAGTCCAAAAATAATTGCCTGGGTGATGTCTTCATGGATTTTGTAATATTTGGCGGATCTGTTGTCACAATGAGTGAAAGAGGTATCATACGTGACGGCGCAGTTGTAGTTGAGGGCGACACTATAATCGATGTTGGAAGAAGCGATGAGATAAGGCGCAAGTATCCGAGATACGAGAAGATTGATGCGGACGGCAAGGTGATTATGCCTGGCTTAATTAACGCACACCAGCATGCCGCCATGAGCCTGTTAAGGGGATACGCAGACGACTACCCACTGAAGGAGTGGCTTGAGGAGTGGGTTTGGCCGTTAGAGAGGCATATGACTGGCTACGACATTTATGTTGGCGCTCTCCTAACCGCAGTAGAGTCCGTTATTGGCGGGACAACAACGATCAATACAATGTACCATTACATGGAGGATCACAATGAGGCTATGGCCATAGCCGAGGTTGGGCTGCGTGGGGTTGTTGGGCATGTCTGTTTCTCTTGGCGTAAAGAGCAAGATATTAAAGCCTTAGAGGATTCTGCTAGGAGGTGGCATAGGGGTGCTGATGGAAGGATCCGTGTAAGCGTTGACCCACATGCGCCATACACCGTTGACCCGGAATATATGAGGGAGCTGAGGGCTGTGACACGTGAGCTTAATGAAAAGTATGCTTCGGCTGAGGCGCCCGTAATCTGGCATATACACTTAGCTGAAACCTCAGATGAGGCGCAGAAGATTCGGGAATCATTTGGTATTTATGTACCCGATGGCATAGTTGATTATATGGATGCGCTGGGCGTCTTAGGCGGGGATGTTGTCGCAGCCCACTGCGTCCACCTAACGCCAAAGGATATAGAAATCTTGAGATTAAGGGGCGTTAAGGTTGCGCATAACCCTATATCTAACATGAAGTTAGCCTCGGGAGTGAGCCCAGTCCCCAAGCTCTTGAAAGCTGGTGTAACAGTAGCCTTAGGAACTGATAGCCCATGCTCAAATAATTCGGCGGACATGTTTGAGGTCATGAAGTTTGCTGCGCTCCTACATAAGGGCGTTAATATGGATCCGACGCTTCTACCAGCTGGAACAGTCCTCAGGATGGCGACGATCGATGGTGCTAGGGCGATCCTATGGGATAGGGAGATAGGATCTATTGAGGTTGGCAAGAAGGCCGACATAATAATAGTAGACTTCCGCAAGCCGCACCTCTGCCCCCTTTACAGCGAAGTAAGCCACCTAGTTTACGCAGCCAAGGCTTCAGATGTTGAGACAGTTATAGTTAACGGCCGCATACTAATGGAGAATAGGGAGCTTAAGACCGTTAAGGCTGATGAGGTTATGGAGATGGCTAGGAAGACTCAGGAGAAGCTTCTTGAGCGTTTGCGTGAGATGAGGTGAGTTTATTTAAGGGGGCGGTTAGCGTGGAGCCTGTGACATTTGGTTTGGTTGGTGTTGGAGGCTACGCCACTGTTTACCTAAGGATTTTAAGGGCCTTGGAGAATGAGGGCTTAGCAAGAATTTCCGCAGTGGTTATAAGGAGCCCTGAAAAGTATCCAAAGGAAGTAGAGTATTTTAGAAGTAGGGCCACGACCATTTACAGAAGCTACGATGACATGATTGATGCTGAACGCGGCAGAATAGATATAGTGGCCCTCCCCACGGCTATACATCAGCATAAGGAGATGACTATAAAAGCCCTTATGAGCGGCTTTAATGTTATAGTTGAGAAGCCTCCAGCCGTAACAATACAGGACTTAGATGAGATGATTGAGGCTGAGAAAAAATCGGGAAAGTTCTGCGTTGTAGGCTTTCAGCTGCAATCAAAGACCGTGGTCCAAGGTATTAAAGAGACTATATGTGAAGGGAAAGTGGGCGATGTAAAATATGTTTTGGCTAAGGGTAAGTGGAAGAGGCTCGACTCCTATTATGAGAGGAATGCTTGGGCCGGCAAATTTATGCATGAGGGAAAATATGTTTTAGACGGAACTGTAAGCAATCCATTATCTCATTATTTAATGAGCTCGCTCTTCTTCGCAAGTATGGAGAGGGGGCGGGCAGCCTACCCAATAAGGGTTAGGGCTGAGCTTTATAGGGGGCATAGGATAGAAGGCGAGGATACTTCATGTCTCGACGCTGAAGTTGATAGTGGGGCACACGTTTTATTCTTCGCTACCCTTTGCAGCCCCTCCGAGAGCAGACCCTCACAGAGAATTATTGGGACTAAAGGTACTATTGACTGGACATTCGGAAATAACGCCTACATAAAATATGCTGATGGAAGCGTGGAGGTAATAAAGGAGGATGGAAAGGATGAGCGTATGGAGCTTTTCCGGAACACTATCAGATATCTTAGAGGGTTAGACGAAAACATTAATTGCACACTTGAATTAACCCGCCCATTTGTACTTACATTGAACGGCGCATATGAGTCGGCTAAGAGAATAAAACAGATTCCAGACAAATTCATAGTTAGGCAGGCGGAAGGCGGCTCCATGGCTACAATAATATTGGGCATAGATGATATAATTGATAGGGCATTTGAGCAAAAGCTGCTGTTCTCAGATCTTGGTGTGGAGTGGGCTTATAAAACAGACTACTTCCCGCTCAAAAATTATAAATGCTTCAGCTTAACACCGTAGTTGTGGAGAGGTACCTATGAAAATATGCATAGTTACTGATGAGGTTAGCTCTGACCCGGAAACCGCTATGGAGCTCATATCCGACTGGGGAGTAAAATATATTGAAATAAGGGCCGTCTGGAGAAAAAGAGTTCCAGACATAGAATCTTATGAGATTAGGCGATTGCTGGATTTAATCTCGTCATACAATGTGAGAGTTGCCGCCATATCGCCCGGCGTTTTTAAATGTAGGATTGATGACGAGGCGACGGTTATGAAGCATCTAAATGAGAGGCTCCCACGCTCCATCGAACTAGCGGAGGCTTTGGGAACAAACACCGTGATAGTTTTCGGCTTCCTCTGCGATGATCCGAGCAATAGGAAATATTTCCATTATGCCACCGAAATCTTGAGGAAAGCTTCAGATTATGCCGCTGAGAGGGGAATTATGCTTGCACTTGAGAACGAGCCCTTTAGCCTAGCCGATACTGGGGAGAGATCAGCCAATCTCGCCAGATCGATTGGAAGGGAAAATTTAAGATTAAATTGGGATCCCTGTAATGCATACGTCTCTGGCGAGCTACCTTCCGAAGGCTATAAACATGTTAGGGATCTAGTGGCGCACGTTCATTTAAAGGATGTCGTTATTGATCAGGGGTCTGGTAAGAAGATTTATGTACCCTTCGGTGACGGGGAAGTTGACGTCTTTAGTCAAGTGAAATATTTAGTGAACGATGGTTACAGAGGCTTCTTTTCGATCGAGACGCATATGAGCAAAAACCGCGTAAAGGGCACGTTTACGTGCTTGAGGAGGCTTCAAAGCCTTATTGAAGAGCTGGGCGAGAAAACTGAATAGAACCTTCATCAGTTTATACCTGTAACTCGGAAAGAGCTATAGAGTCTAAACTTCTAATCGAATGCAAGGTTAGTATTTTTAATCTTAGGTAGAATATATCTAGTTTATGGAGGGTGCCTAATGGAGATAGCCTTATCCGGCCTAGAGGGTTTGAGAAAATATTTTCGAGAGGTTTACGGGCCGAGAGCTGAGGTTCTAAGGGTTCTGGAGCTCACTTCAGGAAGGGAGAAGAGTGGCGAGGAGCTTAAGGGTTTCGGTTACGGTGTACCATATTTAATTGAGGTCACCGTTAACGGCGAGGTTAAGAGAGTTGTCCTCGAAACAATTAGGCCCAGCGGCTTTGGACACGAACACTTCTCAGATAGAGCCCAGATCCTCTTATGGCAGCACTCAGCCTTTAACAACCTTCCAAAGCATGTTAAATCAATTGACGTTGGTGCGTTTACAACCAGCGGGGCAATGAAGTCCCTCGGAGACTGCAAGGAATTCTTCATATTAACTGAGTATATTGAGGGCAGACCATACTACATAGATTTGGAGGCTATAAAAGCTAGAGGCGAATTAACAAGCCTAGACGTTGAGCGCTGCCTGGCTTTATCCAATTATCTCGTTGAGGTGCACTCGGTTAAAGGCATTGGGCTGGAATCACTTTATGTAAGGCGTGCTAGGGATCTTGTTGGGCATGGTGAATGCATAATGGGTTTAATAGATAGCTATCCGCCTGGGCTGGATTACGCAGATGAGAAGACGTTGATGGAGATTGAGCGGAGATGCATTGAGTGGCGCTGGAGACTTAAGAAGAAGGCTTATAGGTGCTCTAGGGTTCATGGAGACTTCCACCCATGGAACATATTATTTCATGAGGGAACGGACTTCACAGTATTGGATAGGAGCAGGGGTGAGTGGGGTGAGCCGGCGGACGACCTAGCTGCCATGACGATAAACTACCTGTTCTATTCGCTACAAGCATACGGCGAAATAAGAGACCCATTCAAGAGGCTATTCGAGATATTCTGGGAAAATTATCTAAACAAAACTGGAGACGAAGAAATATTGACGGTTATACAGCCATTTTACGCATGGAGAGGACTAGTAATAGCATCACCAATATGGTATCCAACATTAACGCTCAATGTAAGAATCAAATTATTCAACTTCATATTGAGGGTTTTGGAAGTGGATAAATTCGATTTAAGAGACATTCCGCTTCTCTTCTCACACTAAATATATTGGCTTATCGATGTTTATGTCTCTTAAGCAATAGCCATATTAATGCAATGGCTGATGCAGTTAGAACTGGCAGTAATAATATTATTAGGTCTAAGTTGTCTTCCACCCATATATATAGCGCTTCAAGCAGTGTTAAAGTGAACCTCGCTCTGGCTGTTTTTACCTCAGCTTTCTCCGGGCTGAGTGATAGATCTTCAACGCAATGCAGAACGTAATTGAGGCAATCTAGATTTAAATGTGCTTCCTTAACTTCCAAATCCACCGTTTTAAAGTTTAGTATGGTTGTCCACATTCTTTCAGCAACATTTGTGCTCATCCCAACACAGCTACTTAAGGAATGTATATGCTCGGCTTCGCCAATTCTATCCGATCTTAAAATGGTCTTTAACTTTTCTGCTCTCTTAACATTTCCGTTTAAATCCACCTCAACCATCAACGTGCGCCTCAGATTCTCATTTTCATAGGAATAGCCAACTAATAGCAGACTGCTGTCATCTAGTGTAAGGACGCTGAGCGCGTTGTCGCTTCCTTGGGTTCCGATGGCCCTCGCCCAGTAGACTTCCCCCTCCAGCGTGAGACATGCCAATAGTATATCATTTCCTCCAGCTCCTAAACTCGACGTGTAGCCTGCGGCAAAGATTCTATCATTAACAACTTCTACCCCCAAGAATGCTTCTGCCTCTTTTCCACCAACAGCCCTAACCCACTTTAGCTCTCCGTCCTTAGATAATTTGATTAGTAAGCCGTCGCTCAATCCATACCCTGAACTCCACGTGGAGCCCACGAGGATAATGCTATCTTCACTTAACTTCTTAGCGCGGTAAATCTCGTCATACCTTGGTCCGCCGATAATTTTAGCCCATTTAATCTTTCCATCATAAGTAACTTTTATAATAAGTATGTCCGTTAGGGCTGCTCCAAAGCTCCACGTATAGCCGAAAATCATATATCCATCATCTAGCTCGATCACATCTTTAATGATATCGTTATAGTATGGTTCGCCTATCGCTATCGCCCAATTTATTTCACCACTAGGCTTAACTTGCATAATAAATCCATCGTATCCGGCTGTACTAAAGCTGGATGTATGGCCGACTATGAGCAGGTTGCCGGCGGAATCTTGAATGATTTTTGATGCCATATCTAATCTTGCTCCACCTATGCGTTTTGCGCTCTTTAAATCTCCGCTGGCGTCCACAATAACTAACAAGATTTCATAGTCTCTGTCTTGGCTGAGTGAGTAGCCAACTATAGCTATATCACCGCCGCTGAGAGGATGCAGGGAGTGGGCGTAAATTGGTTGATCTGAGAAGAGTATCTTTGACTTAATTATGCCCATAGTTCTATTAAACAACGCTATTCCAATTTCCCTTGTAGAATACCTTTGTCCCCCAAAAGATAACTCTAAGTTTCCTAACGCTAAGAATCCATCGTTTATTTTCTTGAAGTCGGCTATAATGAAATTTGCATCAGTTAGTTCAGTTGCAACAATCCCTTTTAAAAGACATATCGGTGAAATGACCAATATCAGCATGAATATTAGAAGGCAATCCCTGAAGCCCATTCAAGATCTAGATTTTGATTAAAGCAACAATGATAAATATTTTTTGGATTAGGGATGAGTTAACCTAAAAAATTTTATATAGTGGTGTTAAAATTCCAATATTGTAAGGTGGGAAAATGAGGAAAGAATTGTTGTCTCTATTTATTTCGTTAGTGATAATTTTGGGTGCGCTGATGCCCGAAATGATTGTAGTGGCTCAACAGGAAGTTCCCTACGGCCCCTGGGTTGATGAAATAATCTTCTTTGAGGAGAGCGATTATGGTAAGGTTGTTGAGATGTTAGAGAAAGGCGAAATGGATATATTCCTATTTACTATAACTGACCCAGTCCTCTTCGATAGGGTGAAGAAGTCTCCGAATCTACAGTATAAGGTGGCATACGGATACTATAATGAATTAACCCTCAATCCAGCAGAGTTCAAAGTAGGCTTTAACCCATTCGTTAACCCGAGAATTAGGGAAGCCATGAACTACATAATAGACAGAGAACATATAGTTAATGAGATATATAAGGGGCTTGCTAAACCCAAGTGGCTGCCATTCATCTCTGGCTTTCCAGAATACGGTAGAATAGCTGACGTCATAAAGCTTCTCGAAGCTAAATATGCATATAATTTTGAGAAGGGCAAGGAGATCGTTTATGAAGAGATGGCAAAGATGGGCTGTGAAATGAAGGATGGCAAATGGCATTATAAAGACGAGCCGGTGGTAATAAAGATAATAATTAGGGTGGAAGACGAGCGCCGATTAATAGGCCACTACTTTGCCGACCAGCTGGAGAAGCTAGGCTTTAAGGTTGATAGGCTTGAAAGAACTAGGCGTGAGGCTGCCCCAATAATATATGCAGGTGATCCAACCGAGGGCTTATGGCATGTATACACAGGCGGCTGGGTTTCCACAGCAGTTTCAAGAGATGATAGCGACGCTTATGGCTACTTCTATACGCCGCTGGGTTATGGATCTTTCATGCAATATGCTAAGCCAGACCCACTGTTCTACGAGGTTGCCAGCAGGCTCTGGAGGGCTGATTATGAGACTTGGGAGGAGCGCCAGGAGCTAATGGCTAAAGGCGCAGAGATGGCCCTTAAAGACTCACTTAGAGTTTGGATAGTGGATCAGATATCACCATTTGTATCGGTTAAAGGCCTTATGGGAGCCGCAGACCTTTCGGGAGGCTACACAACAGCCGTCTGGAGCAGAACTGTCGGATGGGAGGGTAAAGTTGGAGGAAGTGTTAGAGCTGGGAGCTTAGGTGTTCTTGTTGATCCATGGAATCCTGTTGCCGGCACAAACTGGCTATACGACGCAATAATATTATGGACTGTCAACGATTACGCCTTCCTAATTCATCCGTATCTTGGCCTTCCAATGCCAAATAGGGTCGTAGAATATACGGTTGAAGTTAATGAAACCGGCATTCCAGTTCCATCAGACGTATGGTTTGACTGGGATGTTAAAGAGAAGAAAGTGATATATGCGCCTCCAGGCACGTATGCTAAGGCTAAAGTTAGAGGTAACTATGGCAGCATACTTGGCAAAGTTAAATATCATGATGGTACAGTTATGACCCTGGCGGACTGGGTTGCCCTCTGGGCCTTCACTTTCGAGAGGGCGAATAACCCGGAAAGCCCACTCTACGATGAATCAGCTGTGCCAGGCTTTAGAGAGTGGAGACTTAATTACAGAGGCTTCAGAATAGTTAGCGAGGACCCATTCATAATAGAGGTTTACACTAATTACACCCATCCAGAAAGGGAATTTATTGCCAATTGGGCGTTAGGATGGCCTAATACGCCATGGCATGTGACGGCCATAGGCATTTTAGCTGAAGAAAAAGGCTTACTGGCATTCTCTGACTATAAGGCTAAGAAGACTGGGAGAGAGTGGATGAATTATATAGGTGGGCCAAGCCTAAGCATACTGGCCAGCGTCCTCGATGAAGCAATAAGGACTAAGTATATACCTCTACCTGAGCTCGCCAGCAAATATATAAAGCCCGAGGAGGCGGTAGCGAGATACAATGCCTTAAAGAAATGGTATGAGGAGAGAGGACACTTCTGGGTGGCCTCAGGACCATTCTGGCTATATAAGGCAGACTTTACAGCCCACCAGGCAGTGGTAAAAGCATTCAGAGAATATTCATTTAAGGCCGATAAATTCGCTTGGCTGGCTGAGCCGCCGATACCTGAAGTCACAATAGTGCCGCCGGAGATGGTTGTTCCAGGAGTAGAAGCAACCTTTGAGATAAAGGTGTCGTATGCTGGAAAACCCTACCCATCAGACAGAATAGAGAGCGTAAAATACCTGATGCTTGACGCCCAAGGTAACCTGCTTGGCAAAGGCTCGGCTAGTCTCATTGAAGAGGGCTCATATAAGGTTGTTATTCCGAGCTTAGAGACCGGCAAGATGAGTCCTGGAACATACACGTTTATGGTTGTTGCCTCAAGCAAAGACGTTGCGGTTCCAGCCATTAAAGAGGCTGGATTCATTGTCATACCGCCGATCACATACTTCCAGACGCTCCTCCAAACTATGAGAAGCGAGCTTGAAGCCAAGATATCCGCTGTTCAGTCCAGCGTAACTCCACTTGAGAGGACGATAAATGAGTTGCAGAGCTCTCTGAATACTGTAACTTTGATATCTACTGTTGCAGTTATAATAGCGATTGTAAGCATAGCGTTAAACTTCATCCTCATGAGATTCAGGAAATAAAGCTGGAAAATATTAAATTCTCTCCCTATATTTTTTAAGATTCAAGGCTGAAAAAGAAACTATACTCTATCTATACATGGATCATCTGGAAATTAGTTTTCTCTGATAGGAGAAAAAGGAAAACTTTAAAAGATAGTGAAGAGAAGGATAAAAAAGTTGATAAAGATGAGCGTTAAGGGCCCCATACTCTTTATAGTTAAGAGGGCTATTGCGTTATATTTGATAGTAGTTCTCTCTGTCTACATAACGATCGTTATAGCTAACTTAGGAGGATATGTAGACAGAATAACGCAAGCTCAAATTCTAGAGGATATAACATTTACAATTAAAAGGGATCCTCAGTATAGAGGTCTCCCGCCAGAGGAGGTAGATCGAATAATAAGGGATACTTATGAATTGGAGCTTAAGAAACTGGGTTTAGATACGCCTTTCATAGTGAGGAGCTTCCGCTACTTAGTAAATGGATTAACATTAGATTTGGGTAGAGCGCTGTACTTAACCAGTGATACAGGCTCTAGGCAGGTTAAGCTAATAATACTTGAGAGGCTGCCGCAGACAGTGATGCTATTTACTACAGCTAGCGTCCTTAATTTCTTCATCCACCTCTTCTTAGGCTTATATTTATCGAGGCATTATGGAGGAAAGCTTGATAAATTATTTATCGCGTTATCCCCAACATCTATAGTTCCAGGATGGCTTTACGGTCTCTTTTTAATAATGATATTTGCTTCTATTTTAAGAGTGCTCCCATATGGCGGGTATGTGGATGTACCACCTCCAGATGATCCCGTAAGCTATGGCCTCAGCGTCTTAAAGCATATGATTCTACCATTATCTTCATGGATAATCTCCGGCTTCTTTATGGGAGTCTATGGCAGCAGAACATTCTACCTAATATTTTCGACAGAAGACTATGTTACAGTAGCTAAAGCGAAGGGGCTTCCGCCAAGAATTATAGAGCGTCGATATATACTTAGACCAGCCCTCCCACCCGTCATAACTAGCTTCTCTCTCGGTCTTATAGGCTCATGGGGAGGAGCAATAATAACGGAGACGGTCTTTAATTGGCCTGGTCTAGGAAAAGTCATGCGTGATGCCATTAACTCAATGGACACCCCAGTGATAGTAGGTGAAGTTATAATTTACGCCTATCTACTTGCGATCACTGTGCTGCTGTTAGATATCCTATACCTATTTATTGATCCGAGAATAAGGGCGAGGTTTAGGTGAGCAACATGTCCGCTAGTGGCGAATTGAGCATTAAATCTATTGTTCGTGAGGTTCTCACATACAGGTCTGGCCAAGTAGGGGCTGCAATACTGCTCTTTCTAATAGGTCTATCAATATACGCTGTTATAGCCATACCCTATGATAGGGCTATAGCTTTATGGAGGGGGGAAGAAAGCTGCTGGATAGAAGTCCCCAGAAATGCCATGCCATACTGGTATAAATATATTATGAGAAAAAATCTCCCTGAAACCATTGTCGTCGACGGTTTAAGGGGTGATCCAGGAGTAATTAAGGCGGTTACTGAGATACCTGGAACCAACATAAAAAGGATACTGCTGGAGATATCCTTCACATATGACTATGACGATTTCCCAAGCGAGGTTAATCTATTTTTCTACGCCAATTATAGCGAAAGCCTCCCATTAATTAAAATTTACTGGATTAAGCCGGATGGCTCCAATATACCACTGATTTCCTATACTATTAGAAGACCCTACACAATCCTCTACTTAACGATAAATGATGATGTCCAAAAGAGTTTGCTGGAGTTCGTGAGGTCTAACGTAGGTGAGCCGAAAGAGTATATTGAGCCGCAGCTAATAATGTTTGCTGTAAACGATGAAACTATGCTCAGCGCTAAAACCGCTAAGATACTTAAGAGCACTGGCTCCCAGATAAGAAAGTATACTCTTAGGATTGAAGGTATGCTCTTTGGGAAGGATAGTGACTTAAATGCTAAATTGGTTGTTTATGGTAAAGTCTACGGTTTCGCTGGAACAGACCATTTGAGGAGGGATGTTTCAATAGCGCTTTTATGGGGTACCCCAATAGCCCTAGCATTCGGTCTCACATCATCATTAGCAATATCGATAGTTCAATTGATAATAGCGGTGATAAGCGGATGGTATGGTGGAAAGGTTGACTTTATAATTCAGAGGCTAACAGAAATCTACATGATAATACCGTTTCTACCCTTCCTAATAATGATATCTTCGCTTTATAGGCTCACTATATGGGTGCTGGTGGCGGTGCTTCTCGTTCTAAGCATCTTTGGAGCCGGGGTGAAGAGTACAAGAGCTTTAGTTATGCAAGTTAAAGAGGAGCCGTACATAGAGGCTGCACTCGCATACGGTGCTTCATCCAGAAGAATAATCTTCCTCTATATAATACCTAAAATCCTCCCGCCAATGATACCCGGCCTCATAGGCTCAGTGCCAGGCTTCGTATTTTTAGAAGCATCTCTAGCATTTCTTGGACTGGGAGACCCATTCCTCCCAACATGGGGAAAGGTTATAAATGATGCGTTCTCCAATGGTGCGTTTTATAAGGGTTATTTGTGGTGGATAGGTCTTCCATCAATAATGCTAATTCTAACGGCAATAAGCTTCGCATTAATCGGCTTCGCTCTAGATAAGATAGTTAATCCTAGATTGAGGGAATGGTAAGTTGGCTGAGACCATTCTAGAAGTCAAGAATTTATACATGTATTATAAGGTTAGGGACCATGCGGTGAAAGCTGTTGATAATATATCACTGGAGCTTAATAAAGGTGAAACATTGGCTATAGTTGGGGAGTCTGGCTGCGGGAAATCTTCTCTAGCGATATCGATCTTTAGGCTGCTGCCAAGAAATATATACCTGTTTAAGGGAGACATCTTCGTTGAGGGAGAAAATATAATGCGCCTCGACGAGGAGGAGTTTAGGAAACGCATTAGATGGCGCAAGATATCAATGGTTTTTCAGGGAGCCATGAACTCGCTAAACCCGGTGATAAAGTGCGGCTTCCAAATAGCTGAACCGCTGATAATTCATGATGGAGTGGATAAGGAAGAAGCCCTTAAAATCGCTAAGGAAACTTTAGCAATGGTTGGCGTTCACCCATCCTTCGCCGACCGCTATCCCTTTGAATTAAGTGGTGGAATGAGACAGAGGGTTGTCATAGCTATGGCGCTCATAAAAAAGCCGCCGATAGTAATATTGGATGAGCCAACATCAGCTTTAGATGTAATAACTCAAGCAAATATAATGAACCTACTGAAGAGGCTGAAAGTAGAGCTAAAATTAAGCTATATCTTTATAACCCATGATATACCGCTAAGTAGCGAGCTAGCTGACAAGGTAGCTGTAATGTACGCTGGCGAAGTAGTGGAAAGGGCGCCAGCAGAAATATTCTACGGATCACCAAGCCACCCATACTCAGCGAAATTGATGGCAAGCGTCCCAACCCTTAAAACTCTGAAGGAGATCGACTTTATACCTGGTGCTCCGCCTAATTTGATTTCTCCTCCTCCCGGCTGTAGGTTCCATCCCAGATGCCCATATACAATGGACATATGCCGAATAGAAAGCCCACCAGAAATATACCTACAGAAAGACCACATGGTAAGGTGCTGGCTCTACGCGAAAAAATAGGGGTGATTAATATGCCACTGCTACAATTAGAGCAGTTGAGTAAATGGTTTGAGATTAAAAGGACAATATTCAGCAAGCCGCTCTATTTGAGAGCCGTCGATGGTGTAAACCTGAGCCTGGAAGAGGGAGAGGCTATATCTATAGTTGGGGAGTCTGGCTGTGGGAAGACAACTCTAGGAAAGACCATTTTAAGGCTATATGAGCCTACTGGCGGGAAGATAATATTTGAGGGAAGAGATATAACTTTCGAGAGGGCTGAGGCCCTTCTATGGTATAAACGCAGAGCCCAGATAGTCCAGCAAGATCCATTTGGCAGCCTTCCGCCATTCTTCACAGTCTACCGTATACTTGAGGAACCTCTACTAATTCACCAGATAGGCAATGCTAAACTGAGGAGGGAAATGATTTATAAGGCACTCGAGACTGTAAGATTAACTCCCGTAGAAGAGTTTGCGCCAAAATATCCGCATATGTTAAGTGGCGGGCAGAGGCAGAGGGTTGCTATCGCCAGAGCAATGATATTGAGACCAAAACTCATAGTGGCGGATGAGCCAGTATCTATGCTTGACGCCTCCGTAAGGATAGAGATTCTAAAGCTAATGAGGGATCTTCAGAAAAGATTTAGTATGAGCTTCATTTATATAACCCATGACCTAGCCACCACAAGATACTTCTCCGAAAGAATATCAATAATGTATGCCGGGCAAATAATTGAAATCGGACCAAGCAACAACATAATAAATGAACCGCTACACCCATATACTCAAGCGCTGTTGAAGGCTATTCCGGACCCGGATGCCAACAATAGGAAGATTTTTAGAGAGGTTCCGCCTGGAGAGCCGCCTAATTTGATTTCTCCTCCTCCCGGCTGTAGGTTCCATCCCAGATGCCCATATACAATGGACATATGCCGAATAGAAAGCCCACCAGAAATATACCTACAGAAAGACCACATGGTAAGGTGCTGGCTCTACGCGAAAAAATAGCATTAAACCGCTTCGGAAAACCGATTTTAGAGGTCTCATATTCATCATTGTTGGCTTAACCCTATTAGTAACATCAATCCCGCTAATAGTTTACTTCTCATTCCTCTATTATAGAAGATATTATATAGCAGACACCCTCAACATTTTCCCCATGGGGGAGATGGAAATAGCCTTTGAGCCTGGGACTCTAAGTCTCTCCTATAATGTTTCAGCTGTACCTAATGGTGCTTTCCAACTAAATTTAAGCATACTGGCTCTAGACCAGCTGGGCAGAGTCATCTATGAGAAAAGATACGAGTTATCTGATAGAAATCAGACGGCGGCCGGGTTAATAAATGAGGAGATAGCTAAGCTAGTTGTAAGGGCAAACATCGTTGAGGGCAATGGCGCTACATGTAAGGTTAATTTAGCCTACTTTAAACCTAATCTACTATACTTGGCAATAAACATAATTCTCTCTTTACTATCGATAGCCGGAGCAATCGCGACACTTTACGGTCTCCTACAACTCATCCTGCTAAAAATATCTCCTAAGCAGGAAGACACCACAACTTCTCAGCTTGAGGGAGGTGTCAGCTATGAAAACGGGCTGGTGCGTTTGGGTTACGGGTTTGCCTGGCAGCGGTAAGTCTACTGTTGCGCATTTACTGGCCGATAAGCTTAAGGCAATGGGTATACACGCCTATATTCTCTCTTCAGATGCTCTGCGTAAAGTTATGACACCTAACCCCAAGTATACTGAGGAGGAGCGCGACATAGTTTACGGAACCCTCGTCTACATCGCTAAGATATTAACTGAGAATGGCGTGAACGTGATCATTGACGCTACTGGTAATAGGCGTAAGTACCGCGATAACGCTAGAAGCCAGATACCACTATTCATGGAAGCGTACTTAAGGTGTCCGCTAGAGGTTTGCATTGAGAGGGAGGCTAAGCGCGGCTTAGATGTTTATGGGGCGCCCAGAGAAGTTTACGCTAAAGCCTTCAGGGGTGAGAGTAAAACGGTTCCAGGGTTAGGTGCGCCATATGAGGAGCCGCTGAACCCAGAGATCGTTGTTGACTCAGATAAGCTGAGCCCCGAGGAGTGCGCCGAGAATATAATGAAAACCATAATTGAGAGGTTTGTTAGACAATAGATCAAGACCTCAATTTGTAGAGCTTCTGTAACAAGGAAGTCTTAAAGCGCAATTAACTTCACGGGGCTTATTCTTGGCGAATGAAGAGGAGGACTAGAGGCTATCCCAGAATATATAACAGTTTTGTATTTTTATAGATCTAAAATTAAAACATTAATTAAAACATTTTCTCGAAGCACGTGTCCCCGCCAGCCGCTATGGGGAAGACCAATATCTTATCCCCATCATTAAGCTTTGCATCTAAGGAGCCGACCACTCTACCGTTAACTGCTACTCTAACCTCCCCCCTCATAAATGCGTTCATAAGCGCCTCAACAACCTCATTTTCCAGCCTTAAACCCAAATACTTTAAGAATACATCTCTTAGCGTCTCACCCTCATTAACCTCTACCCAAAGCCAATTTCTCCCAACCTTTCTGGCAGCATAACCCAGAAATTCAACCAAAACTTTCATCTCAACCACTAAAAATAGAAAAAGAAGGGTTATTTAAGAAGTTTTTCGCGTGACTAGGAAGATATTTTCCCAAGCTTCTCAAGTTCATCGGCAACGTAACTTAAGCCTAGATCTTCCAGCTTCTTTCTAGTTGGCACACCGGTTTTAGCATCCCAGCCTCTCGCAGCATAATAATCATCTAACAGCCTGTCAAGCTCAAATATCTGACCTCTTGCGGGATCCCTTGGGAACGGCACCTTCTGCAGCCTTTCAGGCAGCCAGTCATCCTTCCTCGTCATCCCCTCCCTAACGTTGAACGCCCTCTCAACATTATATACTCTCTCACCAACAAGCCAAATATAACCAGGATCCTTGAACTCTTCTATCCCAGTGGCGGCATATAGAACCTTTCCCATCCACTCCATAGTCTTCTCAACGTTGCCGTAGCCAGCGGTCTGGACGAGCTCAGCGAATGCACACCAGCCAGCCGCCTCAAAGGCTGCTATTTGATCCTGAACCCTCTTCGCCAGAACGCCCTTACCCTCAACAGTTAATGGATCAACTTTCTCAGGCATACCGAGTATCTCGTACTTATTCCAGCCTATCATATGGCTTCCGCCTATATTTGAGGTTGCGTAGCTCAGCCCATGAGCCTTTGCAGCTCTCGGATCATAGGCCGGTAGCTCAAGGCACTTGCTATGCATGGCGAACTTCTCGGCGCCTCTACCTATAATCTCAGCCGCCCTAGCGGTGCCTTCAGCCAATATGTTGCCTATGCCCTCCCTAAGGGCAATCTTCCTAACCAGCTCAACCATAGCGTCTCCGTCACCCCACCTCAACCTTAAGCCGTCAGTCTCCCTATCAGTTAATATGCCCTTCTCATATAGCTCCATAGCGAAGGCAACTATGGCGCCAGTAGATATCGTATCAAGCCCATACTTATCGCAGAGCATATTAGCGTATGCTATAGCCTCAAGATTCGTAATCCCGCACGTTGACCCAAGGCTCCAGTGAGTCTCATACTCCGGGAAGTCCCAGAGTAAACCTGCATATGGACCCTTGGTTAGCTTCCATTTCTTGCCGCATGCTATCATACAGGTAAAGCAACCATAATGCTTAATAACATACTTCTCAAGAACCTCAGTTCTCCAGATCTCAGCATTCTCCAGCTCAGTATTCTTAAAGTTGTAGGTTGGATTATGCCCCAAAGTATAGAACTGATAGACTACCGAGTTTGTGCCAAGGCTGTGGAAGGCGTCGAAGAGCGGGCTCCTCTTATATACGTCAATCTGCTCCTTCACAAGCTCCCTAAAGAGATCCTCATTAAAGAGCTCTGGCTTTTTGGTGCCAAGCGCAACTATAGCCTTAAGATTCTTAGAGCCCCATATGGCTCCCCCTCCGCCCCTTCCAGGGGTCCTGTAATCGTCCGTCACAAGGCAAGCTACTCTAACAAGTCTCTCACCAGCCGGACCGATAGCTAGAACCCTAGCATTCTTATCCGTCTCCTCTCTAAGAATTTCTGTAGCCCCATCAACCGTAGCTCCCCAAACGTGGCCAGCATCCCTAAATTCAATGTCGTCATCATGTATCCAGACATATGTGGGCTTCTCAGCTCTACCCTCAATTATTATGGCGTCATAGCCAGCGGACTTAACCTCTGCAGCAAAGAACCCTCCACCAGTAGATCTAAAATATCCACACGTTAAGGGAGACTTAAACATGGCGAAGGTTCTATGGAAGCTTTGAGCAGCCGTCCCCGCAAGGGGGCTAAGCGCTAAAATCATCTTGTTTTCCGGGCATAAAGGGTCGACTCCCGGCTTAACCTCGTCCCACAGTATCTTAGCCCCAAAACCCCTAGCGCCTATAAAGTCTCTGGCCATATCATATGGCAGTTCAATCTTAACAGCGGATCTATGGGTCAAATCCAGCCTAAGTATTCTGCCAGCGTAACCATACAATTTTCCCATAATAGAACCTCCCTAATAATACTATACTTAAGTATATAGCAAATATAATTTACGATGGGCATAAAGCCTCGCAAAGCGGCCTTTATTTTAAAAAACGGCTGCAATTTTCACTCCCTTCTTTCAGCCTCGAAGGAGATGGTAAAGGCTTAAGGTTAAAAGAGGATCTTGCCGTTAGCAGCCGCCCAACCGTATCACTATGACCGTGTCGACTGAATCTAAAGGTTTATCCGGCACATGTATAATTAAATCCTCATTGTCCCAACTATAGTTTAGACTCTTCTGTGATGGATCTAGAAGAAAATATGCTTTTTCAGGCTCTATTACACCTTTAACCCCAAAGATCCTTAAGCAGCCGTCCCAAGGCCATCCAAACACATGAACATATAGTCTCCCAGGCTTATAAGTGAATTTGTATGGAGCATCTGTTGGAGCGTCGAATGGAGCCGCCCCAGCTCCATATATGCTCTCACCATTGTTCTTAAGCCACTTCCCAACCTCTAAAAGTATATCTACTGATGGCTTAGGTATCTCTCCCTCCGCAGTTGGACCAACATTTAGTAGGAGGTTCCCTCCTTTGCTTACAACATCCACAAGGATCTGTATGACTTTGCCAGGAGATTTCCAATTGTGGTCATAGCTCTTGTAACCCCAAGTATCGTTAAGCGTCATCGGGACCTCCCAATCATCTTCAATCTTCCTATCAGGGATCTGGTTATCTCCCATGGTGATATAATCCCCTAAACCTTTACACATCGTGCTTGGCATCCTTAGGTATCCGCCTATACGTCCACTTATAATCGTGTTTGGCGATATTTCAAGGACAAAATCCCTAAGCTCACGAGCAAGCTCAGGAGTAGGCGTAGTTATATCAAACCATAAAACCGCTACCGGACCATACCCTGTAAGGAGCTCTTCAAGCTGAGGCTTAACATACTCCTTAATATATCTGGTGAAATTCTGTTTAGAAATATCGTAGTCCCAAAAGTTCCCCATTCCATCCGGATGATGCCAGTCGAGCGTCTGGGAGTAATAGAAGCCTAATTTTAACCCCTCCTCCCTACAGGCCTCGGAAAGCTCTTTTAAGGGGTCTCGCTTGAATGGGGTCGCCTTCACAATATTGTAGTCTGTGTATTTTGTGTTAAACATGCAGAAGCCGTCATGATGCTTAGCCGTTATAACTATGTACTTCATACCAGCCTCCCTAGCTATCCTAACCCATTCCTTCGCATCAAACTTAGTCGGATTGAATTTCTCTGCGAGCCTCTCATACTCTTTCACTGGTATCTTGGCATTATACATTATCCATTCTCCTATGCCGGGTATGCACCTACCCCTCCAAACACCAGCAGGTATAGCGTACAAACCCCAATGAATAAACATACCAAACCTCGCTTCACGCCACCACACCATCTTATCGCCTTGCCCATCCATAAAATACACCCGAAAAGGAATAATTACCAGACTGCTTAAATTAATTTACGCCCGGAATCTTAATATAATCCCTTAACACTTCTTATTTTGGTGGTTTAATTGAAGGCTTTTGTTGAAATTAATGTTGCTGCTGGTAGTTTGGATGTTGTGCTTGAGGCTGTTAGGAAAGTTGAGGGTGTTAAGGAAGCTTATCCAGTTGCGGGGCACTGCGACATTATTGCGATTGTTGAAGCTGCTGATATTAAAGCGTTAGGCAACATAGTGACGAAATGCATACATATAATTAAGGGCGTAGAGTCCACTGAAACGTTAATATGCGTAGAATAACGCACTTAACCCTTCACACCCTCATATCCAAGGCCGCAAAGCTTTCAAAAGGCAGTTGAAATATAGATGCCGCAAACGCTCACCCACATTTTTTTCCTCGCACCTATTACATCTCCACTACACCAGCAATAGCTGCAAAAGGAACTATACAAAACAAAAGCAGTTACTGAACCCTCATATAATGTTAGGCTTAAACCGTCCACAGCCTTTACTTTCCCATAACTCTTCATAAGATTCTCAGCTACAACTAATGGCATAACTTAATCCCAAGTTATTGCTAATATCATTTTCCATCCTCTTTATAACATTGACAAGAACAAGAAGGTTAGATTTAATTAATTTAGAGACTTAAACTACCAGGGCTTATTTAATGGCTATTGCAAACACTACATTTAACACATGCTCAATCAATTACTAAGCCTTTTTTATTTCTAGAAGTCTGGTTCATTTAAAGCGTATGAATGGTGGGGCCGGTGGGATTTGAACCCACGACCACGCACGCCCCAGGCGCGTATCTTAGACCAAGCTCGACCACGGCCCCTTTTTCCATCAAGTCCACTAAGATTTTACGTTTCCTGAAGAGTTTAATATTGTTTACGTTGCATATGTGCTCGAACCTTTGTCTCTATGAGCTTCTCAGCATCTTCAACTGTTTCAGCCGCCCTACATACTCTTAATCCATTTGGCAGGAACATGAGCTTTGTGTAGATGATTATTGTCTCAATCTTGCTGCAGTCCATCTTGTCCTTAACGTATAGGATGCCTCTCATCTGGGCGTAGAGCATTGTTCCGAAGTAGCGTTGCAGATTTATGGCCGTATCCTCTTGAGCTTCTTCCAGGGGTACTAAACGTGGCGAGCTGTGGGCGCGTGGGGATGACTAGATTAGCAATTATAAGAAACTCTTAATTACCTATATGCATGTACTCTAAGATTTAGAAGCATTTTGGTGGTCCTCATGGAGGAGTTAGCGATAAATGGTGGGCCGAAAACTAGAACCAGACCGCTTCCAAGCAGGAGGGATATAGGGGCAGAAGAGCTTAAAGAAATAATAGATGTTATATGGTCTGGTCAGCTGAATAGGGTTGGTGGAACAAAAGTTATTGCCTTTGAGAGGGAGTTTGCAAACCTTTATGGGGTCAAGCATGCTATAGCATCTACTTCCGGGACGGCGGCAATACATGTGGCTTTTGGGGCAATAAACCCGGAGCCATGCTCAGAAATTATAACTGGCCCAATAAGCGACATAGGCTCAGTAATTCCAATACTTTATCAAAACTGTATTCCCATATTTGCTGATATAGAATTGGGGACTTACGGTTTAGACCCTGATGATGTTGAGAGAAAGATAACGGATAGGACTGTAGCCGTGCTCGCAATACATCTTTTTGGTCTGTGTGGCGATATGGATAGGCTGTCTAAGATCTGTAAAGAGCATGGCATTTATCTCATTGAAGATTGCTCCCAAGCTCATCTGGCAGAGTATAAGGGTAGGCTTGCTGGAACAATAGGCGACTTTGGATGCTTCAGCCTACAGCAGTCAAAGCAGATAACCTGCGGTGACGGAGGAGTAACAATAACCAATAATGATGAGCTCGCTGATAGAGCTCGCTTATTTGCTGATAAGGCTTGGCCCAGAGGAGGCGCTGATGATAGAGGCTACTTGTTTCTAGCCATGAATTATAGAATGACCGAACTCCAAGGCGCTGTAGCTTTAGCACAAGTGCGTAAGGCGAAGGATATTGTTGCCAGAAGGAGAAGGGCTGGCGATATGCTAACCAAGCTCCTGAAGGAGATTGAAGGGGTGAAGCCGCCTGAAGTCCCGCCAGGGTCGGCCCATTCTTATTGGCTCTATCCATTCACTATCGATAGAGAGGTTTTGAAGGTTCGCCCAGAGGAGTTTGCGAGGGCTCTATCAGCTGAGGGGATACCTGCTAGTGTTGGATACATTAAAAAGCCGCTCTACCTATTTAAGGTGCTTAAAGAGCAGGTTACATACGGATCTTCGCATTGCCCATTTGACTGCCCACGCTATGGCAGAAAGATAGAGTATAGAGAAGGCGACTGTCCGAACGCCGAAAGAATCCTTAAAGAAATAATTACAATACCAATAAATGAATTTTACACGGAGGAGGATATTAACGATATTTTCAGGGCCATAAGTAAAGTGGCGAATTATTATAGGAATAGGAACCTGCAGCCTTGCAGTAGCTAACCATTTTGAGAAATGTTCTTGAAATGCTTTTTAGCCTCCACCCCTTACTTATAGCCAAATCGCCATAAAAAGAAATCAAAACAAGATTCCATTAGAGTTAACCATCTTATTTTATGCCGAAAAAACATTAGTTACAAACTTTTTGGCAGCTTCGATTAGTTCTTGCATCTTTGCTTTTGTGGGAGTCTTAAGATTTCTTGCAGGGTACTCAATGCCTAACGCCCTGTATTTTACTTCTCCAAGCCTATGGAAGGGTAAGAGCTCAAGAAACATCAGGTTCTTAAATGACTGTATAAATTTAGCTATTGCCGCGATCGCTTCAGGCGAATCATTAACGGTTGGTACTATTGGGATGCGAATTATCAGGGGCTTATCGGTTTCAGCGAGCTTCTTTGCGTTTTCAAGTATGATATCGTTTCTTACCCCCGTCGCCTTATAGTGAACCTCCGAGTCAATATGCTTTATATCCATCATTATAAGGTCTGTTACGGAAAGAAGTTTCTCAAGAACCTCCCATCTGCAGTAGGCTGCTGTTTCAATGGCAGTGTGAAGCCCCTCAGATTTACATCTTTCAAGGAAGGCGTATGAAAACTCATATTGCATTACCGGATCTCCACCAGATAAAGTCACGCCGCCATTTGAAGCATTGTAAAACGGTTTATCCATTAAAACTACTTTAATTAAATCATCGACATTCATCCATTTGCCCACAAACTGAAGGGCGCCGGAATAACAGCTCTCTGCGCATCTACCGCAATTCTCACATTTATCCCTGAAGTAAACATGAATATTGTTTCTTATCTCATGTGCGCCTCTAGGGCACGTAGCCATGCAAGCACCACAACTGATACATCTCTCCGGATAAAACATTATTTCCTGCTTCAGCTTTAATCCTTCAGGGTTCTGACACCAGAAACAGCGGAGGGGGCACCCCTTTAAAAATACAGTAGTGCGTATACCCGGACCATCATGAACCTCAAAACGCTTTATGTCGAAGATCAAGCCTTTAACCACAAAAACCACCATTCATTATCGCTAGGACTCCTCTGCGAGGATTCTATCCACCACGAACTGCCTTAGATCTTTAGATAGGCTAGCGAAGTAAGCGCTGAAGCCCGTTACACGCACTATCAGATCAGGATACTTTGATGGGTCCTTATGGGCTTCAAGTATCTTCTCTTTATCAATAACATTCATGTTAATCATTGTTCCACCCAGCTTGAAATGTCCAAGTATTAAGGCTTTAACGATCTCTTTGCCATTTTTTCCTCTGAAAACTGTTGGATCAATGTCTAATTGTAATGGCGCCGTGTTTCCATAACCACATTGTATTGCCGCGACAGCTATGGCTAGTGATGTTGGGGTGCCACCAAACCCCGGCTCGGGATTAGCCCCCTGCGATATCGGTGCGCCTGCGCGCCGCCCGTTCGGTGTCGCACCAACCCTTTGGCCCATGGAGAGCATGCTTGCCCAGGAAAAGAGCCCTGGAATAATGTTGTATCCTTTAGGCGTCGGCTTCTCTTTAACCAGTCGAACAAATGTTTTAGCGATTTTAACCGCCCATTCATCGGCGTGAGTCCCGCCTTGTCCATAGTGCGGTATGTTACGCAGCATTAACCGGATATATTCATTCCTAAAGTTGTTTTTAAGCTCCTCGGCGAGCTCCCTCCACGAAATCCTTTTCTCTTTTTCTACCCTTAATTCTATGGCAGCGAAAGAGTCGGCTACGGTGCCTATGCCGGCCCCATCTAGACATAAATTATAGTATTCGACTCCTCCGTGAGATGCATCTAGACCTTTCTCTATCGGGCCGTAGCAGAGAAGATCTAATACTAGCTCGGGGAAAACCTTATGCATATTTTCCATGTGAAAATCTAAACCTTCTCGAACAATATCTATCGCTTTTCTTAAATGTGTCTCGAATCGGCTCCATAGCTCCTCAACGCTCGGATTAACGTTCGGATCACTCATCATTTCCCAAAATGCAACCTCGAAGACTTTAGCAAAATTAATTTTGACGCAGTCTTGTAAGGCGTATTCTTTTCCCGGAATAGCAAACCAGTGACAACCAGAGTAGGCTCTTTCACGTGCAAGCTCAACTGAATAACCGTTCCTCATAAAGCCCTCTATTAATGCGTCGCCGCCCAGGAATTTCGGGAAACCCATCTTATCTTCAAGCATTATTTCTATGCCTCTGTCCAAGAGCCTTGGATCTAAACCCTCCCAAACAAATATCCCTATATTAGCTGGCGCTTTAAGTCTGTGAACAGCCTCTAAGACAAGATATGAGAGCTTATTTGTGACATCTTTACCGCTAGCATCCGGTCCGCCAAGCTGATAGTATTGTGTATCATTTAAAAACAGGCATGCGAGGTGGAAAATGGCTTCTTCATCAGTTAATATGCCGGCGGCCACATCACGCTCATAGAATGGTTTAAGCCACACGTCGATTCTCCCCATAGAGCCGCTTCCATTATACATTCGGGCAATCATTTGATACCAAGCTGTCCACTGGCAAGCTTCCCAGAATGTTCTAGGCGGCTCATTAATTAACCGCTCATTTATATCGGCCAGATCTTTTAAGTTCCTGCGTAAAGTTGGGTTTCTCTCTTTCTCAGCGAGCTCCCTAGCCGCCTTAACATGTCTAGCTATCCATTCCTGAACCCCGATAACTACGCTCTCCAATCCGTCGTAGAATTCTGCTGCCTGAGGATTAATCTCCCGATAATAGCGTATTTTCCTCAGTAATCCTCCCCAACCAAGGCTGAAGCCTATCTGCATATCTTGGCAGAAATGCTGAACTGCGCCTACGCCTGGGTAAATATCGTATTTGCTCCAAGCCTCCACTAAATGCTGTGGTGGGGAAAGATCCGGATTCCAATGCGGGTCTCGGTAGCTCATAAAATAGGCCATATAGCCGCCAAGAATAGAGCTAAAAGGATTGATGTAAACCGGATGCGAGGAAAGAAACAATCTGAAGTTTTCTCCGCAAATCTTCGGCCCAAAAAACCCTCCACTCGGGTGATTGCTTATAGGCTTAAAGTTATTTAATTTCACATCTCTAACCGGTTCACCTGAAGGCCCCATGTACTCGACTATTTCTCTGAGCTCGGGTGGTGGAAGAAGTCTCCCGTGATCATCCTGGTCCATAATGCCAATAACTTTCTGTTTCTCATGAGTATGCTTCATCTTTATCTCTCGTAGAATCTCCAATCGTTCACTGAAAGTTAGCTCCTCATTTAGTTTATTCAGCCTTTCTAAAAATGTACTGGGGTCCTCATAAATAATGAGGTTACTTTCCATTCGACTTAGCCATCTCCTATATATTATATATTTGTTTCCATTTAGAGCTTCAGAAGTCTTTCAGCATTCTTATAAAGAATTCTTTCGTATGCTTTCTCGCTTAAATTCATCCTTTCCAAAATATTGTGAATCTCAATTTTCTGTGACTTTAGGAGGAGATCGGTTCCAAAGAGAAGCTTTAAGCTGTTTCTCTCTAAGAATTCTCTTGCGTACTCAGGGTCACGGCTGAGGGCGTTTTCTCCGGAATTAGCGGATAAGTCGGCATAAACATTATTGTATGTCTGTAGCAAATATTCCACTTTCCCACCGGGTTTTATTGGTCCGCTTGGATAACCACTTTTATCGCTTGGCTTCACATCGGCTGATATTTCAGCCCACCAATGGGGGCCATGTGCAACAAAAATAGTTTTGCTGTAAATTTTAATAATTTTCTCAAATTTTGGCAAGCCGATGTCATCGATACAACGGTATGCGTCAAAGTGCATGACTATAGGTATGTTGAGTTCGCCAGCAGCCCTATAAATCTTCTGCATCCTATAATCATCTACTTCGAGGCCAGCCAATAGCTCTCCAAATCCTCTGCACCCCTTAGACACGTAATCCTCGATTATTGGATATGGATCGAATTTGTCCGGGTCACCCCTCCGCGGATCCACGTTACAGAAAGGTATGAGCCTATCCTTATACCTTTTAATGGCCCTTAAAACGCTGCTGGTGGTTGAGTAGAAGTCTGTTTCCTCAGGATTTTCGAGTGGAAGGACGCATGCTATGCTTATTCCCAGCTCATCCATCCTCTTTAGGAGATCTTTTGCGGTAAATTTGGGATACGTTCTCCATAGCTTTCCTATGTGGGTGTGAAAATCTATAACTTTATACCTTGAGATGAGACTACCGCCCGATGTTTTTGACATAGACATGCGCGACCCTGAACTTTATTAGTATTGAAATATTGGAAAAGGCTTATAATATTTTAACAATTTGTTTCCTAGAATATTTCAATCCACCTTAAAATTTAAGTATAATTTGCAGGATATCTTTTTCATATGTATTTTAAGTCTCCATTTTACTCTATGAGCGGTGTTGTGTCATCTGAGCATCCTTTAGCTTCTATGGTTGGCGCCAGCGTTTTAAAAGAGGGTAATGCTGTAGATGCTACTGTATCCATAGGCTTTTCTTTAAGCGTTGTTCTGCCACATCTATCTGGGCTTGGCGGAGACTTTTTCGCTTTAGTAATGGATCCGAATGGCCGCGTACACTTTCTTAACGGTAGTGGCTATGCTCCTGGGAAACTTACGCTGGATTTTATGCGGAGACTGGGCTTCTCCTCCATGCCATCTCACGGCGTATATTCTATATCCATCCCTGGGATGGTTGACGGCCTATATAAGTTGTGGAGGCGGTTCGGAAGCCTAGATTGGAGTAAGCTCGTACTTCCAGCAATTAAAATCGCTTATGGTTTCCCAGCAACTAAAAGTTTGTGTGAAGCCATAAGCAATCTCAAAGATGAACTTATGAAAGATAGAGGTTCAAGGGAAACATACCTCTCAGGCAACAAAGTTCCAAGTGAAGGCGACATAATTTCATTTAAGGGTCTTGCTAAGGCTCTAGAAATGGTGAGCTCGGATCCAAGAAGCTTTTATGAGGGTGAGATCGCTGAAAGCATTGTGGACTATGTTAATTCTCTCGGTGGCGTATTAGAGTTAGAGGACTTTAAAAGATATAGCAGTGAGTTTGGGGATCCGCTATCGATTGAGTATCGGGGTAAAAGAGTCTATGAGATGCCCCCTAACGCTCAGGGAATAACAACGCTACATATTTTAAGGCTTTTAGAAGACTTAGATCTGAAGGAGATTCCGCCTAACTCTATGCGTCGAATCAAAATTATGGTAGATAATGCGAAGGTTGCATACGGCGTTAGAGATATGTATGTTACAGATCCGAGATATATGAATTTAAGGGGACATGATCTTCTGAGCGATGATTTTATAGGGCGCATGAGGAACAGCATGTTAAGGGTTAATGAGAAAAGTATTAACGGCGCTGACACCACCTTCTTTGCTGTGGCTGACGATGGCTGGCTTGTAGCAGCTATTCAGAGCATCTTCCATAATTTTGGCTCCTATATTACTGAGCCAAAATTCAATATCACTTTAAACTCCCGTGCTTCTTCCTTCTCTCTGGATGAAGAGCACATTAACAGGCTTGAACCCTACAAGAAAACGTTACACACTCTTTCCGCAGTGATACTTGAGTGTAGTGAAAGGCTTATGGCTATAGGTATATCGGGCGGGCATTATAGGCCACTATTCCACAGCCAACTAATAACTAATATCATTGACTACGGATTTCACCCTCAAGAAGCTATAGAGTATCCTAGGTTTAGGTGGAATCCCGGCACTAATCTAGTGGAATGCGAGGAGGGATATGACAATCATCCTATAGCAGGGTATGAAGTGAGGAAATTACCTTATCCAGCTAGGATGGGTGTGGCAGCTATAGTTGAAATTAAAGAGAGGCTTAGGGCCGGATACGCAGATACTCGCGGAGACGGATTACCAATAGGAATAATTTAAAGAAGCCTAAATCTCTGCATTTGGAGGCACAAATCTTCTGAGTTTCTGAAGCATGCTTAAGCGTTCTTTGTCACCTAGTCTAGCCTTTTCAACAGCTTCCTTCAGTATCCTTATTGACTCATCCATAGCTCTCCTATTGACTGGATATGGGACGCCATCTTTTCCGCCGTAAGCGAAGGAGTATTTAACTGGATCCTTCCAGCTCGGCTTATCGCCATATATTATCTCGGCTACGAGTGCCAAACCCCTAACCGTTGACGGTCCTATACCCTTGATGTTAAGGAGCTCTTCATAATTCCTTGGCTGTATCTCGTAAGCCCTCTTTAAAGCCTTCCAATTTATTGTTAGCGGCATTTTGAGGAAATCTGCGATGTAATCTTTATTCTCTTTGGCTGGTATGTCTGCCATCCATTCCTGAAGTGATCTTTGGCATGCTGGACGTATCATTTCAATCATCCTAGCAACCTTCTCAGGCCTCTCTTTAGCTATATCAACCGACGTTTTCCGGCAGCTCTCGCTCTCCTTAGCAGTCATATCTAAGACCAGCGGACGTTTAACATCTCCAACTATGGCGTTATGCGGCTCAACAACGAAACTCTCTACGTTGTCTGAGAGCCAGTGATATCTCCGCGCAGTCCTGTCATTTACATTCATGCCCTGCTGTATTACAGCCCATTTACCATCCTCAGATAGGAAAAACGCGTGATGGTAGAGAGGATAACCTGCCTGTATCGCTGTGTTATCAATCTTTGCACTCATCCTGCTTGCATACTGCAGGCTCTCTATCTTTTTAGATGATAGGTTGAATGTTTCCCCGACCTTAACTATCTCCGAGAGCGTCTCTCTTGATGCTTTACCTTTACCACCGCAGACAGCTATGCCTAAATCCCCATCCTTTAGCGCTGTTTTAAGCACTCCTGTAACGACCGTTGTTACGCCCGAAGAATGCCAATCGTAGCCTAAGACGCAGCCGAAAGCCTGAAACCAGTATGGATCTGAAACTCTCTGGAGAAAAGTATTCTGCCCATATTCATAAACAATTATTGCAACTATTTCTTTTGCCAGCTTTATCATTCGCTCAACTAGCCACTGGGGAGCCTTACCATCATGAAGTGGCAGCTCGCTAAAACCTGTTCTCTTCAATTACATCACTATACGTGGGCTTTTCACCCTACTGAAAGTGTATTTGTCAGAGCAGGCTTAAATAGTTATTTTCTTAGAAGTTTTCCCTCCCGATCTATTTCGCCACGCCTGATCCTCGTCGTTGATATCGGAATGTTATCCTCGGCGGGAACCATATCTATAACTATTATTTCTAGCGGTTTAAGACCGTTCTTCATCCTCACCGCGTTTATCTCTCTGGCCCTGGCCTCGGTCTCCCTACTAACAACAATAGCCTCCATCTCAGGGCTCGTCGCAGCTGGCCCATAGGGGTCAGATAGCGGGATTATTTTCGCCCGCTCATAGACGCCCAGCTCCTTAAGAAACTTCTTGATCTCATCGGCTCTACTCTCATATGGTGCAATCTCATGGTTCTTACGCAGCTTTTTAGCAAAATCATCTGTGCAGAGCCCTATCCAGACATTTTCACCATACTTAAATGCTGTGGTGAGCAGGACCTTATGCCCCCTATGGAGCTCATCAAATGTTCCGCCTACAGCAACAACTTTAAACATCATTTTCTCATCGCTCCTGTTGCTCAGTAACTGCGGCTAGAGGCTTTATGGGGTTTAGCGATGGGAATGCTTTGAAGCAAACCCTCAGTATTGGCGGCCCAAGTATTATGAGGAAGGGTATTTCAGTTGCAAATGTCCATACTAGCCATATTAACGCTCCATACAGTGGTATCTGGAAGCCTCCTCCAACCGCCGGCGGCAGAATAAATATTTGGCTATAAGCCCAGACAACGAAGCCTATTATCGTGCTCCCAACGCCTAAACCAGTTATTGACGCTATGCCATAGCTCCTCCACCGAGGCCACAGCTGGCCTATAACCACCATTAAAATGTAGCTTGCTATTAGGAGCCCTATAAATAGTATCGCAGCTTCAAGCGAAACGTGCGTTAGGAGAATATACTCTAACACGGGGAGCGTGGATAAAAGTACTATGCTAGTTATGGCCAAGGTTTTAGCCCAATCCAAACTTCTCCTAGAAATATACCCTACTAGATAAAAGCCGATGAAGTTTGATGTGACTCCGGCTGAAAGGCTAAGCAATGGATCTCCATGTATCGCCATATCGCTCAAGAATATTCCTATGGCCGCACCCAAACCCCCGACAAGCGGCCCAAAAAGAACCGCGAAAACGGCTGGTATGACGACAGATGGCCAAAATCTAACCACTCCAACGCCCGGCGTGGTTATTGGTGCCAAGGAATAAATCATGTAGCCGACGGCCCCATAAAGAACGCCACATACAGCACTTGCGATAACTTTAATCGCCTTCATAGTGATCCGGGCCTCTAGCCTTTTTTGTAGTGATGATACGCCATTTATAGAGATAAGATTTTTGTATAAAGTGTTTAAACATATTCTAACTTAACACAATCCGCACAAATCTGCTGAGATGGAGGTCAACGTACCGTGAAGATAAAGCCTTAAAGCCTAAAAGTTTTTATTTTAGGAATTTAAGCAGGCAGATAGTTTTCGTTCCGGGGCTAGATCTATGATATTAGGCTTAGATGTGGGCGCCAGCTTCGCCAAAGCGATTCTCGTAGACGAGAATCTTAAGATCATTGAGAAGCAAATTCTGCCAGTGGAAGACCTGAAGACTGCGGCTCTAAGAACCCTAAACTCCTTCATTAGGAAAATTGATGAGGAACTTAGAGGTCGAATAGGGGTTGTTGCGGCGTCGGGCGGGGGCTCAAGGTTTATTGGTGAAGAAGCCTTCGGTTTACCAGTTAAGCGAATAGATGAGATAACTGCTATAGGTCTAGGGGGCCTACTGCTGGCTAATAGGGATGAGGGTTTGGTTGTCAGCGCCGGGACCGGGACCGCTATCGTTGCCGTATATAATGGTGGAAGAACTATTAAGCACGTGGGTGGAACCGGTGTCGGCGGAGGCACAGTTCTCGGCCTTTCACGGAGACTTTTAGGCTTATCCATCTTTGAAGACCTAGAGAATATGGCTTTAAAGGGGGATGCTGGGAGAGTTGATTTAACCGTCGGAGATATAGTTGGCGGGCCGATAGGTATTATTCCAGCGGACGCAACAGCCTCAAACCTTGGGAAATTAACATGCAAGTCTAAAGCCGAAGATGTTGCCGCAGGGATCTTTAATATGGTTTCGCAGACGATAGGGGTTTTAGCGGCCATGGCTGCCAAAGCATATGATCTGGAGAACAGCATAATTCTCGTCGGGATGCTTCCCAAAAGTAAAATAGTGTCCAAGATAATATGTGAAACTATTAAGATGTTCGGCGCAGAAGTAGTCGTGCCCGGCGACTGCGAATATGCCAGTGCGCTTGGCGCCGCCGCATCAATCTATCGGCAATTTGATAGCCTTCATGCCCAAACTCGCTGAGGAAAGCATAGGCGTAAAGTTTAAAAGTTTAGTCATATTGAATTCTTCGATGTTTAATTAGAGGTGAATTCGGCTTTTGACCCTTAACACGCTGCTTGAAAGGAAAACCCAAGTACTTATTGAGCTAAGAAACTATAAAGTTCTAGGAAGGGAGGAAGTTAAGGATGGCATACTGACCGAGGTTGAGGATGTCGAGGGGAAGAAGATACTTATCTGGACAACCTCGATAACCGATGCTATAGGCGTTAAACATGTTAATCAAATGGCGAAATATATGAGCTCAAAAAATATTGAGAACGGCATAATAGTCAGCGAAAAATACACGCAGTCAGCCAAATCCCTAGCTCGAAAAAACAATATTGAGCTAATTCCACAAGATTTTCCATCATTTAACATATTTAAGCACTATCTAGTTCCAAAGCATGAAGTCCTCTCACCTGAGGAGAGAAAGGTCGTTTTAGAGAAGTATCGTATTGAACCATACAAGCTGCCGCGCATAAAAACCTCTGATCCAATTATACGGGTTATTGGGGCGAAGCCCGGCGACATAGTGAAGATAACTAGGCGCAGTCCAACGGCCGGAGAGAGCGTCTACTACCGTTATGTTGTCGAAGGTTGAATTAAATAAGCTTACCCTTAGCCTTCCCCCTCAGCTCATATAATATGACTAGAGCTTCTCCTAGAGGAATACCTAGCCTCGCAGCAAGCTCTCTAGGCGATATTTCAGGCTTCTCTCGAAGTATCTTCTCCTCAACATAGGTCTTATGGTACCTGTACATTATCATTGAATGGACTGTTTCGACAAGTATAGGCCATAATGGGTCATTCACATACTTACTCAGATCATCCTCCTCCATTAGTGCACCTCACACGCAGCGAGAATAAATGGACAAAATAAATTGAGGGGTGAATAGATATAGATAATGGATGTTTTTAGGGAGGTTTAAAGAAGTATCTGGGCCACTGGGGCCATGTTTGCGGTATATCCACTTTGAAGTCGATTTCAAGGGTCATGCCTATCTTTAAGTCTTCAGGCTTTACTCCCTGAATTATGCCGGGAAGGCGGACACCTTCGTCGAGCTCAACTATGCCAAAAATATATGGAACCAGATGCTGGAACTTCTCTGGAGCAACATGTATCACCGTATATGTCAAGAGCTTACCCCTTCCCTTAAGCTGAATCCACTTCAAACTGGTTGATAGACAATTTGGGCATAGCGGCCTCGGTGGAATAAGGATCTTCCCGCAATTCTCACACTTCACAGCCATAATCTTCTTCTCAGCTATAAACCTGTAGAATTGCTCTATGGTGAATTGTGCGGCTTCACTCAACCTCTCACCCCCTACGGTATATGTGAACTATACATGTCGCTCCACTTCCACCTAAATTATGCGTTAAACCAATCTCACAGTCATCCACTTGTCTCTTGTCTGCTTGGCCAGTTAGCTGGAGGAAAATTTCATATAGTTGAGCTACGCCGGTTGCGCCGACAGGATGACCCTTAGCCTTAAGCCCACCGCTGGTATTAACTGGTAGTGAGCCATCTAGTGTTGGGGCTCCACTCTCAATAAACTTCCCACCCTCGCCAGGATTACAGAAGCCCAGATCCTCATAGGCGATTATCTCAGCTATCGTGAAACAGTCATGTACCTCAGCGACATCGATGTCCTTTGGGCTTAGGCCAGCCATGTCATAAGCTTCCTTAGCAGCTATTCTAGTGGCTTTTAGGCTTGTGAGATCATCCCGTTCATATAACCCTATAGCATCAGTTCCGTGGCCGGAGCCAATTATATAGACTGGCGTATCAGTGTACTTTCTAGCGATATCCGGTCTGGTCAGAATTGCGCAGCTAGCTCCATCTGAAATTAGGGAGCAGTCGAAAAGCTTTAATGGTTTAGCGATAATTCTTGAGCTTAAAACCTGCTCAACGGTAACTTCTCTTTGCATATGGGCCTTGGGGTTTAGCGTGCCGTTATGGTGATTTTTAACTGCGACAAGGGCCATCTGCTCTTCAGTTGTCCCATACTTATGCATGTGGGCTGTCGCCATAAGGGCGAAGAGTGCTGGAAAGGTTGCACCATTCCACTGCTCAAGCGGGAAGTCTGAAGCCATAGCTAAATACTCGGTAGCCTCAAGAGTGGTTCTATTCGTCATCTTTTCGAAGCCGCCAACCATCACAACATCACATAGCCCCGAGATTATCGCAAATAATCCATATCTTATCGCCGCACCCGACGATGCGCAGGCAACCTCAACCCTCACGGATGGCGCAGGCAATATGCCAGCCCAATCAGACATTATTGGGGCAGAGTGGCATTGATGCTCAAAGGCCTCACTCATGTTGCCCACTATAAGGGCCTTAATATCCTTTTTTGGATCTAGGTTTGGGCACGTATCAAAAGCCTCTTTAACAGCCTCTGCAAACAACTCCCTGCTAGAGAAGCCATCCCTCTTACCGAATTTAGATAAACCCGCTGAGACTATCGCGGCTAGAGGTCTGCCCTTCAATGGCCATACCCCAGTTAATAGTGCCTAGCAAAGGTTTAGTACTTAGAGGTATATATCGCTAGCTGATTTCTGCGTTAACAATGTTTAAGCAGTTTAACGCCGCCTAGTGACGCTCGCTTGCCCCTCTTTAATCGCGCTTATGGTATCCTCCGTCCTCCTAATGCCTAACTGAGTTATTCGGTACTCTCCCTCAGAAACCTTCTCTACTAATCCATCCTCAATTAAATCCGGTATATCATTGCTTATTGTTTTCCTTGCCTTTCCAGTCAATTTTGAGAGCTCGCTTACGGACAGCGTGTCCTTCGGAAGTTTCCCAATTCTATTGCCGATATAAGCGCCTAAGAGGGCTAGGCATATTGCGTTTTTGGCTGATAAGTTAATTTCACGCCTTATGAAAGGGCCATCCTCAGTTATCTCTATAATTCCGGCTATGTTGTTTATGATGCTTGCTATATCAGGTGTGTAAGTTATTTTCTGGACTATTTCGATAGCCGGACATATTTTAGCCAAAAACCTCAGTATAGATTCGAGGACTTGGTTGACGCCTCCTTCAAAGTCCACCTTAACTTCGCCAAACTCTAAATGAACCTTTACGCTATTCTTCTCACTCAACTCTACCCTTTTCCTCCAGCTTAATCTTTGGTAGCACCTCATCTAAAAAGTATTTTATGCCTAACGTTGTCACTCTATACTCTCCACGCCCAACCCTCTCAACTAAACCCATATCAGTCAGCTCGCTTAAGCGGGCTGCAACCGTCCCGCTCTTACCGCCAGTTAAGGCCATTATCTCCGAAGTTGATAGAGAGTCTCTCTCCAATCGACCGGTCTTGTAGCCAATATAGGCTCTTATGAGGTTAAGCATAATAACATTTCTATCCCCGCCAAGCCTCTCCCGTGGAACAACTATGACAGGTCCCTCCGGTGTGAACGCTATGAGATCTTTCACGCTTACTAAAAGATTTTCCAGGTCTATTGTGAGGGTTAGCTGAGACGCTAAATCGTAAGTTGGCAGAACTCTACCCATAAAGCCGAAGAAAGCCCTTAATACCTCATCAGGCTTGCCGGAGAACCTAGCTTCAACATCCTTATATTTTACGGTTAACTCCAAGTTCGCCTCTCCACAGCCCATAGCCAACAGACCCTTAAAAATACATATAGTAGTATTCTCCTCACTCATTAAAAGATTTTGGCAGAGAATAGATTAAAGAATCACTTAATATCCTCTGGCGGCTATAAGAATTTAGGTGAAGAGAATGTCTAAAATTCTTCCTAGGCGCTTAAGCTTCTCTAAGATATGCGATATCTTAGTTGCCTACTTAAATGCTGGTGCAGATAAAGAGTATGTCGGCGTAAGCGAAGTTGCGGAGAAATCAACTGTTACACTACATAATATCAGCCGCAATAACGGTTTTCTTAAGAGCTGGGGTTTCATAGAAGAGAGCGGTAAGGAGCAGGGAAAATATAAGCTGACTCGTGAGGCTGCTGAGTTCGCTTACGCATATAAAATAGACCCTGAAGGTGACACTACTAGGCGATTGCTGAGAAATATCCTGTGTAAGGAGGAAGCGCTTCTAAGATTCGTTGAGCGGATGGAGAAGGAGAGTATGGACAGAGACTCCGCGTTAGTGGAGCTGCCGAGGGTTATCGGCGACTTAAGGGCAGATAAAGTTGGACTTAATGCTTTCCTAGATCTAATCGCATACGCCTTTCAATTAGACTGGTTATACGCCTCCACTAAACCTTCCCCACCCAAAAAGATTACTATGCCTGGAGAGGGCAGGGTTGCTAGGAAAACTGTTAGAAGGGCAGAGAGCAAATCTTTAATGCCGCCTAGAGCAATAGTCGAACCGAGAGCAACGATCTCAATAAATTTAGCTATAAGCCCTGAAGTAACGCCAAACATGTTAAAGGAGTATATTAAGGCCATGCTTAAAGCATACGACGAGTATTTTCAGGAGAGAGTTGAGGGGGCTAAAGCTAACGATTAGCAGCCTCCTTAAGCTTAGGCAACACCTCCTCCTCTACCCAGCGCTCACCCTTTGGGCTTAAGGCCCACTCAGCCCTTCCCGGAATCGGCTTAAAAACTAAGCCACGCTTAGCCATTTCATTCAGCCTAGAAGAGACCTGCAATTTTATTCCTGAGTATTCTAGGAGCCGCCTTATGGTTGACGGCTTGCTGCATCTGTTTTTAGAGAAGTATAAGGTTAGGGCAATAGCTTCATATTGGGTGATTCCACTAGCATCCTTAAGAACTAGAATTGGCCCCTCTTCCGTAACCTTAACTATGCCCTCATACTCCTTATTCGTGCTCTGCGAAAGCATCCTTAAAACAATTCTTTCAAGCTCTACAATAAGGTTTTCGGGGAAGGAGTTTATTGCCGTAACTACCTCATTTATAGTTGAACCTTCAACCACTATTTTACCGAATGATGTCTTTATTTCCGCCTGAATTTTAATCAAACAAGACAACCATTCCTCTTTTAGGATCTAGAGCCTTATAACATTTTTCAATTCTCTAAGGATGTGTTTTGGAATGCTTTCTGACATGGATGCAGTTTTTTCAGCATTATTTAAGCCTTTTTAAGTTCCTCTAAGAGCTTCTCCCTCAAGATCTTGTTAACGGTCTCCGGCTTAACCCTGCCTCTCAGATCTCTCATTATTATGCCCATCAACGCTCCGAGCGACCCAATTCCTCTCTCTACAACCAGACTCCTATTTTTCTCTATATACCCATCTATCAGCGTCTTTAAGTCATCATCCGATATCATAGTTAATCCGAGCTCTTTTATAGCGTCGCTTGGAGTAGCCTCTTCATGCTCTGTAAGCCACTTAATTATTTCAGGTATCGCCTCCTTAGATGTCTTCTCTAAGCCAACAAGCCTGAACGCCTCAATTATCTTCTCATCGGGTATAGCGTCAAGGTTCACTCCCTCCCTCCTTAAAGCCTTAAATGTCTCCGTGAGCGTCGCAGCCACAAACGTCGGCGCAACTCCAGTCTCCTTAACTATTACCTCAAAGAGGTCGAGATACTCGGAATCAGAGAGCTGTCTTGCAAGCTTCTCGTTTATACCATATTTTTCCATTAATCTTCTCACGGTGACATCTGGCGGCTCCGGCAATTTCTCTTTTAATCGCTCCAGGTAATCGCGGGTTATTTTTACTGGCGGTACATCTGTTTCAGGGTACATTCTAGCGGCTCCAGGCCTCGGCCTCATATACCTTGTTGTGCCATCGGGATTGGCTGCACGCGTCTCCTCCGGAACCCCTTTTAATGCTTCACGAGCTCTTTCTATGACAGCCTTTAGGGCGTCCTTGGCGTTCTCAATTTTATCAGCGACCAGAACGATAGCATCCTCCTCAGAGGCGTTCATCCTTCTCTTTAATTCAGATATCTCCTCCTCTGAAACGCCGTAGGCTCTAAGCTCATCCGTATGGAGTATCCCTCCAACCCTACCCCAGAACTTCGCCCTATCTGATAGTTCGCCGCCGAACCTTAAGCCTGGTATAAGTTCGAGGCCTAGCAGACCGGAGAATTTTGGTAGCTTAACGGCTAGCACTCTTCCATCTCTACTTATAGCTCTTTTAAGTACCTGACATTTGGTCCCCGTAAAAATCTCTGTAACGTCGAAAATCTCTTCTTTTAGGTCTTTCTCTTTCACTCCTCTCCTTATTAGCTCGTCACGGATCTTTAGAAGGTTTATTTGGCGCTGGACCTCATACTCAACAACCTTAGAGATCAGTTCAAGCTCCTGGACGCCTTTTATCTCAACTAGGGCGCCGCCTCTAATAGATATATTCAGGTCTTGTCTTATCGTTCCAATGCCACGCTTAACTCTTCTTGTAGCCCTCAGTATTCTGCCGATTGCAAGAGCAACCTTCTCAGCTTCCTCCGGCGTATTTATCACTGGACCTGTTGTGACCTCAACAAGGGGTATGCCAAGCCTATCAATTCTATATCGCACTAGGAGACCATCCTCACCCATCTTTCTCGCAGCATCTTCCTCAAGACTTATATGCTGTATAGGTATAGTCTTACCATCAACTTTTATCGAACCATTCAATGCGACGACGCAAGTTCTTTGAAAGCCAGTTGTGTTTGACCCGTCTATAACTATTTTACGCATAACATAGATCTCATCCACTGGCTTGGCATTCATCATAAGCGCTATGATTAGAGCTATTTCCAGAGCCTCGCGGTTAATCTCGTGGGGCGGCTCCTCATCCATCTCCACAAGGCAGGACGTCTCGCTGTTTGCTTCATAAAGAATCTTCACACCCTTCTGGAACTCAAAGTAGGCTGCTGGATCTATTTGACCGAGTTCACTCTGCGTCGGCCTTAGTCTCCGGAGAAACGTTATTTCCGGGTCGCCCTTAAAAAGCTGAGGCTTACATTTACAGAAGAGCTTCTCCCGCGTTGCAAGCTGCTGGTGGCATTCTAAACCAACTTTAAGATCAAGCGCGCCATAATCAATCTTCATTAAATCTACCCCCGAATCCATTAGGCCTTAAATCTTGGGAGCTTCTATGGGCTCTATCGTTCTCTCAGAGATCTCGTTTGCAATATTTGTTAACATAAGTCTTTTAGCTTCGTCTAAATTTTTGGCTTGCGCAAGACACCACATCATCTTAACGAGCGCGGTTTCGGCAAGCATATCCTCTAATGGAAGCACGCCCATGGCCAGCAGATCCCTGCCATTAGAGTAAACGTTCATGTTCACGCGCCCCCAAATGCACTGTGATGTCATGGCTACAATTACGCCCTTATCGATAGCCCTTTTAATGGCTGGGAAACATTCTCGGCGAACGTGGCCCAATCCAGTTCCCTCAAGGACTATCCCCCTGTAACCTTCAGAAACATACCAGTCGATTACCCTAGGGTCCATTCCCGGATAAAACTTTATTAATGCAACTCTATCATCAAAGTTCGGCTTTAAAATAAGCTTACGTTCCGGGTCTCTGGGTCGGTAATTATTCTCGATCATATAGATGCTCCTATCTACGACTCTAGCCAGCGGCTTAGCATTCACGGTCTTAAATGCATCCCTGCGGCTTGTATGACACTTTCTAACTTTAGTTCCCCTATGCAAAATTACCGACTCATCTGAAGGGGTTTCATGCATCGCCACCGCTACTTCAGCAAACGGCGCCCTAGATGCTGCTAAAACGGCTCCTATTAAGTTAATAGCGGCGTCAGAGCTTGGCCTATCCTCAGACCTCTGAGCGCCCACAAATATTACTGGAACTGGGAGATTCTGCAGGGCGAAGCTTAATGCTGCTGCCGAATATCCCATTGTGTCGGTTCCATGGGCTATGACAACGCCGCAAACGCCCCTAGAAATATGTTGGGCAACGGCCTCAGCCATAGCTGTCCAGTGTTTTGGGGTTAAGTCTTCGCTGAAGACGCTGAATAATATTTCAGCATCTATGAGGGCTATGTCTGCCAGCTCGGGGACAATACTGTATAGGTCGCCTGCCGAAATAACTGGTCTAACCGCTCCAGTCCTATAGTCAACTCTGCTAGCTATCGTGCCGCCAGTGCTTAAAATTATAACTCTTGGCAGATCCGCCTTCTGTTCAGGGGGAAGGGGTGGAATAAATGCTGGCTTAGCTTCCATGCCAACCCTTTCTATTCTTGTTGCTGGCGTGATTTCAACGCCAATATTGTAGCCCGACTTAATCTTTATAACTATATGTTTGTCGTCGCCATACTCTGATCTAGGAATCAGAATTCCTTCGAAGCACTCCTCACCTCTAATTATTCGTATTAAATCCCCAACCTCAGCTCCCGCTTCAAGAAGGACTTTTAAGGCCAGCCCCCTATATCCCGGAAGCTTTCCGCTCATCACGCCTACCCTTACTATAATATCTGACCAATGTTATAAAAAGATGATTAAAATGTGATTATGGCAATTTATGTGCTGAAAACATCAGAATCTTATGAGAGTATTTTATAGACTTTATCGCCCTCCCTAACTCTCTGGTTAACCTTAAGCCCTACACTCTGCCCGCTATACGCGACATTAACATTTTTATGCTCTATTTGCATAGACTCAACTACTTGCTCAAAATTTGTTGTTGACCCCCTTATTAGGATTCTATCGCCTACTGAGAGAGTGTCGGTTAAATTGACTACAGCAACACCTATCCTAGTGAAGTAATGGGTTACTCTGCCAACTTCCTTTAACTCTGGCTCAGACATGGATTCTTTCACCATAAACAAAAATATTAAATATGCTCTTAAATGATTTACGATATATGATTTGTCAGGGAATTTAAGAGAAAAAGGCGCTATCCCAATTTTACATACTATGATAGGCTCTCAAGATCTTTCAGACTTATTCCGAGTTCCTTCGCCTTCTTAACTAATTCTTCAAGTTCCGCCTTAAGCTTCCTTTTCTCCTCCTCCTTTGATAAGAATATTGTAAAGGTTTCTAGTGGCCTTACTTCCATTATCTCTATTGTTGCTGAGAGCGGTTTAAATTCTCCCTTAGGTCCGGTCTCATAGTTTATTGTAAGCCTTGCTGGCTTCTCGGCGGCATTTCGCTTATTTATCTCCTCGACTAGCCTACCAGCCAAATCAACCCAAATCTTCTTATTTTCCTCTTTAACTTCAGCCGGGGCTCCAGTATAGAATGTTGAGTAAAACCACCTTTTAGCTCTGAAGAGTGCGCTCTTGCATGTGGGAGTTATTCTAAATCTCTGAACAGGCATAGGTGCCCCCAAAATAACGATTATAAAACAATGTATATAAATATATCGAGATATTGATTGCGACACCGCTTAAACAATACGTGGCCATCATTAGTCTTCTTCCATGGAATATATTATGTGCGCAAATATGTCTATGATACTAAAGTTTAATTTGCTTTTCAAAGTCTCTTAAGATGACTGAAGCAGAGAGGGAGAAAAATATTAAGGGAGGCATGGTGGTGGGTCAGAGACTCAAAATGATGATTGCAACATTAATAATTGGGTTTATAGGCTTTATTTTGGGAGCGGTGGCTAATCTACTCTATGCTCGCATCCTTCCACTACTGCTGGAGATGTTTCCACAGATTTTCTCAATTGGATGGGTGATATGGGGTTTAATTGGGGCGTTCCTCGCAATTATCTGTTGTCTCATCTATGCATACTTACCTTAGAGCCTTAGTGGTGACATAGAGTTGAGAGATCCACTGCCACAGTACAAATCCTCGGGATGGGTTGATTCCTCCGGAAAACCGGTTTCATACTCTCTAGTTTACGATAAAGTGTTTATAGAAGTTATTATGGAAAATCCTCTGAGAATGCAGTCAGTAACAGGTCTGGTTAAAGTGGCGATATTTAAAAGTAATAAGTTTCTTCCAGACACAATAGTGAAACACTCTAAACATATTGTGACCCTACCACCTCTGTCAACTGAAAGAATAGTTGTGCCCTTTAAACCACCATTTGAAGCCGAATATTACTATAAGGTTTACATAGAGAACGAAGAAGTATACGTGCAGCCGAAACGCTCCCCTCCTAGGTTACGCGCCTTCAGGAGGGAAAGTCGTATAATTATCGATGGGGTATCAGGCTTTTCTCAAAATCCCGGCTTCACTATTACTGGTAAACTTATTGATGTTATTACAGGTAATGGAATAGAGAAGGCTAAAGTAGAAATATATGACGTTAGAACTTTTAGGGGAGATAAAATGCTTGCTTGTGGGATTACAGATAAAAATGGTTTCTTTTCCGTGGAAGGGCTGAGGCCCCTCAAGATTAGAAATCAAGTTAGCGTTTACGTGAAGTTTAAGGGCGACGATGTTTATAAGCCATCTGTGAGCGATTGCTTTAAGCTGACAATGCCCTATTAAGGTTGTTGGAGCGATATAGATAAGAATAAAAGTCGGCTCTTTAAGCTCTTATCATAACAAATTGAACTAATGCTCTGGTGGAAAGTTTATGCAAAGGAAGTTGACGATTATCTTAACTGCCGTGGCTCTGGCTGTTGTCCTATGGTACTATCTGCTTGGTGGGTCAAAGGCCCTATCTACCCTAATAACCGAGATTTATGCAGCAAGGTTCATCTCCGCGCTTGTTTTGTTTATGGGGTTAACAATAGGCTACATGTTCACATCGCTACTAATAAGATCAGCAATGTTAAGGGCTGGCGCAAAGGAAGGAGAGGTAATAATGATTAATAATGTAATTAAAGCTTTTCTAATTTTAGTTGGGATAATATTTATTTTAAGTGACTGGTTTTCACTCGGAGCCCTCGGCTCGGTTTTCGCGGCCTTTGGAGGAATGTTTCTAGGATGGTCATTGCAGGCGCCTATAACTGGAATCGCCGGGTGGCTTCTAATATCAATCATTAGACCTTTCAGCGTTGGCGATAGAGTTCAATTGCCATCCTATGGTTTAGTTGGCGATGTTGTCGCGGTTACCCCACTGTATACAATACTGAATCAGGTTGGGGGGTCTGTTGGAAGCGAAGAGCCCGTAAATAGGACTATTCTCATACCAAACGCTATGCTCTTCGGCACATTAGTAATTAATTACACGCCGAAAGAGCAAGAGAAGCTCATTGAAATGTTTCGGAAAAAGTTTAGTAGAAGTGAGGGCGAAACAGGTCCGGCTTATATACTCGACGAGTTTGTTTTAAGGATAACATTCGACTCCGACTGGGATGAGGCTGAGAGAATTTTATTGAACGCTGCCCGAGAAGTTACGGCGGACATTATAAAGGCGACTGGGCAGGAGCCATATATCCGTGCCGATGTCTCTGACTGGTATGGTGTATTCATGAGACTCAGGTTTATGACGATAGCAACTGAGAGGCCGAGGATAATGTATGAGCTGACTAAGAGGATAATTAAGGAGATACAGAAGAATGACAAGGTCGATATAGCGATACCATACGTGTATTCCATGAAGAGACCATTCCCAATTCAGGCGATAGAAGGCTCCGCAGGATTTAAAGATATAAAGGCTCTACTGGAAGAGAAATATCGAAAAGAAAAATGATTTTGGGCAAGACATAACGGAGAAATCCTAAGGGAAGAGTGGATTACCAAAAATTGTTGAATAACTCCAGGTGGTCAAAGATATAAGGCTTAAATTGCTCTTTCTCTCTCCTTAAGAGAGAGTGTGAGTGATGTGCCTTGAGAGATCAGGTTTTTATGGTTGGGCATGCTCACATAGACCTTTCATGGTTGTGGACTAGGTCTGAAACAATAGCGGACATCATTCCTAGAACCTTCTGGAATGTTATAAAGTTGATGGAGGAGCATGGGATAAGGTTCAGTCAAAGTAGCGCCCAACTATATAAGTGGGTTGAAGAGTATTATCCTGACCTATTCAAGAAAATCAGAAGTTTAGTGAATAGCGGATTTTGGGAGGTTGTTGGCGGGTCATGGGTGGAATTTAGTCCACTATTAATCTCTGGCGGGTCGCTTATCAGGCAATACCTGTATGGAAAGAGGTATTTTGTGGAGAAGTTTGGTGTTGATGTGAGAGTAGCCTGGCTACCCGACAGTTTAGGCTTCCCTTGGACTTTACCACAAATCCTAAGGAAGTCTGGCATCTACTACTTTATGACCCATAAACTTAAATGGCAGATATACCGGAATAATCCGCCAATACCTTTCCCATACCACATTTTCTGGTGGCAATCGCCCGATGGTAGCAGAGTATTGTCCTATCATACTGTTGGAAGCTATAATGAGGATGTTAGGGAAGAGATTATACTTGATCACTTGAGGGTGCTGAAAGACAAACATGGTCTTGGTATTCTTATGCACGTATATGGGAAGGGGGATCATGGTGGAGGGCCATCGGAAGACATGGTGGAATGGGATAAATATGTGGAGCCTATCAGATACCCTGTGAGGGATAATGCTGTAGAAATTCAGCTCAAACCATTTGAGATAAAAACATTGAGAGTTAGGGCTTAGGTATAAGTGACTCTGCACACCCGTAAACCCTTTATTAAGGGGGCTCCATTATATCTTTACATGGATCCATCAATCGGTAGAATAGCCTTTAATATAGGGGTTCTTCTTATCTTCCTAACCTTAATCCCACTACCATTCTTGGACCCAAACTCAGCGGAGTTCATTGTTGATATCATAGCTTTATTGTTTCTATTGCTTTCTTACTCTTCATCTCCTATGAGGTTAGAAGGCAAGTGAAAGTTTCGAAGGAAGTAGAGGAGAGGGAGGAGGGCGAATAATTTCCATAAACTCATTAATTTATAATTTACCGCTTAGATTTTTCTTATCATCCTCATCCATTTCCCAAAGGATATTGTTTCAATAAAACCCCTCTTCTTATAAAACTCCCTAGCTAAAGTATTTCTTACTCCAACCCATAATCCCATAATCTCTCTTTCCCTTTCTTTCGCATAATTAATGGCCCTCTTGATTAGCATGCTCCCTATTCCCTGTCCCCTATAGTTTGGATGAACGAATATCTCATGGATCTCGCCCACAAATTTCATCTCGAAGGGGCTAAACCAGTTTGCGTCACATGCCATGAATGCTACTGGCTCGTTTAATTCGACAATGAGAAAACCATCTGGGTCACGCTTAAGCAGCCACTTGAAATAATCCCTTATATCCCTCTTAGTAGTGTACGCATATTCTTCAAGACCTTTATAGGATTGTATGTAAAGGTTTATGAAGGTATCAACGTCGTTAGGCTTAACAGCCCTTACATTCACAATAACCTTTTTATCACTCACACTTAAAAATCTCTCGATGGACGCAGTATCCCTCCTCGAAGCGTTAACTAGAATAGAATCATGTTCTGGTAAGGAGGAGAGGATAGCATCATTTATCCTAAACCATCTGAGAAATATGGGCTACTACGCATTCATCGAGGATTCAAACGTTCTCCTACAGCCTGAAAAGGATCTTATCGTGGCAACTCACATTGATACATTCAAAGTATTATCTCCATACTCATTTGATGGTAAATATGCTTATGGAACTGGCGTCTGCGACGCCAAAGCAAGCATAACATCAATTCTTCTAGCCCTAGAAAAGATCGGCCCTAATAGGCTTAGATTTGGCGTCGCATTTTTTCACGATGAAGAAGGCGAGGGTAAGGGGTCGATGGACTTTTGCAGAACTTATAAGCCTAAAATGGCGATAGTAATGGAGCCAACAGATATGGCGATAGCAAACGTGCAGTATGGTGGGCTTGAGGTCATAATTAAGGCTCGGGGTATAGCGGCTCATGGAGCAACGCCCCATATGGGAAAGAACGCCATAGAGAAGTGCATTGAGGCGATATCTGTTCTCATGAGGATCAGTGAGGCAACCGCTTCAGTACAATATATAAGCGGCGGTAACATTGAAGACTTTGCAATTCCGAGCGAATGTGAAGCGAGAATTGAGTTCTTCTTTAGGCCAGATATTAAGGCCGAGCACATTCTGGCGAAGATTAAGGAGTCCCTGTGCCCCAAAAATTTTGAGATTACTATAAAAGAAGCTTACGATGGTTTTGTTAGCGTTAAGGCATCTAAGATTCTAGAGAATGCAATAAAAGTTGCTGGCTACAGCGTTAGGTTCTCTGAGATGCCTTCATGGACTGACGCCGTAAATCTGTACAAGTGTGTTAGATGTGACTCAGTCATATTTGGGCCGGGAGAGCTGCATCTATGCCACACAAAGAATGAGCGTGTGAGGGTTAAGGACGTAATTACGGCTGCAGACATATTGGTGGCATTAAACAGTATGCTGTAGACTGAGATGAAGTCTAAGTTGTTGTGGCTTATTAAAACTTTTATGCTGCGCCTTCCGTAGTTAACCCTGATACGTAGAAATGAAGGTGACAAGAATATCTTTTAACCAAGACTTATCACAGGCATGAATTTATGTTAAAAATGCTGGTGCGCTGAATGTGGCGCATTAGATTTAAGGATGAATGAGTATAATTGAGTCGGGTTTGCTACTTGAGATGGTGAGTGATGGAGTCTATCAATAAGAGCCGCAGTTTGAGATTAAGGGTTATCGGGAGTCATGACTTTAAGACCAATGTTCGTAAAGCTCTTAAACTCATTAAGGCTGCTGGCTACTATGATTACTTAAGGAGGTATATTCACTGCATAAAGGAAATTGAGGGCTTAACGCAGTTAAGAGTTTCTGAGGCAACAATATGGGCAAATAAATACGCTGTCGAGGATCCTGTCGATGCGGCTGGGCGCTTTATTCAAGAGGCATGCTACATGCAGATGCAGCTTGAGAACCAGCAATCGGGCTCTCATGAGGGTATAATGGAATTGCGATCATTCGAGAAGCGTATAGAGTTTCTAAAAAAGCTGAAGGAGAAATCTCGAAGGCGTGAAATTAAGGATGCATGCGATAAGCTAATAAAGATGTGGCATGAAAACCTGTTGATATATTAAGGTTTTACTTAAACTTAATCCATGTAGGAAAGATTCTTGAGCAGAGTTTCTCTTCTCTAATTGGGTTTGTTAAATTATTGGTTGAAAATTTGGGAATAGAGGTTTTCATTTTCAGATTGTCTCTTTAAATCTCCACCTTGTCTCCTTCGGCGTGTCCTCTATGATGAAACCCATTCTCTGGAGTCTATCTCTTATCTCATCAGATATTTTCCACTCCTTTCTCCTTCTCATTTCCTGCCTTACCTCTAGAATAAGATCCATCAACCCCTTCACTATCGCAACTTGTCTTTCAGCGCTCTCTCCCACCTTAAACCTAATCTTTATTCCGAGAACATCCTCCACTAGAGTTTTGATAGTCTCATACACTTCTCTTTTTGTAGATCTTTCGATGGCGTTGTTCTGGCTTACGTACGTGTTAATCGCTTTGATTATTTCGAATACGGCAGCTATAGCCAAGGGAGTATTAAAGTCATCATCCATAGCTTCATTGAACTTTTTCTTCGCCTCCCGCACTTGGGAAAGGAGGGTCTCCTCCTCCAAGCCCCTTTCATCTTTTTCCGCCATGGAAAGTAGCCGCTCAACGGCGCTTAAAATCTTCTCAACGTTTGCTTTAGCAGCCTCTATACTCTCACTATTGAAGTCTAGCGGGCTTCTATAGTGCGCAGATATCAGAAAGAACCTCAAGACCTGAGGGCCATACATTTTTAATGCATCCCTAACAGTAATAAAATTTCCCAGAGATTTGGACATTTTTTGGCCGTTGACTGTTAGCCACTCATTATGTAGCCAATATCTAACAAACGGCTTATCGGTGAGAGCTTCGGCCTGAGCTATCTCATTCTCGTGATGCGGGAAAATTAAGTCCTTGCCTCCCATATGAATATCAAGTGTTTCACCCAAATACTTCATGGCCATAGTGGAGCACTCAATGTGCCAGCCAGGCCTACCCCAGCCCCAGGGGCTATGCCATCCCGGCTCACCATCTTTCCTAGCCTTCCAGAGCGCAAAGTCTGCAGGGTTCCTTTTCTTTGGGTTAACTTCTATCCTAGCACCTGCCTCTAAGGCCTCCATTTTGTTTCCGGACAATTTACCATAGTCTTTAAACTTTGACACGTCGAAGTAAACGTCTCCATCAACCTCATATGCATACCCTTTTTCAATGAGCCTTTGGATCGCAATAATCATGTCTGATATGTGCTGGGTTGCGCGTGGATTAATGTCCGGCTTCTTTACATTTAATGCGGCGATATCCTCAAAGTAGGCGTCGCTATACATTTCGCTGATCTGCTGTATGCTGAGGTTGGTTTCCTGAGCCTTCCTTATTATCTTATCATCAACATCGGTTATGTTGCAAACTAAGGTGACTTTAAACCCTCTATACTCCAGATATCGGCGAACTACATCAGCCACGACAAAAGCTCTAGCATTACCAATATGGATGAAGTCGTAGACTGTTGGGCCGCAGACATATATTCTGACTTCACCCTCACGTAGCGGCACAAACTCCTCTTTGCGCATGCCGAGGGTATTAAAGACTCTCAACGTCATAGATATTCGACCATTAATTGCTAATTGCGCCCACTATATAAAATGTTAGCTGCCCCTCTGACGTAAAACAATCCTAAAACTTTTATCCAGAGCTTGTAAGATCTTTTTTCTGCTTCTTCCCCACGATATAAGTGCGCATAAAGCTACTGAAGCGACTAAGATTATGGTTGAGATTAGGGCTTCTTCAACCATAGACTTTAACTCCATGAATATGATGCTGCCGAAGATAGCTCCAAAAGAGTAAAGCGTGGTCTTTCCAATTACCTGGACAATAATCATCTTCCATAATGGGAAGCGGAGTGCTCCGGCTAGAAGTATTATTGGTGTGTCTGGTAGCGGTGAGGCGGCAAACAATAGCACCGCAATAATACCGTACTTCTCAATCCACCTGGGTACCACGTCTTCCCCTTCTCTCTCATTAGCTGTTGATGCTAGGCTCTCCCTTATGCTAAGACCCCAATAGTACGCTATTATTTCTCCAAGACCTCCGCCTAGGCCAGCGGATAAACCTAGGAGTAGTGGGTGATATTTTTCAGTCAATGATAAGAAGAGTGGCGCAAAGAAGCCTCTAGCAATAATTGTCAGGTGGCTGAAGAAAGCTGTTATGAGAACGTTAAGGATTTCCTGTTCCCTAGGCAGTACAATGTCCGATAATCTATAGAGGGTTAGTAGGGAGAGAGTCATGGTTAAAGCTATTCCAAGAATCCTTATCAGCACCTTAACCCTTAATCTCATAATTTATCCCAGCTTATCCAAATCCTTATCCTTACCCGGTCATATGCGCTGGGAGCTCTGCAGAGTTCGTGTCGTTGAATAAATATTTTTGAAAACGCATATATTTATAGGCTCACCTAACAATGTTTTAGCAGCCTAAACATTCGGGAAGATCTTTATGAGCTGGGATATGGTTAATAGTCTCCTGGATCTCATGAGACTAGTCATATGCTTAATTTTTCTCTCCATAGCGTCAATTTACGATATTAAGTTCAGGGAAGTGCCAAATCTACTTTGGATAATATTTGCGCCGCTAGGCCTGGCGCTATCATTAACATCTCTTATCCTAAATATATATGATCGACTACTCGTATTCACATGGATTGTCATCCTCATAATTATGTCAAGCTTATCATTAGCGCTGTTTTATTTTGGCTTGATGGGTGGAGCAGATTCAAAAGCCCTAATTTGCCTAGCTCTCTCAGCCCCAGCACGCTTAGATGTTAGCGTTATTAGACCTGTGCTCCGCAGTCGATTGCAGCAATTTTTCCCTATATTAGTATCAATATCAACATTTAATAACGCTGTTCTAATCGCATCACTTCTAACAATAATAATCGCCTTAAGGAACCTTATCGACCTAATAAGGAGTAGTGATGGCTTATTCAAGGGACTAGAAGGCGAGAGTTTTTTAAAGAAAGCCTTAGCCTTTATGATTGGATATAGGGTGGACGCCAGAAAACTACGCTCAAGAAGACATTATTACATTAGCATGGAGGAGTTTAGCTTAGAGAGAAATGGCTCAATTAAAAGGCATCTAAAAATATTTCGCCCGATGAACGCCAGCGGGGAGGTTAAGGTGTGGGTGCCGGAAGATTTTGAAGGGAAAATCTGGGTCACGCCCGGCTTGCCTTTCCTACTATTTATAGAGGCTGGCTTTATAATGACTATGCTTTTGGGCGACATAATAATGTGGCTAGTAGCCAACCTGCTGGGAGCATTGTAAATGTAAAGCGCATAGCGCGGCTCTATTCTTCATTAATATTCTTCCTCAGCAACATATTGTCGATTATCATTCGAATAGTCTCAAAGACTTCATCTTGGTTCAGGTTGTTCACATCTATTATTACGTGAAATGGCTCGAAATCCTCACCTATCTTAAATCCATAAAGAGTTTTGTAAATCTCTTTGGTTTTCTTTTCCCTCTCCCTCATGCGTTTAAGCGCCTCTTCAATGCTTATCCCATCACGCTTAGATATCCTCTCAGCCCTCACATCATCTGAAGCATCAATCCATATCTTGAAGCCGATGCCCTTAAGAAGCCAAGGCATAGTCCAGCTATCGAGCACAACATTTCCCTCCTCAGCCCACTCAAGCATTTTCTTATCCACGAGCCTGTCTAACTCTAGGTTTCTTGAACGCTCCTCAAGGAATCTCAACCCTTCCTCAGTTTCCCACCAGCCCCGATTTGAGACGCGATAACCCATCTCAGATGCAATAGCCCTTAAAGCGTCTCCTCCAGAGTAATATTTAAGCCCGTAATGTTCAGCTATCTTCCTAGCGACCGTACTTTTACCTGACCCAGCCAGACCTGAAATACATATAACTATCTTCTTTCTTTCCGAAGATCTCTCTTTTGGAGGTGAGGATGACATTGGATCACGCATTCCCCAATTTATCTTCTCATACCTAAACCCATCTGAACATTAAATATCTTTGAGAGCGTGAAGTTGAAGAAGAATTGACATATGAGATACCAAAAGAAGAATGGAATTGCCACCTTTTCTCCAAATAGTGGTATATAGGCGACGGGATGATTACCATAGAAGAGTATTAGCAGCCACCATAATAATAGGAATGGGAAAAATGTTACTAAGAAAGCTTTTGTCTGCTGCATAGAAATCTTAGCCTTAATCTGCATAATCCGAACTTCCTGCTTCTTAACCTTGGCCATAAGCTTCTTATCGCCCGTTTTTTTAGCAAGCTCCCTCTCAGCATCCCACATAGCTACCTCTCTTTGCAGTTCAAGTATTCTCTTATCAATAAACTTACGGTTAATTAGCGTAGTTGCTGTGGAGGAGACAAAAGCTAAAAACATTATGAAGAAGGTTGAGTACGGAGGGTTTAACAAATCTATCAGCATAGGCTCATCTCCCAAGGAACTTCCTTATTCCAGGGTAGATCTCTTCGATGCGCTCACTTATTATCTGCTGATAATATTGATAGATTATACCCACAGATAAGAGTATTCCTGTTCCAGTACCAAAAGCTCCGAATAAGTCCGCTATAGCCGCCAATAGACCGACAATCAATCCTCCAAGCAGGGTTACTGTCGGAATGTATCGCTTTAAGATAGCCTCTATAGGTTTCTCCGATCTCCTGAATCCTGGAACCTGCATACCCGCATCAACAAGTTGCTTGGCAACAGTTCTTGGATCAAGCCCGCCAACCTGGAGCCAAACCCATGAAAAGAGGACACAAAAGGCGATTAGGAGTATAGCATAAATAGTATACCTTGTGGGGTCGCTTAAGAAGTCAGAGAATCCTCTTGGAGAAGTAACATAATATGCTAATCCGCCTATAGGACGATAATTACCACCAGTAACATCGAAGTCGCCAATCAATTTTATCCATGGGCTCAGACTTGGATTATTATGGTAATTGTTCCATAGAATCTGCCCCATGATATATATGTTTCCAAATAATGCTGAGGCGAATATGACTGGAAGGTTAGAGACATAGAGGAGGCTTATCGGGTATCTTCCCCTAAACCCTCTAAATTGCGAATGGGCGATGGGTATCTCAACTCTGACACCTTGAGCGTAAATGCAGAATAAGAAAATAGCTATAGTCAAGATTAAGCCCATGATATCCGGGTCGCTGGCTGAGCCGGTCGATCTTACAAAGAGAATATTAAGAGACTCTCCCTGAGCTAGCGTCTGTATGATTGCCGGAATTACCCCTCTAAACCTCCTGGTTCCCTCAGTTAGGGAGGGTAGCGTCGAGAAGCAGTCCAGCATAATGTTTTGGGCAACGCCAGCCAATATAAAGAGGCTTATTCCGCTTCCTATTCCCCAACCCTTCTGAATCATTTCATCTAGTAGCATAATTATTAACCCAGCGATCATCAGTTGTATAAAGATGATGACTGCTTGTAAAGCCTCTATCCTCCCGAATAAGCCGCCTAGCAGGTAGGCTGATGCCTGAACCATAGTCATAATTACCGCTAGAACCTTGTTAGCTCCAGAGAAAAGTGCCCTATCTTCTGGGTCAGAGAAGTCTACGCCTATGAAGCCCGAGGCTGCAAGCAACTGCAATATTAAGCCAGCTGTAACTATTGGTCCTATGCCGAGCTCCATTAAGGTGCCCCTTGTTGAGGCAAATATCACCCTATAGAATGATATGTCTTCTCCTCGGCTGAGACCGTATAGCGGGATTTCACTCATAATAAAGTAAATGAGTAGTGCGAGAGCTGTCCAAACAAGCTTCTCAGTGAAGCTAACCCTCCGCTCAGGAGCTTTAATCTCTGGAATAAAGCGTATCAGCGGCTGAAAAGCCTTTAAAAATCTGCCTGCCACGCTTTACCCCTCAAATATTTCAGTAGAAAAATTTGTTTATGGAGACTTATATTGGTTTGGGCTTAGCTAGCAGCCTCTGCCCTCTCGACGTCTCTAGTAATAATTACTTCCCCGCCAGCTTCTCTGATTTTTTTCAGAGCCTCTTTTGTGCAGGCTGGAACCTTAACTGTGACTGGCAAGGTTATCCTTCCTCCGCCAAGAAGCTTACTGTACCCCATCTCCGCAAGATCTACAAATATTTTTTCACCTTCCTTGACAGTAGAAGCTATCTTCTGTGCTATTTCATCAAGGGCCATTAGGTTTATGCATCTAATATTCTTTACTCTTTTTTGTTTTGGCGAGACGAAGCCCTTATAGCCGAAGTAATCCGGCTCATATCTGAGAACCCATGACCATAGATGCTTATGTCTACCAGCCCTCCGCTCTCCCTTAGATCCGCTCTTTCTATGCTGCCCAACTCTACCATACCCGCATGTTCTAGACCCACGCTTCTTACGGATCTTCCTGAGACTGTGCGGCATAGACCATTACCCCTCCTCATATCATTCTCTTCAATAAATCGTTTATTGCCTCACCCCTATATCCAGTTACACCTCCACTCGCCCAGCTCTTTTTTATACTTCCCTTATAACCCCCGCTCGGCGGCTTGAGGCGGAAGACAGGCTTTACGCCGGGGAGATTCTTAAACTCAACTTTTAGGCTATATATAGCGTCAGCTAGGTCGTCAAGTGACTGGAAACCGAGCTTCTGGGCGTACTCATCACTCATCCTCCTATTTCCAATTAGCCTACCCCTCTTCTTAAGGAGCATTGCGATAACATCCTTTGAAACTTCTCCCCAAGTAACCTGGTTCTGCACCTTCTGAAGCATGCCTAGATATGAGGGGCGATTATCTATTAGGGTTGCGTGGCAGTTACGGGTTAAATTAAGCATTCTTAAAGTATCCTCAATATCTTTCCTTACGTTAACTGTACCTCTAACCCTTACAACTGCCAGGCACTTATCTCCCTTCTCCATATCTTACCTCACCCAATCGGACGGCGTAATGATTTCATACGTCTTCTTTAGAGCCTCAAAGACGGCATATGCAAATGACGGTATAGTTCCAGTTTGACCATAACTTCTCATCCAACAATCCTTGATGCCAGCTAACCTGAGAATAACTTTAGCCACCTCACCAGCAACTAAGCCTAAACCCCTAGGTCCGGGTAAAATCTTAACTCTTACCGCGCCACATTTCCCGCTGACTTCAAATGGCAATGAGTGGGGCTGCCCGCATCCGCATTCCCAACTTCCGCATCCCCTACGTATAATTGTAATGTTTAAGCGGGCTTCTCTGGCAGCCTTCTCTATGGCTGTGCGCACTTGAGCCGCTTTTCCAGAACCTATACCTAGACATCCATCCCTATTCCCAACGGCTACAATAGCCTTAAACCTAGACTTTTCACCAGCATCGGTCTGCTTTTGAACCAGGCTTATGTTTATAACCTCCTCCTCAAGATTTGGGACAAGTATATTCACTATTTCCGGCTCACTTATCTTAAAGCCGCTAGCAAATACTTCTTCTAAGGACGATATTTCACCCTGAAGTACTAGCCTGCCGAGCCTGGTGCGTGGAATCCACTCAGACTCCTTTGCTTCACCCGCTCTTTCGCCCAAATACATCACACCTAGCAACCTATTCTATTGAGTTCTGACTTAAACTTTTAAAGAAACATTTAATAGATTTAAACTTATCTGCTTAAACTGCAGAAAACTATTGCTGTGATGTCAATAAACTTTTATCTTTATCCTTCTTCATACATATGGCGTTGGAGTGATGGGTAAAAGAAATGGGTAACATGGCGGCAGGGTCAGATAGCAAGATAATAGGCCATGGAACGTGGTATGATAAGATGGCCCTTAAAATTGTAGAGAGGGAGCATAGACTCGGCAGAAGTCTAGATGTTATTAGAGTTGAGAGCGGTGTCGCAGCATCAGGTATACCGCATATAGGAAGCCTCTCTGAAGTTACTAGAAACTATGCTGTCTCTTTAGCGATCAAAGAGCTCGGCTATAAATCTGAGTTTATAGTGTTCTCTGACAATAGAGATGGTTTGAGGAGTGTTCCCGCTGGATTACCAAAGTCTCTTGAGGAGCATCTAGGTAAGCCTGTGACTGATATTCCAGATCCATTTGAATGCCATAGCAGCTACGGGGATCACATGGTCTACTTACTGCTCGACGCCCTAGATAAGATTGGAATAGAGTATAGGTTTATGTCTGCGGCGGAAGCCTATAAACGTGGTTTACTTAACGATGAGATTCGAGACATCTTACTAAACTCCACTCGGGTTGGCAAAATAATATATGAGGAGACTGGGCAGGAGAAGTATCTTGAGACCCTACCATATTTTCCGGTATGCGCATCCTGTGGAAGAATCTACACCACTAAAGCCTATAAGTTTATGCCAGATGAGAACAAGGTGCTTTACGTCTGTGAGGGGATGGAGGTTAAGGGTAAGTGGCTTGAGGGATGCGGATACGAGGGTGAAGCGGATTACACTAAGGGTGAGGGGAAGCTTAGCTGGAAGGCTGGGGAGTTTGCGGCTAGGTGGCGTGCTCTAGGAATAAGGTTCGAAGCCTATGGGAAGGATATAGCGGACTCTGTCAGGGTTAATGATAGAATATCGCGTGAGGTATTAAGGTATGAGCCACCACTCCATGCACGCTATGAGATGTTCCTAGATAAGAGCGGAAGGAAGATCTCTAAATCAACTGGCAATGTTCTTACGCCGCAGACATGGCTTAGATATGGCTCCCCCCAATCCCTACTCCTATTAACTTTGAAGCGGTTTGTTGGGACAAGAAACATATCTATTTCTGATGTGCCACGCTACATGAACGAATTCGACTATCTTGAGGATATATACTTTGGAAAGGTTAAGATAAACGATAAGAGAGAAGAGGCGAAGCTTAAAGGACTTTACGAGTACTGCTGGCTCCTAAAGGTTCCGGAGAAGGCGAGCATACATGTGCCATACAACCTGCTTACTTACCTGGCGAAGGTTGCGCCTAAGGGCTCTGAAATCGATTTTGTTGCTGAGAAGCTGCGGGACTATGGGTATATTAAGGACAGAAGCGAGGTGGATGAGGGGCTGAAGCGCCGGATTGAGTATGCCCTAAACTGGATTACCGACTTTGAGGAGATAACTGAGACAACTGTTGAATTGAGCCATAATGAGAGGGAGGCGATAAGGCAGTTAATTCAGAGGCTTCGCATAGAGAGGGAGGCTGAAAAAATTCAGAGCGCAATATTTGAAGTCGCTAGAGGGAATAATATAGAGCCAAGAAACTTCTTTAGAATTCTCTACATGATACTCTTAGGCTCTCCTTCAGGGCCTAGATTAGGGCCATATATTGTTACGATGGGAATAGAGAACGTTATAAAGGCTCTTGAAAGGAGCCTACAGAATACTTAAAGCGGGCTGGAGTTTACGTCTACCGTTAAGATCCAATCTTATTTGGCAAATCCTCTATTTTAATGGCCTCTTGTATCCCGCGTTCCATATTTTTTAGAACAACCTTTCCCTCACTAATCTCCTTTGACCCAACTATAATAACGTGTGTTATGTTCCTTCTACTTGCATCCGAGAGGGCTCGTGATAAACCCCTCCTCATAACTTCTACCTCGGCTGGAATATTATACCTCCTAAGCATAACCGATATTTTGAAGGCATTAGATATATTTTCCTCGTTAACTGGAATAATTAACGCCTTTATCCTCTGCTCCTTAGGAGCGTCAACTCCCTGCCTTTTCATTGCAAGCATTAACCTATCAACTCCTAGGGCGACGCCGACAGCGGGTACATCACCGCCGCCGAAAATCCCTATAAGATTATCGTATCTTCCGCCCCCTCCAACGGCTATGTCTAGCTCGGGAACATAGACTTCAAAGATTATGCCAGTATAATACTCTAGGCCCCTCGCGAAGCTAGCCTCGAAATAGAATTTTGCGTCGACGCCGCCATCCCTAACAAGATCTATGATCTCATCCAGGTTCCTCAGAGCCTCCTTTGCTTCAGGATAATCTTTAAGGGTCTCGCCGATTCTCCTAGTAACCTCCTCCCTATCATTACCTCTTATACTAAAAAGGTCTTTAAGGGTTTCTAAACCCCCCTTCGACACTCCATGCTCCTCCGCAATAATCATGGCTCCACTTAAATCTTTCTTGTCGAGACGCTGCATAAGCGCATTCTGTCCATCCTCAGATACACCCTCTCTCTCCAAGATGCCGCGTAGAATGCCTATATGATTAATCTTTAGTGTGTGATTTCTTACTCCGACGCAATTTAGAAAGTCGACTGTTAAGCTTATTACCTCAGCGTCAGCCTCTGGCTTATTTGAGCCAATAAGCTCATAGTTCGCCTGCCAGAACTCGCGGTACCTGCCGAGCTGAGGCTCATCATATCTATATAGGCTTCCAATGGAGAATAGCCTTATGGGTTTAGGTGAGCTGGCCATCTTTGTAGCCACAAGCCTAGCTATCGACGCCGTAAACTCAGGCCTTAGAGCGACTTTCCTCCCTCCGAGATCCTCGAAAACATACATGCGTTTCCTATTCTCTTCCCCAATCTTGGCGGCTAGGAGCTCATAATGCTCGATAACCGGCGTAATAACCTCCTCATAACCATATAGTTCAGCTATGTGTCTAGCTTTTTTCTCAATGAATCTAAGTACTCGGGCTTCATCAGGCAATAAATCCCTCATGCCGCGCACGGTTTGTAGGAAGTCCAAATTTAAATGTTTCCCCCAGTCCACAGTATTAACCAGTCTAAGGCTAGTATGCTACACAACATTAGATGATTAAGTAAATTTAAAGGTTTTTGAAGGAGATTATGCAATCCTATTTTCCAGCTTTTCTCAAACCGTTTTGAAACCAATAAGTAATTGATGACGAGTAGTTTAGTTTGGGGGTGGTGAGGGTGAAAATATATATTTTGACGGATATGGAGGGCATTAGCGGTATTTGGCGTCCGGAGCAGGTGCAGAAGGGCACATCTGAGTATGAGAGAGGGCGTAGGCTTCTATGCGAAGATGTTAACGCTGCCATCGCCGGCGCTTTTGACGGCGGGGCCACCGAAGTTGTCGTCTTAGATGGACATGGCGATGGAAACAACTTCATATTAGAGGTAATGGATGATAGGGCGATATACGAGACCGTAAAAAGCTCACTGGAAGTTATGCCGAGCCTAGATGAAACATTTAGCGGATTAATTCAGGTCGGCTGTCACGCCATGGCTGGAACACTCAACGCCTTTCTAGACCATACACAATCCTCAACAACATGGTTTAATCTCTACATTAACGGTAGGAGGTTCGGTGAGATAGGGCAGGCGGGCGCCTACGCGGGCGCCTTCGGCGTTCCAGTAATCATGGTTACTGGGGATAAAGCGGCATGCGACGAAGCGCAATCATTCTTCGGCGATATTGAGGTTGTTGCAGTTAAAGTTGGGCTCGGAAGGAATAAGGCTAAGTGCATAGCGCCGAAGATGGCGCAGAAGATGATCTATGATGCTGCCGTTAGGGCTGTTCAACGTGCAAAGTCTGGTGAGTTTAAGCCCTTAATTCTTGAAAATCCAATCGAGATGAGGCTAGAGCTCTGTCGAAGCGATTACGCTGACGAGTATGCTGCTAGACCTGGAGTGGAACGTGTAGATGCGCGCACTGTGCGAAAAATAATTAAAAGCGCTAAGGAAATCTATTACTGGTAACTATAAAATCCTCCAGTTCAGAAATATGATTTTCTCTAACATCCTAGTCCGGTCGGGCCCACCATATTATTTTTTGTGTTTTTGTGGTGCTTATTTTAGAATTTAAATTTAAAATTATTTTTTATGCTGCCTCCATTATTATCGTTATTTTTGCCTATTATACGGGCTTACCCTCTCCCCTCCCCGCCTTCCAAACAGAAACCTTGTAGCCCGTCAAAAGCACTAGGATTTTCTTGCCA
>JAGTQF010000006.1 GCA_018396655.1 Candidatus Bathyarchaeota archaeon
AATAGCGAAGAGAATAAAGGAGCAGGTTGGAGGAACAATAAGCCAAGAGGAATGGAGAAAGCTAACGGAGACATATGGTGGAGAAGAACAACAGCCACTAACAGAATACTACAGAGACATGAAAAAATAATAATATAGAGAATGAGGGTCTCACAAACTCTCTGGTGATTCATAAAACCAGCATATAAACTTTCAATTCTCTTTTTGAGATTCCAAGTATGACCCTGCGCGCCACCTCAGGTCTCTCAAACGCGCCATTTCAATTCTCTTTTTGAGATTCCTAGCATATAGTTCCAATCGGTCGCCCTCAACATGTGTTATTTCAATTCTCTTTTTGAGATTCTCGAGTTGGAGTGTGAAGGGAAAATAATTCGTCTCGGGGAATTTCAATTCTCTTTTTGAGATTCGCAAGAGCTGCCAATGATGCTTATCTGGTTTAGTCTGAGACAATTTCAATTCTCTTTTTGAGATTCCGAGTGTTTTTCTTGCTCTATTTTGTTATTTAGGCTTTTTCTGTATTTAAGTTTTGTAATACTGTTTCGGTGGTTGCTGATCTACTTTTAGGGTATGTGTTTCCACCAAGCCCAGTGGAAAAATATGATGAACCAACATTTCCAGTGGAGTCATAATCTCTCCCTCTTCCCAGAGCGGTATATTGATAGCCCTTTAGTTCTAATCCAACCATATCTCTCATTAGCGAGCGTTCACTTGAGTGCTGAGTGATTCTCTATAAGAGAGTGGATTTCTGCTGGGGAAATGTTTATATTTGACATTTCTCTCTTTTTCTAGCCAAGTCGAAACGATTGAGTTGGGAAGAGTTTTCTCAGCTCTTTCAGTTTTGGCTTTAGATGGAATAATGGATGAATGGTATATGCTGAATGAGATTGGTGTGCTGAGATTGAGAGTTGCCCATTTAATGCTGGTCTCTCTTTCCTTTATGATTTTGCTGTTGATGGTGATGGTTCCCCAAATATCTTTTGGGATTGAGTCGGATAGTGATTTGGCATTCATGTATGCGCCAGTGCTCCGCTTCACTCGTGGTGAGAAGTTTTATCCAACATCCGTCGATTGTATTATTAGCAGTTCTGTTCTTAGGCAGCGCAATCCTAATGGAACTTCAATATTAATTGACCCCGCACCTAATCCGGATACTCTCGGAGCGTATACTTCAAGTGACCTTTTCCTAGACAATAAGCTTGGGACACTTGAGGCTATAGCCGCCGACTATGCTTCTAAGGCTGATAGCATAGGATATTACGCCTACGTTAATATTATTAGGAGAGATTCCGGCACGGTTATACAATATTGGCTCTTTTATGTCTTCAATGATGGACCATTAAATAGTCATCAGGGCGATATCGAGGTCATCCAGGTCTTCTTGGATGCCTCTGGAAACCCAAAGAGTGTTCTGGCTTCCCAACATGGTGCCGGACAGAATGCTGCATGGAATGATGTTGAGAGAGTTGGCACTCACCCAATAATATATGTAGCTCAAGGCTCCCACGCAAACTACTTCCGCCCATATCAAGGCAGAATCGGAATAGAGAATGATATTGTTGGGGATGATGGGAAGACAATAAATCCTGAACAACTTAACATTGTACTCCTAAGCGACCAGAGCTGGTTGAATTTTAGGGGACGCTGGGGGTACTGGGGCACGGATGAGGAGGTAGCCTTAGGTAAGGCTGGTCCGCTTGGTCCAAAATACAATCAGGATGGTATTAGATGGTCGCAGCCCGAGGTTTATTTAGCGTCAACATTTCATGTTGATGGAAACTATTTTATCCTCGCATGGTTAGCTGCCAATTTTATGCTGCTCTTCAGCATATATATTGCGGCGAGAAGCCTATGGAAGATTCAGGGCATAATTAGACTGGGAAGGAAGGGCGGTCTTTTAGTGGGCAAATTTCTTAGGGGGCGCGGTGGCATAGGAATAATAGTAGGTGCGGTCGCAATAATAATGTACGCTGCAGCGCTCTTTATGCCATGGTATAAGATAAGCGCTCAATCAGAAGTGGGATTACTAGCCCAGAGAGAAAACGTCACACTAATGAGTATTGATGGCACTAATGGCATAACATTAAATCTACCTCTGGGGCCGGAAAGCTCCGATTCATCATCTGGCTACGTAAACCTATTTTCGGCCAAGATTCCCTTCGCAATAATCCTAGTCTCTAACGCTATACTCTTGGCGCTCGACGTTATTGGTGTTAGAAGCAGCAGGAAACTCGGCGTAAAGTTCATTATTGCCACAATTGGCATGTTTCTGCCCATAATCCTTATTATAGCATTCGTTTCACAGCTATCGGCTTTCATGCCTTTCGCAGCTAGTCTTCTACCAGGAAGGAGCATCCCAATCGGGATTGAGGAGGTTGTGCATAATATATCCGTTAACCCGATATCTGGCACAGCTAATGCGAATCTTCCGGTTGTCGGATTAACTATGGTCAATTGGGGTTTTGATTCTGGAGCCTACCTGATAGTCTTATCTGCCATTCTTGGAGTCCTAGCTGGTCTCCTAATATATACGGCGCCTGAGGTCAAAAAAGAGGGGCAAATGATTATCTAGGAAGGAAGAGACTGCCCAGATAGCCTCACTTCTCTAATTTTTATTGCTGGGAAGAAATGTCCTTTTCCGAAGGTCCGTCCATCCTTAGATATTAACTCTATATCTTTTATTAGGTTTAGTATGTATCCTCCGGCCATTAGATTTTTGACCGGATGCTTCTTCTCGCCGCCCTCTATTAAGAAGCCCTCATCGATTGTTGTTGAGAATTCGCCTGAGACCATGTTTGGTGTGAAGGATGCGCTTGTAACTAGGATTCCCCTCTTTGTTTCGGCTATAATCTCGTTAATTGTGCTGTCGCCCGGCTTAACCCTAATATTGCTTGGTCCAGCGCCCACATACCCGCCATAGCCGCCTCTAATCGCATGCCCAGTAGACTCAACGTTCATTATGCCAGCCGAGTAAGAGTTATGTAGGAATGTTAGCACAGTGCCTCTCTCCAGAACTTTTACTGGCCTCTTTGGAACCCCCTCACCATCATATGTGCTGCTCGCTATTGCTCCGGGTATCGTTCCATCATCGAGAATCTCAAGGTTCTCCGGTCCTATCTGCCTCCCCAGAAGTTTTGATGCGAATGTTCTCCCCTTAGCCGCCGCCTCCCCTGATAGAGCCGATAGTAGGCTGGAGAAGAGGGAGCTGGAGGATTCCGGCATTAGGATTAATGGTAGTAAGCCGCTCTCAATTTTCCTTGAGCCGAACTGTTCCAGAGATTTCTTAGCAGCCCTCCTACCAATCCAATAGACATCAATATCATTTAGGGAAACCCCGTAATCGAACTCGTAAGAGCTTCCAACATCATCCCCATCCCTATAAACTGGCTGGAGATAAGCTGAAACAGCGGTCTTCTCAGCCTCAATAGAAACTCCGGTTGAAGTCATTAAACACGCTTTAGAATGGCTTGCGCTAAACCCACCATGATACATCGCGCCTCCCCGAACACCCTCAGCGGCATTAATCATCTCCACCGGGAAGCGGCATGCATCATCAAGAGTTAGCTCGGCTATATTCGCATCAAATAGGCCGGGAACCTCGGGAACCTTAGATGGGCCCGGCATACTCTTAAAGTATGGGTCCGGCTGGGCGACTCTAGCGAAGCCAACAGCCCTCTTAACAGTCACCTCTATATCACTATCCTCTAGGCTCTGCGAGTATGCTACACCCATACCCTTATTTTTAAAGGCTCTGACTCCTATGCCAATATCAACGCGGGATGATGCCTCCTTAATCCCCCTCCCAAGAATGCTTATACTTATAGACCTAGTGTAGGATGTGACGACATCATAAAAGTCTATGTTTAGCCTGGAGAGTATGCGCATAGCTTTCTCGGCTGGTGTGACCAAATCCATTCTGTTCATTCTATCTCCTCCCGCCAACAACTATACCCTCTATTTTAAAGTGTGGTGCTCCAGCATCCACATAGATTCCCTGCCCGGATTTACCACACATTCCCGGCATCTCCATTCTTAAGTCTTTGCCTACAGCCGTTATGTTCTTTAGGGCTTCGAGTGTTAGTCCGCTTATGGCCACATCCCTAAGATGCTCCGTTAACTCGCCCTTTTCTATCAGCCATGCCTCCTCAACCTTACATGTGAACTGCCCCTTCTGGGATTCAACGTAACCATATTGGGAGCCCGATAAATAGACCCCACAATCGATATCCTCGAGAATCTCCTCAAGGGACATATCTCCAGGAGCAAGATAAGTGTTGGACATGCGCACAATTGGTGGATGATGATGGGACTGCGCCCTAGCACTACCATTGGGAGCGCCACCAAGCTTAGCTGCTGTCTCAAGAGAGTGGAGGAAGCCAACTAATACACCGCTCTCTATGATTTTATGAGGCACAGCTCTCGTCCCCTCATGGTCATATACAAAATGCCCATAACCCATCCTAGTTGGGTCATCAATTATCGTCACAAGGCTGCTCGCAATCTTCTGTCCGAGCTTATCGGATATTATGGATTGGCCGCTGAAGACAAGGTCCCCCTCACTATTATGGCCGATAGCCTCATGGATGAATAGGCCGCCAACCCTCGGGTCAACTACAACCGTATATGTGCCGCTTGGGGGTGGATGTGCACTCAAAAGCTCCACAGCCCTCTTAGCGGCCTTTAGGGAGAATTCTTCTGCATTAATCTTCTCGATTAGCTCATATCCGGCAACGTTTCCGACAACCTCATAGCCTTCCTGCAGGTTATCGCCCTCTTTCGCTATAACTCGGCATATTATCTGAGTTCTGGGGGCTATCTCCTCAACAAATGTCCCAAAGGAATTGCATACAACAACTTTGGTCTCAAAATCCCTATAGGTTATGAATGTATCTTTTATCCTATCGCTGAAGCCCCTAGCAGCACTTTCTAACTCAAGAACCCTCTTAACCTTCTCCTCCGGGCTGATATCCAATGGATTAACCTTCACATGATGGATTACCATGTCCGTTGAGGGCTTAACCTCAACTATTTTGGCTTCCTCACCAGCGCTGATAACTATAGATTTAGCACTCCCAATCGCATCCCTTAGAGCTCTCTCAGCACTCTCTCTTGCCAGCATATTGGTTGATGCAAAGCCCCAGCGTCCATCAACAATAACCCTAACACCTATACCCCTCAATATCCCAGAAGACAGAGACCTCGCAACACTATTCTCAACACCTATGCTGTTAATCCTCTCCTCAAAATACCTCGCCTCACAGAAGCTCGCGCCTTCACTAAGCCCCCTCTCAACAATAAACTCGAGAAGCTCCCTCAAAATGGACACCAACCACGCTCATAAACCACTTACCATTAGGCAATAATAAATCTAGTGCCTTAATCCCGATAAAAATGTTAGCCGAAACAAGCCTGTCATAGCCCTTAGAGTAGGAGAGGGAGAGGCTACTCAAGAAGATAGGAAGGTATCATCCTAAACAATGAAAAGATTTATATCGTGAGGGCGCATCCTATAGTGGATGGTGCGAGGGCTTTGGGGGATTGCGTTCATAAGAGGCGGTCGCCTTCACCACTGAAAGAGATAATCTCCCATCTAAGATGAGAATTGAAGCCTTATTCTCCCATACCATCCACTCGGATGGGAATCTACCCGGCCCTCTCACGATTGTAAAGGTAATTTTAGTGGGGTGATTTTATCATGGAGAAGATTAGCTTCCTAATACCTAAGGGGCATCTCTCTGAGGGAACATTCCGTACTCTCGAGAGGGCTGGCTACGTGATTTCCGGCGGCGAACGTACATATAGACCGGTCATAAACGACCCCAAGATAGAGCTGAAGATACTTAGACCGCAAGAGATTCCAGTATTCGTGAGCGAGGGGCTGCATGATATAGGGATAACTGGGCTAGACTGGCTCCGTGAAACCAAAGCTGACGTTGAGGTCCTATTAAATCTTGAGTATGCCAGAGTCAAGCTAGTCCTCGCCATCCCAAAAGCTTGGACCCGCATAAACAGTCTCTCCAGCCTCCTAGAGGAGTTCAACCGTAGCGGAAGAACCCTAAGAATATCAACGGAATACCTAAATATTTCAGCAGAGTTCCTAATGGCCAATCCAACCTACAAACGCCTTTATGGTGATAGGGAGCCGCTCATCGTGACACCATGGTGGAGAAAGGGCGAAAACAGTAGGGTAGCCCTATACTTGTCTTTTGGTGCAACGGAGGCAAAACCCCCGGAGAATGCTGATGCCATAATAGATGTTATGGAAACCGGCGAAACATTGGAGCAGAATAACCTGAAGCCCATAGAGGTTATAATGGAGTCAACGGCCATACTCATAGCCAATAGGGATTCGCTGAAGAACCCGGAGAAGCGCGAGAAAATCTATGACGTATTAACGCTTCTGAAGGGTGTTGTCGATGGAAGGAAGAAGCTCCACATATTCATGAATGTACACAAAAATAATCTCCCAAGCCTATTAGAGAGGCTCCCAGCCCTTAAAAAACCGACCATAGCCCCGCTCTCCGATGAGAACTGGTATTCGGTAAACACGGTCATAGATAAGGAGCAGTTCATAGAGATACTCCCAATCCTAAGAAGACTCGCACAGGGCCTAGTTGTATACGAACCTAGACAAGTCCTACCGCTGGAGGAGATAAACTCAAGCGAGAGAGGACAATAAAAAGGACGGGGAGGGCTGTGGCTCACATGTTAGTGAAGGTTTTAAGACTTAAGGATGCACGTGAGCTGGCGCTGGCCGATAGGTGGCCGAGTAGGCGCGGCTTAGACCCGGGACTGCTTGATTACGTGGAGAAGATAATTAGGGAGGTTAGGGAGCGGGGCGATAAAGCCCTAATAGACTTAACAGAGAAGTTTGATGGCACTAGGCTCACGGTTGAGCGCCTTAGGGTTAGCAGAGAGGAGATTAAGGACGCGTACAGCATAGTTGGTGAGGAGCAGATATCAGCCATAAAACTTGCAAGGGATAGGGTTGAGAGGTTTGAGAGGAGCATTCTAGAGCGTGCAAGATTCGAATATGGGGATGAGCTCGGCGTGAGAATACGAAGGGAATATCGGCCAATAAGAAGCGTTGGATGTTATGTTCCCGGAGGCATAGCCGCATACCCAAGCACCCTAATCATGGCCGCTGTTCCAGCGAGGGTTGCCGGAGTCAGAAGGGTTGTTGTGTGCTCACCACCAAGAAGGGATGGCAGCGTCAACCCGCTAATCCTCGTAGCAGCAGATATATGCGGCATAGAAGAACTCTATAGGGTTGGTGGAATACAGGCTATAGCAGCCCTAGCGTATGGAACCGAAACAATAAAGCCAGTCGATAAAATTGTGGGTCCGGGAAACAGGTATGTTCTCGCGGCCAAAAGTATCATTTCGCGCGATGTTCCAATAGACCATCCGGCTGGCCCTAGCGAGATAATGGTTCTAGCGGATGACAGCGCAAACCCACATTACATAGCGCTGGACATGATTTCGCAGGCTGAGCATGACCCGAACAGCACGTCCATTCTCGTGACGACATCAAGGCGGATTGCTGAACTAGTCCTAGAAAAACTGATACACCTAATTGAGCGTGCACCCAGCGGTGATAGAATTAAGGCAGCCCTTGAGCATAACGGCCTAATATTAGTGGCTGATAGCATGGATGAAGCCATAGAATTCGCGAATGATTTTGCACCCGAACATCTTGAGATAATCGCCGAGAAGCCCTATGAAATATCTGAGCGGATAAATTCAGCCGGCCTAATATTGATTGGCGCATATACACCAGTCTCCATAAGCGACTACTGTTTAGGAACAAATCATATTCTGCCAACCGGAGGGTTTAGCCATGTTTATTCATCGCTATCAGCATTAAACTTCATTAAGTTCGTGAATGTGGCGGAGTGTCCTAAGGGGGCTCTAATGGAGCTTTCTGGATGCGCGAGGACTCTAGCCAAGAGCGAGGGAATGCTGAATCATGCATCAGCAATAGATGGGAGGCTTAAAGCTTGAGCTTTAAAAGCCGAGGTAAAAGGATTATTGAGGAAGTCATCTTGAGGGCTCAGCAGATAGATAAATATGATGTTGGCGAGACCATAAGAAGCCTAGCCGTAAAGACGGGTATAAGCCCCTCAGAAATCCTAAAGCTGAATTCCAACGAGAACTTCTTTGTTCCATTAAACTTCTTAAGGGAAATTTTAAGGCAGGTCATCGAGGAGATTGACCCAAGAATATATCCCAGAGACGAGTTTAGGGAGCTGAGGGAGGCACTAAGCAGCTATCTCGGTGTTCCGGCGGACAACATTATGATTGGAACTGGAAGTGACCAGCTCATAGACTTGGCTGCGAGATTATTCTTGAGGGATGGTGATGAAGCCCTCTCAATCGACCCGACATTCGCGATATATGAGCGGTGCGTGAAGTCTCAGGGAGCGATATATAGGACTGTATCTTTGAGGGAGGACTTCTCCCTAGACTTGGATGCCATAATGGCGTCCATAACACCTAAGGTAAAAATAATCTTCCTATGCTCACCGAATAATCCCACGGCAAACCAATTTAGGCGCGAGGATATATTACGCTTGGCTGAGGAGTTTAATGGGCTTGTTGCATTAGATGAAGCCTACGCTGACTTCGCGGATACAACACTAATTAATGAGGCGAGCGAGCTAGACAACCTGATGGTTTTTAGAACATTCTCAAAGGTTTTCGGTCTAGCCGGATTGAGGGTCGGCTATGCTGTTGCAGGTGATAGGCTGGCTAAAACCATAAATGAGAGGATTCAGATGCCATACTCGGTTTCCATAACAGCGCTTAAGGCTGCCATTAAAATTCTAGAGAAGATAGATTGCGTGAAGAAGTTTATAGGTGAGCTTGGAGCTGAGAGGTCTAGGCTCATTGATGCGCTTAATAGAATGGGGGGTGTGAGGGCATTCCCATCCCAAACGAACTTCGTGCTCTTCCAAGTAGATAGGGATTCGTCAGCCGTATACAGGGCGCTTTTAAATAGGGGGATTATCGTGAGAAACATCGGCAAAGTATTGAGGTTTGAGAACTGCCTAAGGGTTACGGTTGCCCCAGCCCTCATGATGGAGCGCTTCATTAAAGGTTTATGGGAGGTTTTATGCGAAAATGCCTGAGAAATATATCACGCTCAAATCCGAGTTTGGAAGGATCTACGTTAGAGCTGATAGGCTGGAGGATTTGAGGCTCATTGATGCGATCATATTTGATTGTGATGGTGTCCTAATAGACATAAGAGGCTCCTATGACGCAGCCATATCGAAAACAGTTGCCCAACTCTTTCTCTGGTTGACTGGTTATAGAATCCCGGAGAATTTAGTCTCAGACGAAATAATCTTCCTCTTCAGAAGGAGCGGCGGATTCAACAATGACTGGGATATAGTGTATGGAGCCCTAATGTTCCTATTGTGCTGGATGCCGGAGAATGAACGCGAAAAGCTCGGCGGGATAATAAAGATGCTAGTGCATGAGAGGAACGCTGTAAAACGCCTATTGGCCGTTAGGGAGAAAACACATGCCTATACTAGAGAGTTTGATGACAAGTCTCTTGAGAAATTAACCTCCGAACTTAAGGATTTCACAAGCACCCTCGATGTAAGTGGACCATTATCGGTTGATAGGGCCATAATTGGCTCTGGAAGGGTTAAGAGGGAATTTTATGCTCTTCTCAGGGACTTTTTGATAGGCTCTGGAAGGGTTGGCGAAAACATAATTGCAACCGTATTTGAGGAGATTTTCTGCGGCCCAACCCTATTTGAGGAGATTTATGGCATTAAACCCGGAATTTATCTCAGTCGGGGCATGATAGAGAATGGAGTCCCAATAATTAAGGGCGAAACCCTAAGCCGTCTCTCATCGATTTTAGGCGGAGCGAGGTTTGGTATAGCCTCGGGTAGCAGATTTAAGTCCGCAGGATATGTTCTGCGCGGCATTTTAGATTGGTTTAATCCAAAGGCCCAAATATTCTTGGATGATGTTGAGAGGGCTGAGGATGAATATGCGAAGAGGGGCTCTAGGGTTAACCTCAAGAAGCCTAACCCATACTCGCTTCTTGAGTCGGCTAGGGGCTTAGAGCCATTTAACCTCGCACTATATGTTGGCGATTCTATAGAGGATGCCATCATGGTTAGGGAGGCTGCAAAATCGGACCCGCGATTCATCTTTGCCGGAGTATATGCGCATACAAGTGTAAGCGAAATCGTAGGCGAATTTCTTAAGTTTGGATGCGACCTTATAATTCCATCCGTCAACGATATTCCGGCAGTAATTGAGGCTGCCAAAGGAGGAGTCAGGGCGTGAGGGAGGCGGAATATTATCGAAAAACCTCCGAGACGGAGGTTAAGGTTAGAGTTAAGCTTGACGGCTCTGGAATGGCGGATATCCAAACTGGAATCTCCTTCCTAAATCATATGCTCAAATCCCTTTCAACCCACAGCCTAATCGACATATTTATTGAGGCTTCAGGCGACCTAAGCCACCACGTAGCCGAGGATGTCGCCATATGCTTGGGCGAGGCCATAAGGAGGGCGCTTGGTGATGTCGCTGGCATAAGAAGATTTGGCTACGCGATTGTTCCGATGGATTGCTCACTTGCATTTGCAGCGGTAGACATATCAAACAGACCTTACTCAAAGATAGACCTGAAGATTGAGGGTAAGCGCATAGAAGATATGCCATGCGAGGACATCTATCACTTCCTAGAGACCCTAGCGAACTCTCTTAGGGCAAACATACACGTTTGGGTGGAATATGGCTTAAATGACCACCATAAGGTTGAGGCTTCTTTTAAGGCTCTAGCACTATCGCTTAGGCAAGCCCTCTCTCTAGACCCATTAAGAAGTGGTGTAGCAAGCTCTAAGGGGGTTTTATAATGCCGAAAGCATTAATAATAAATTACGGTATCGGAAACCTCTTCAGCATAAAATGTTCTCTGGAGAGGGCGGGCTTCAGCACGAATATATGCTCAGATGCCTCGCAAGAGCTTGAGGAAGCCGATGCGATAATTCTCCCAGGCGTCGGCAACTTTAAGGCTGGAGCTGAAAACCTACTGGGAATCAGGGATAGATTGGTGGAGTTAATTCTGGGCGGTAGACCGGTTTTAGGCATATGCTTAGGCATGCAGCTATTCTTTGAAGAGAGTGAGGAGAGCCCGGGTAGAGGGCTGAGTATATTGAGCGGTAAAGTCGTTAGGTTACCTCCTAATGTTAGGGTTCCACATATGGGCTGGAACAACCTAGAGGTGCTCAGCCCATCTGAGATTTTAGAGGGGATAAGCACAGCCGACTACTTCTATTTCGCCCACAGCTACTACGCTATTCCACAAAAAAGGAATGTTATCTCTGCCGAAACAATGTATGGTGTTAAGTTCGCATCTGTCATAGTGGAGAAGAACATTTTTGGCGTCCAATTTCACCCTGAGAAGTCTGGGAGACCTGGCGAGAGAATAATTGAGAACTTTATGAGGATAGTTAAGCGATAAAATGATTTTCGAGGTGAGTAAGTGGATTGCTTATCATACCGGCCGTTGACATAATGGGCGGTAAGGTTGTTAGGCTTATGAGAGGTGACCCGAGGGAGATGAAATCCTACGCATACCTAGGTAACCCGGTTGAGCTAGCTAGGAGATGGGAATCTGAGGGTGCGCATCTTATTCACGTTGTAGACCTAGATGCAGCCCTAGGCTTAGGCAACAACATAAACATCATAAGGATAATAACCCGCTCAGTGGGCATACCAGTCCAGGTTGGCGGCGGAATAAGGAGCATCGAGCGGGCGCGCCAAATAATTGATGCTGGGGCTGCGAGAATAGTACTCGGCTCACTAGCCTTCAGGAGCGTGGAGTCTCTCAAATCCCTTTTAGAGGAGTTTGGGAGTGAACGGGTGGCTGTCGCACTAGACCATTTAGATGGCAGGGTTATGATTAACGGCTGGAGGCAGCTGGCTCACAAAACACTTAGGGAGGCTGCTGAATTCTTCACATCTGTTGGGGTGAAATATTTTCTCATAACATCAATAGAGCATGATGGCATGTTGACCGGGCCCGACGTAGAGAACCTATCTAAAATCATGGATTTGGACGTTAAGGTTATTGCTTCAGGCGGCATAAGAAGCCTAAACGATATAACTCTTCTGAGGGACATCGGGGTTTATGGCGTCATTATCGGTAGAGCACTATATGAGGGTATTCTCACCTTCAGGGAAGCCTTAAAAGCGTCATTGGAGCAGAGAAAATAGTTGTGCAAGGGGAAGGGGAGTAGGTTGAGAGGATGGTTTTAGTGAAGCGCGTAATACCATGCCTAGATGTTGACCATGGTAGAGTCGTTAAGGGGATAAATTTTGTCGGCCTGAGGGATGCTGGAGACCCGGTTGAGCTCGCTAGGCGTTATTCTGATGAAGGCGCCGATGAGCTGGTCTTCCTAGATATAACTGCCTCGGCTGAGAAGAGAAGCATACTTAAGGATGTTGTTAGGGCTGTTGCAGCCGAAATAAATATACCATTTACCGTCGGCGGTGGAATAAGAAGCGTTGATGATGCAAGCCTAATTTTATGTAATGGAGCCGATAAGGTATCAATTAACACGGCGGCTGTTGAGAGACCAGAACTCATTAGGGAAATTGCCGAGAAATTCGGCTCACAATGCGTCGTCCTAGCAATAGACGCTAAGAGAAGATATGAGTGGAGGTCGGATAGAATCATCGTGGATACCGCTGAGGGGCCATGCTGGTTTGAGGTTTACACCTATGGTGGGCGTAAGCCGACCGGCATAGATGCTCTCGAGTGGGCTGTTAGAGGGGCTGAGCTGGGAGCCGGAGAAATACTATTAACATCCATGGATAGGGATGGAACCGAAAGCGGATACGACATTGAACTTACTAGAAGCATCGTTGAGCGCGTTAACATACCCGTTATAGCAAGCGGCGGAGCAGGCAAACCCGAGCATTTCCTGGAGGCCTTCACTATTAGTAGGGCTGATGCAGCCCTTGCAGCATCAGTATTCCATTACAGTAAGTATCCCATACCAATTGTCAAACGCTTTCTATATGAGAGGGGTGTGCCAGTTAGGCTTTGAAGAATCTGAAAATCGTCAGCATGGATGACTTAGACTTTGAGAAGTGCGGTGGGCTTTTACCAGTAGTAGTTCAAGACTACGAGACAGGGAAGGTTTTAACTTTAGCCTACGCAAATAGAGAGGCAATAGAAAAGACCATTAAGACCGGCTACGCGCACTTCTTTAGGCGCTCACATGGCAGGGTTATGATGAAGGGTGAGACATCGGGGAACATCCAAGAGGTTGTTGACATACTTGTTGACTGCGACCATGATGCACTGCTATACCTAGTGAAGCCTAGGGGCCCAGCATGCCACCTAGGTGAGGAAACATGCTTTCACAATAAGCTGGAAATGAAAAGACGAGAGGGATGAGAGTAGGCTGCTTCTACGCGCGCGAATATATGTGCTTGTCAGCAAAGTCCATGTATCTTTCCCAATCATATTCTGTTATTCCATGCCCACCTGAGCGGATATGATAGCCTATCCTCCCCATGACTGGACTGTTTAGGGGAGGCATCTCATCAGCCGGAAGGCCCTCCGTGCCAAGCAGCTTATAGACTGGGTCGGCGGCTTTGGCTGCGAGGAACTCGCCCCTTGGGTCACACCATAAGTCCTCGTCTGCACTAGCAATGTAGACGGGTCGTGGTGCAATTAGCGCAATCAACATATGCTGGTCTACTGGCAGGGCATCCTCGTTGTCATTATACTTCTTGAAGTTTTCGCAGAACCAGTGGGGGAAAGCATCGTTTATCATCTTTACGGTTTCCCCAAATCTCCTACGGCTTAGGGCGGCTCCCCCACAGCCAGATGTGTTTGATATCACCATGAAGAAGCGCTCATCTTGGGCGCCCGCCCAGAGGGCAGTCTTACCCAGCCTCGAAACACCTAACAAGATAACATGTCTCGAATCGATATCCCCATCAATTTCAAGATAATCCATTATCCTACTCAAACCCCAAGCCCATGCGCCAATAGACCCCCAGGCATCCGGCGGCCGCCTCTCGCCGAAAAGCCTATCGAAAACTCCGTGAACACCATTCTTAAATCCGTCGTGGAAGTCCGGGTCTATATCATTGTAGCATGCCGTTGCAAAGCCGTATCCTCTTGACAAAATCTTGTTTAAGGGTGTTGAGCGGTCCCAGCCGCGGGATTCCTCACTTAAAAAGAACTCACCCCTAGGCATGAAAACCGGTCTACTCTTAATCCTTATGTGCGGGTCTGGATTAATTGTGTGATTGCCCCAGAAGTTTAGCATGAGGAAGATGGGTGGAGGCTGAGGCTTCTTTGGTAGGTAGATGAGTAGGTCTATGCTCGGCTCATCACTCTTAGTAAGTCTTATTGATACCTGCTTTCTTATCGCCCTCCCATTCAATGCGTTCTCTTCATAATCGAAGGTTTCAAAGGCTATGTCAGCCGGCCTATCTAGTGGCGCCCGGCCATAAACATATGTGCGGAATAATTCGAGAATCTCCGGTCTCCGCTTATCCCTCCATTTCTCTGGAGAATCTACTCGAGAGCCATCTAGGCAGACTAGTGGGTCGGGGAGAATATAGGATGGAACCCTCGTCTCGTCATATATAACTCCGGGCCGTAGCTCACTGAGTCTCCTAACTAAATCGGGATTTGCACTCCAACCAGTTGGGGCACACATATGCCGCAGATAATCCAGCATCCATATTTAAGTCTTTAACGAAGTTAATGGAGTTAGGTGTTTAGACTGGTAGACGCCCTAATGTGCCTGTTGGATTAGTTAGGGCCTTAATGTTTTGGTGAGCTTGCAGAAGTGGCATGGCATTCCTTCCAGTGATGTTGGCATGCCGCATGAGGGGCATTCGTAGATTTTGATTTCATGTTTGCTCAGTGCTATTTCAAGGTTTGGTAGTATCCTCTTGAAGTGGGAGTTCATTAGGGAGTGCTTGAAGTTTGGTATCTTCTCGGCTATCATGTTTAGTAGCTCTTTTCTCCTCTGCATTCTTGAACCCCTGGAGAATTGGCACTCAATAGTTCTAGTTGGCAAACCCCTATACTCGGCATAGAGGAGACACTCAAAATCGGTTAGTCCTATAAGTGGCTTTATTTTTGGCACAAACTTCGGATGGGTTCTCGGCAGATAGGGCTTAAGCCTTAACATAGCCTCTACGTTACCCTCCAAATAAAAATTAAATAGGGTCTCAACGGTATCATCCAGATTATGCCCAGTTGCAATCTTAGTTAAGCCCAGGTCATACGCAATCTTATTGAATAAATAGCGTTTAATGGTTCCGCATGCCGAGCATATCTTTCTTCCATAAATTGTCTGCTTAAAATCCCCTATTTTAAAGCCCATCTCCCTTTCTAAGCTGTAGACGATAAGCTCCCTATCCAGCATTTTAGCGAGGGTCTCAACCTTCTCTAAGCAGTGCTGGGAGTATTCGGGAACACCTAAATCTATGTAGATTAGCGCCACATCGATTTTCTCAAAGAGGGAGTTTAGAATATACGCTAGGCTTGAACTATCCTTTCCACCTGAAACTGCAACGCCTATCCTATCGTCTTTTGAGAGCATCTTATAGGCGTCAATCGTATGCTTAACCTTCCTCTCGGTTAACAGTAGGAAGCAGCTTGGGCATAGGTTGAGGTTTGAGTGGGCTAGGTAAACTTCGGCGTTATTCGTCTTGCATCTCTTGCATTTCACCGCCATTTAAGAGCCCTCATAAGCATGCTATTTTTGGAGGTTAAATATGCTTCTTTAAAAATGCTCACTTGACTAATCTATACTTTTCGTAACTACTCTTCTTTCAGAAGAATAAAATATGTATTTGAACGAGATTGTATCTGAATCCCAGCTATAGATGAAGAAGAATAGAGGTTTAGTATGGGGTGAATATAGAGGGCCATGACTCACGTCCTCGGAGAATATAAGAGGATTACTAGTAGGAGGCAGAGTAGGAGTGAATTAGGAAGGATTCTTGAGAATGAGGAGGCTGCGAGGGTCTTCAATAGGATTGAGGAGACCCTAATGAAGCTTGGGCTCTCAAGGAATGAGGCAAGGGTCTATGTTTTCCTTGCGAGAAAGAAGGAGGCTAAAGCCAGCGAGATATCGACGGCCCTGCTACTCAATAGAACCGAAACCTACAGAATATTGATGAATCTTCAGAAGATGGGTTTAATCTCAACGGTTTTTGAGAAGCCATTAAAGTTTATCGCCCTACCCCTAGAGAAGTCGCTCAACCTACTTATAGAGACAAAAAAATTGAGTATAAGCGCCCTTGAGATTGAGAAGGAGAAGATAATTGAGAGTTGGCGTTCGCTTCCCAAGAATGAGATTCCAGTACCTAGGAGGGAGATTTTTCAGGTTCTTGAGGGCTATGAGCACATAAATCTGAAGGTTAAGGATATGATTGAGGATGTCGATAGCGAGATTTATATCTGCGCATCAGAGGATTGTTTAGGCAGATTTTATTATGCCGGGCTCCTAGACGCCGTTGAGGAGAATGCTAGGAGGGGAGTTAGGGTTATGTTTCTGGCAAAGAAGTCTCCAAAGAACATCTTCTTCATGAGGGACTTGAAGAGGAGCGATATTAGATATTTGCAGTCTGAGCTTGAAGAGACACCATTCTTTATAATAGCGGATAATGAGGAGATGCTCCTATTCCTCGATTCCATCATGGAAGAGAATAGGCTAGGTAAGCCTATAGCCCTCTACACGAACTGCACTGTTCTAATAAAGGCCCTCCACAAACTATTTATGACCCTCTGGGATAATTCTGCTGGTTCGGAAAAAAGTATCTGATAGCCTTTTTTTAGAGAGAGGCGTTGTATGAGCATGAGACATAAAAAGGCTCTTTTATAATCTGGACTAACTAGAATGCATGAAGCGGAGAAGGTCAACGCTGGAAATATACATAGATATTCTGAAGAAGGTTAGTTTGGGTGTGAGTAAACCGACAAATCTCATGTATAAAACTAACCTCTCATGGCTTTCACTGAATAGAGCCCTAAACTCACTGGTATCCCAGGGGCTAATTATCGTCGTTGAAAGGGATGGAAAGAGATTTTATAAGATTACTGAGAACGGTAGGAGGGTTCTTGAGCAGCTCGAGAGGGCCAGAAAGCTACTGCTCACCTAAGGGCTAAACCTGTAACTAGAAAGCCGCCGAGCTCGGTTACACAATTTTCATAAGGAGGGGTTGTGAGAGAAAGTGTTTGGGAGGGGCGCCCTCTATGGTTAGAAAGAGGTCGAAGATGGAGTTATATCTCGACGTTTTGAGGGCGATAAGCAGGGGTGTTGATAAGCCCACAAACATAATGTATAAGTGCAATCTTTCATGGGCCAATTCCAGGGAGATTTTGAGCTCGCTTGTTGAGCAAGGTCTTATCACCGTCACCGAGAATGAGAATCGCAGGACTTATAGGATAACTGAGAGGGGGCGTGAAGTTTTAGAATACTTCAATAGGGCCCAAGACCTTCTTATGATTCATAGGAAGAGGAGAAACCCGCATCTTCTCAGATGACCTTGCTAATCCTATACAATTTTTATTCTTTTTCCAATACCCCTCTCCAGAGCCCTTTGATAGGCTAGGTTGGCTGTTACAGCATCCTGTATAGCCAGTCCAGTTGAAGTGAAGACGGTTATCTCCTCATCGCTTGTTCTTCCGGGCTTTCTACCAGCAACTATATCGCCCAGCTCAGCCCATATATCTCTCTCGGAAATTATTCCCATCTTTAATGGCACATTTATTTCGCCACTGTGTATTGCTTGTTCCCAATCATCAACGACTATCTTAGCCCTCTTCAGTATTGATGGGTCGAGTTCTTCTTTGCCAGGTGCGTCGGCGCCTATACAGTTAAAGTGTGCTCCGGGCTTAATCCACTCATCCATTACAAGCGGGCTTCTGGATGGTGTTGTCGTCACGATTATATCTGCGCCTCTAACTGTTTCCTCAATACTTTCGAGGGTGACTATCCGGCATAGGTGCCCATATTTCGCCCCCATCTCGCCCCTAAACTCCATCCTAGTTTTCTCGCTTCTGCTCCAGACTCTAACCTCATCTAGCGAGCCGAAGACCTCTAGAAGCGCCATTAACTGCGTTCTCGCCTGAGCTCCGGCCCCAACCAGCCCCACAATTTTAGAGTCTTTTCTCGCAAGGTATTTTGCTGCTATGCCTCCGGCCGCTCCGGTTCGCATATCTGTTATTGTTGTTCCGCCCATTATCGCTATTGGGAAGCCGCTTCTTGGGTCTATGAGGATTATTGTGGCCATAACTGTTGGTAGAGAATGCTTCTCCCTATTGTCTGGATGGACGTTTACGACCTTGACCGCCGCTACATCAAGCTCCTCTAGATAGGATGGCATGGCCCTTAAGTCTCCATTATATCTGCTGAATGAGAGGTAGATTTTTTGGGGCATTTGAACCCTACCTAGACCTTTCTCCCTAAAAGCCAGCTCAACGGCGTCTATGACGTCCCGCATAGAAATAAGCTCTCTAACCTCCTCATCGCTTAAGATGAGGGTCTCCAAACTATACTCACCCACAATCCGCTAAACATGAAATAATGTTGAAGGGGAAAATAATGCTTTACAGAAGAGGGGAGAATTTTTTAGCCGACTATTTTAACTGTGCTTCCAAGAGCTTGACCTGGAAGCCCCCTCCTAAATCTAGCCCTGACCAAGCCTTTATTTCCATGTGGTGCGACTATTACGCCGATAATGGTATTATTCTTTCCATCGGACCAAGCAATCCTACGCCCAATAAGTTGGCTAGCGTCACTCCTAGATTTAATGTTCGGAAACTGTATTAGGCATTCTCTGGGCCTCTGACTTCTAGGACCAAGCCTGTAATTTACCACGATGCCCCTAACATCAAGCGGCGTGGCCAATACGGGTCCCTCCCAGCTTAATCCGACCGGTGCTGGAAGACGTCAGAGTAATAAAAATAGAGCCAATATTTATCCTTTCACATAAAAGTGGAATTTAACTCCAAAGGAAAAACCAGCACATATCATAAAAATTTCCACTAGACTTCGGTGGAAGGACATACTCTGGATGCAAATCTGCAACCACCGAAACGGTATCACAAAACTTAAATACAAAAACAGCCCAAAAAATAAAACAGAGCAAGAAAAACCTCGGAATCTCAAAAAGAGAATTGAAAGTTTATATGCTGGTTTTATGAATCACCAGAGAGTTTGTGAGCCCCTCATTCTCTATATTATTATTTCATGTCTCTGTAGTATTCTGTTAGTGGCTGTTGTTCTTCTCCACCATATGTCTCCGTTAGCTTTCTCCATTCCTCTTGGCTTATTGTTCCTCCAACCTGCTCCTTTATTCTCTTCGCTATTTTTGGACCTATTAATGGTAGTTCCATGAGCTTGCTTACCGGCGCCCTCCTCAAGTCTTCGATTGTTTTAAGTCCGGCATTATATAGTATGCGTGCCCTAACACGGCCTATGCCCTCAAGCCTAGCCAATGGTATAAGCTCGGCTTTAACGCCCTTCTCAACCCTCTCCATCAGCTCGGCTAGTTTAGGCAGCAAATCCCTATGCCCAAGCAGCTTCGCCAGCTCATAGGATGAGTATATGAGCCATCTGGCGGTTTCGGTTAAATGGTATAGGTCCCCGGGCTCAACCCCAAAATGCTCAATAATACTGTCCTCCGAATATTCCTCTATCCAGGCATTCAGAACCAGGGCTGTCTTAACCTCGCCAAGAAACTCCTCAAACTCTATCCTATCAGCCCACTCATTCGGAACATCGAATAGAAACTCATTCCTATGCTCATCGATGAAAAGCGCTATTCCATCAACCTCACTTGATGTAGGCCTAATTTTAGGCGCCATATCCGGGGTATGAGATATCATATGAAGGAAGCTCATATCGGTTATTTTTTGGGCTCTCCTCCTAAGCGCATCACGAATAATTATTGCTGATATCGGGTCAATATAGAGCTGCGATACCCTCACGCCGAACTCAGTAGCCCTAATAAAATCACCCTCATACTTTATCATCCCCTCATTATAAAGAAACTCCAATATTCTGGATATTGTTCCTTTAATAGCTCCAATATCATACTGGTGGGCATATAATGTCTTAGCGAAGAAATCATATACACCCTGCTCCGAGTAGGCGAATTCAGAGGCTATCGTTGCCAGAACATGGCTTCTAAGGACACGCTCAACGCCAAGCTTAGACCATATACGCTCAGGCTTAGCCAGAACAAAGCTTGTTAGCAGGTAGTCGCGCTCCTCATCGGTTCTAGCAATTAGAATAGATTCGCCAACATCATCATATTTTGGGCGACCAGCCCTCCCAACCATCTGCTTATACTCCAGAACCGTTATCGGATAGTAGCCGTAGCCCGGCTCATAACGCCTATAATCGCTTATAATAACCATCCTAGCTGGAAGATTAACTCCAAAAGCTAACGTTGGTGTGGCTGTTAAAACCTTAATCTTACCGTCGCGGAACGAGTCCTCAATAATCTTCCGATGGACGCCCGATAAGCCAGCATGATGAAATGCAACACCACACTTAACAAGCTCAGCCAGTAAATCGCTCAGCCTAGTCCTCTCACCAGAAGCTAGAATCTCATCAGATAGGCTCTCTAGGGAGCGTTTAAGGGACTTAGAGAGTAGCTCACCCACTTCCGGCGCCGCCTTCTTGGCTAGGCTGACAGCGTTCTTTCTTGAAGACGCAAATATAAGCGCCTGACCACCATGCTTAACACTATGCAGCGCTAGATTTATCGCAGGGTCCTTAACAATACGATTTATCCTGACAGAGCCGCCATCCTTAAATTGTATTTCATCGTTTAGCAGTATCCCCTCACGGAGCTTAACCGGCCTCCACTCAGTTGTTATGGCCGAAGCATTAAGCCACTCGGCAATCTCATCAGAGTTTCTAACGGTTGCGCTTAAAGCCAATATTTGGATGTTTGGATTCATTTGCATGAGACGTGCCAGAACAACCTCTAACGTTGGGCCCCTCTCAACATCATTAAGGAGGTGAACTTCATCCGCGACAACAAGTGATATCTCGCTTATCCAGGGCGCTCTATGCCTTAATAGCGAATCACACTTCTCATTAGTCGTCACTATAATGTCGAATCTCCCAAGCCAAGCATCGCTACTATCATAGTCTCCTGTGCTTATGCCAACGCTAATCGACCTTCCACCCGGCTTACGTATAACGGTATACTTCTTAAATTCATCGTATTTCTCGTTAGCCAAAGCCTTCAGAGGCGTTAAATATAGGACTTTGCCATCCCCCTCAAGGATATGCTTCAGGGCGCATAACTCGGCAACTAAGGTTTTGCCGGAGGCTGTTGGGCTGGCTAATAGAAGATTTCGCCCCTCGAGTGCACCAGCCTTTATAGCCTCCGCTTGCGGTGGGAATAGCTCCCTTATTCCCTCCTCGGCTAGAATCTTCTTTACTTCTGGGTTTATATCGAGCTCCTCTATTAGCAAGACCTAACCCTACATCTACGCTATTAAGTCTTCTTTAGATATCCATTTCTAGGCTCGTATAATGTTCCCTCACGTATCATCTGGGCTATTAGCTTTTCTGCCTCACTCTTAGGTATATCATACTCGCTGCTAAGTTTCTCAAGCAGCTCAGCCCTACTAACCATGCCAGTCTCCTTCTCCATCTCAACAATTGTGCTCAGTATGACGCGTAGCTTATCCTGCATACTCCTAGGCTTACCAACCATAATAATATCAATGTCAAACTTCTTTGAAGATACATCTATACCAACCTCCTCAAGGGACCTCCTCATTATGGCTATAGCTGCCTCAGCATCCTCCGGCAAAACAACATTTCTAAGCGCCGCGCGAGCCCTCGCCTCAGCAAGCCTAACAAGGGCCTCAAGCTGGCGCGCTGTTATTGCTATTGGCGAACCCTCTCCCTCACTTGCCGAACGCATAGCCAAATAGAACTCTTTGAGGCGCTCCATGGCCTCCGGGGTTAGGGTTGGCTTAACATTATTTCTAGCGTAGGCAACATACTTCCTAAGTAGCTCAGGTGGAATGGGAGGCTCAACAGGCGGGGCTTCCCTCATATGCAGTTTAAGCAAGTGCTCACTCATCCTTGAGTCGGCTTCCTTCTCCGGGACATCCCTTAAGACAAATATTAAGTCAAATCTAGATAGGATTGTTACTGGCAGCGAGATGTTCTCGGCAACAGTCCTATATGGGTCATATCTGCCTAAGGCCGGGTTGGCGGCCGCCAAAATTGCTGTTCTAGCATTCAGCGTCGCAACTATGCCACCCTTAGCAACAGATATGGTGTGCTGCTCCATAGCCTCATGTATCGCAACCCTGTCCTCAGGCCTCATCTTATCAATTTCATCTATACATGCTATGCCCTTATCCGCCAAGACAAGCGCACCAGCCTCAAGCGTCATCCCACCGGTAGGCGATGGCAGAACCGCAGCTGTTAGACCAGCAGCCGTTGTGCCTCTACCGCTTGTATATAAGCCTCTTGGCGCTATCCTCTGAACATAACGTAGAATCTGTGACTTAGCTGTTCCGGGGTCCCCGACAAGGAGTATGTTTATCTCGCCCCTAATATTTATGTCAGGTAGACTCTTTGGGACGCCGCCGAATAGAAGATACATTATTGCCTCCTTAATATGCTCATAACCATAAATTGAGGGCGCAATGGACTGAATTATCTTCTGATGTATGAATGGGTCTTTGGCTAAACGGAGAATCTGCTCCTCCTCTTCAGGCGTTATGAGCAGAGACTCAGACTCCCTCCCAGCAGCATCGATAAAGTTCGCGTCAATATAAAGTGTGAAAGCTCTGGTCTTACCAGTTCTAGGATACGATGTTGCTTCAGCACCAACCACGCCAATAACATAAACCCTATCACCAGGCCTAGCAGTATCAACAATATCCTTCCCAACCAATCTAATGTCAAGTGAGCGGGGCGTCTGACCGGGCGGAATATCCTCAGGATACTCCTGAATCCTAAGCTCCTGATAATCAACAAACTTAGATTCTTCTTGGATGAACTCGAAGGGTCCGTTCTTACCACAGCGCGGGTTAGCGCACCTAAATGGTAGTGTTAGGAACGCACCACTCTGCGGAACCTCCATCTTGGTATCACATCTCTTACACTTAAACGCCGCAACGGTAACTATCGGCCTAACGGTTGTCGCACGCATTATTATACCCTCAACCATGACGAGCTTACCAATATGCTCTGAGCCGAGCTTGCGTAACGGCGTTACGCGCGGCAAACCTCTAACTCTAACCGTTACACCAGTCTCCTTAATCTTCTCCGCATACTCCGGGTCCTCTATCTGGAGCTGCTCAAAAGCAGCACTATTAGCGTAGGCTAAATACTCAAGGGGCCTCTCAAGCAACTCATCAGCTAAGCGTGGGTCGACAACCAAAAGGTCCTCAAAGTCAAGTATCAGGGAAGTTGAGGCGTTAAGGGCCATCTGGGCTATCCTCTGCCTATACTTAGCCGACTTAAATATTGAATTGAATTTTTCAAGAGGTTTCTCAACAACCAGCTCAGTCATGATTATGCATCCTCCACTCCTACAGCCTAAACTATCTTCGACCTCCATTCAGATACAATCTGATGTATGCGCTCATAGAGAGCTCTTTCCTCCGGTGTGAGATTCTTCAAAACTTGGCTTTCCGGAGCTGGAATCGAGGCCAATGATATTATCTTCCTAAGCCTACAGTTAACAATGTCCTGCGCCAAGTTCTGAACATACTCGTATTCTCTCATCTTCTCAGGGCTTGTTCTAGATGCAGCCCTTAACTCATCAATTAAGCGTCTAAGCCTAGGATAAAAATCTTCCGGCAGAGTTGAGAGTTGCCCAACAGCCTGTATGCGCTCAGTCCACTGAATCTTATAAAGCTTGGCAGCGTCCAAAGCGCCTTCCCTAATCCTAACTATTCCATCTCTCTCAAGCTCGCGGGCAACCCAGAGCCTAACCTCATACTCATGCCCTTCCTCAAAGGGGCCTACCGAGAAGCCAATAAGCTCAATCTTGGGCGTACTTTTAACAGCGACAACTGTAACTAAACTGTTCTCAAACATGAAGTCTGAAAACTCGATGCTTGAATGAACATTCTCTATGCCAAACAACGCCTAAACCTCTCAGACTACACAAAAATATCTCGCGCCAATATAAAAGGATAATAGACATCTCTAAATCCCTCGGATGTACAGTAAAAACCAATTATTGCCATAAGAATTTAAACGGAAACTACGCGAAATCGAGACGAAAACCTCTGAGGGAGGGAGAGGCTATCCAAAAGATAGGGAGGTATCGATATTGAAGCAATTAAAACGTATAACTTTCTTCCTTTCTTCCCTTTCTCTTCTCCGCAATCTCAAGAAGAGCCCTATAATATTCGCCGCTCTCAATCTTCTGGCATATATCCAGGAGCGCTTCATAAACGCTCCTAAAGTACTCTTTATCCTCATCGTTAATCTCCCTCCCCTCAATCGACATAGCCCTCATCCTAATTCCCAAGCCAGCCTCCCTAATTGACTGGTAGAGAACCCTATGCTCAACCATAGAAAGCTGGGGATAAATGTCAGTTGAGAGCCTAATTAAGCCATCACCAACACTCTTAAGCTTAGCAGAATCCCATAAGAGCATACCCTCCATGTTCTCCGCGAGAATCTTCCTCAATCTAATCTGAATAGTATTTAGTATTGGCAGAAACCTCTCCAAACCAAACCCTCATCTAGAATATTTTTATTGGGACGAACATAATTAAAGGTTGCGATGAAGACACCAGCATCACCATGCAAACTCCTGACAAAACGGTTTTATCTCAGATGAAGAGATAATATTCGAAGAGAAAACGGATAGACGGAAGGAGGACGAACATTATTGGCTTATAGACAGAAGGCAATAAAATGCCCAAAATGCGGCTTTCAATTCGACATATTATACGCTAGGACAGTCTCATGCCAGAGCTGCAATAGAATGCTCTCATCATTAAGCTGCGAATACGTCAAATGCCCAAAATGCGGCTTCGAATTTCCGGTTTCAGGAAGCGCAACAAAAGCTCTCGAAGCCCTAAAAAGATGGGGCCCAAGCTTCTAAGGGCTCCAAAATTTAATTCTGAAAGTCACTTCGATTTGGGCTTTCTTTTAATGTTTAAGGCCAACGCCTTAAGCTTGTCCTCGAACCTTTGATTCCTCTCCTCAGCCTCAGCGAATATATTAGCCCATCTCCTACCCTTAATGTCATCAATTATCTTCTCGATAACCGCTGGAATCTTCTCCATGGTCGAGGAAAGCGCCTCATTAAAGCGCCTATCATCAGAGACTAGCTCCAATGCTGTCTCAGGGCAATACTCAATGCACTTAGGCTCTCCACCGCAAAGGTCACATGCAATAACTAGAGGTTTTTCTGGATGGAGCATTATTCCGCCGTAGGGGCATGCCTGAACACACAGAACACATCCGTCGCATTTATCCTCATCTATTATTAGAATGCCACCTCTCTCAGACTGCTTTATTGCATTCCTCGGACATGCTCTAACACAGTGGGCATTCACACAAAATCTGCATACAACCGTGAGGTTAAAGATTGGATTCAAATGTACGACCCTTATCCTAGACTTTAGGGGGTTTGGCTCCCCCTCCTTCTCCATAGCGCAGACAAACTCGCATAGGCTGCACCCTATACACTTGCTTGGGTCAACGGAGACGAAACGTCTAACCGCAAAACTTACCCCACTCATACTATAAACCCTCACTCATGCACTCTAAATAGCCCTAATTTATTCTTCAATTTAATGGTCAAGGATTTAAGCTTCTCGATATGCCAGCGAGTTAATTGCCTTACATCACATCAAACTCTCAAGCTAATAACTCCCCTCTAACAATTAGCCAGGGAGATAAAGCATTAATGTTTTTAGGAGGCATTAAGCCACCTATTAATTTAGGAGATTAAAAGATTAAGAAGAGACGGTAACAACTTGATGAGCGAGTCCGCTAAGAGACCTAAGAGAAAGACATTACCAAAATTTAATTCTCCTAGAACTGCCCTCTGCACATGCCCACCAAAATATAACATAAATCCCTATTTGGGCAGATGCACCCACAATTGCTTATACTGCTATGCCATCAAATTCCCAGGCTTTAATGGAAAAGTTACCCCACGCCTAAATCTCAAAAGGGAAATCTCAGAAATGGTTGAAGGAACAAGGAGGCGTCTACCAGTTATGCTTAGCGATTCAACGGACCCCTATCAACCGCTAGAAAGAGAATACGAGTTAACCAGAGGATGCTTAGAGGTTCTCGTCAAACATCGTTTCCCAATATTAATTGTCACAAAGTCAGACTTGGTTGTGAGGGACATCGACTTATTTAAGAAGACATTAACCGTTGTCTCCATGACTATAACAACATGCCATGATGATATTGCAGCGCTCATCGAGCCTAATGCACCTAAGCCGTACGCAAGATTCCAGGCCCTAAAGAAAGTTGCTGATGAAGGCATACCAACCGTTGTTAGGATAGACCCAATAATACCGACAGTCAACTCAGACCTTAACGACCTTAAGCAAATAGTTTCTAGAGCCTCTAAAATTGGCGTGAAACAGATAACAGCCTCCACAATGAAGATAGTTAAGGGATTACCGCAATTAATGAGGAACGCAAATCTCCATCTCTATAGTAGGCTGATGAAAATCTATTCTGAGGGAGAGTGGATTGGAGGCTACAAATACTTGAAGAGAAACCTAAGGCTTGGCATACTGAAGACCTTAAAAGCCATAGTCCAAGAATATGGCTTAGAGTTTGCAACATGCCGTGAGGGATTCTTAGAGCTAAATACAACAATATGTGATGGAACATTCTATTGTCGAAAGATGTTAGATGGTTTCCTGAAACATAAATAAATTGTCTTCTAAAGATAATCCATGAATCTTTCCATTTTAGGAGGCTCTGCTGGCAACCCTCTCCTAAGCCTTAGTAGGCGTATTACATGCGTCATGCACTCTTCTGGAACCCTCTCCCAATGGGAGAAATAGTTCTGCCAAAAGGCCCTTCCAGAGGTTACAGCCCTCATCTCCTCCGCTAACCCAAAGGACTCCGCAACGGGTATAAAACCATTGATAAGAGAGAATAGACCCCTATCCTCCACCAGCGATATTTTGCCACGCCTCCTAATTATCAAATTTATTACGTCACCAATTCGGTCGGAAGGCGCTGAGACCTGAATCCCATAAATGGGCTCAAGCAGTATTGGATTAGCCGTTAGAATTGAGCCAACTATCGCCCTCCTAACAGCGGGCATTATCTGAGCATACCCGCTCTGAGATGGCTCACCACATAGACGAAGACCTACCAGCTCGACCACCAAATCCCTCATAGGCTCACCACATAGGGGGCCAGACCTACAAACCCGCCTAAAACCATCTATAGCCGCCTTAAGATTTTCACCAGAGAGGAGATTGCCCTCCGTCAAATCCACTAAGATGTTTTTATTCTCATCAGTTAGGATAATCTTTCCACGCGAAAGACTTTGAGAACGCTTATCCAGAGGCCTAACCCTAACCGAAACTTGATTTAATCCATTTGGGCTATTGGCAGTAAAGATATCTCCAATAGCGCTAATGCTCTCTCTATATGAAATCGTTGGTTTTGAGACGATAACCTCTAAGCCTGGCTCAATCTCACTTATCGACTTAACCGCTATCTCCAGATGTAGTTCGCCGATTCCGCTGAGGAGATATTCGCCAGTCTCCCTGTTAATTGTAACCGTCAGATTTGGGTCTTCAATTGACAATATGTTTAGTGCATCTAATAGCCGCTGAAGGTCGCTTGGATTTTTAGGTTCAATGGAGACCACCACAACCGGTTCAGAAACATATTGAATTCTCTCGAAGGGAATCATATCACCCTTATGCGCTGGGTCAACAAGGGTTTCACCAGCCCTTAAGGGCTCAAGTCCAGAGAGAGCGACAATGTTACCGGAATCCATATAGCCTATATGCTCTCTAAAGGCACCCATATATACCGAAACACTGTGGACCGCACATTCTCTCCCAGCGCCTAAGAGGTAGACCTTATCGCCATCCTCTATTTTGCCAGAGAAAATCCTACCAGTTGCAATCAAGCCCTCCCTACGGTCCACTCTAACTCCAGCCACACATATCGTTACTGGACCGTTTGGGTCACATTCAAGCATGGCCCTTCCAATCTCTGAAGATAAATCGCCCCTCCAAATCTTGGGAATCCTATATCTCTGCGCTTCAGCCGGGCTTGGTATCCTCTCAATAATCATTCTGAGAATCGCTTCATGTAATGGTATGATTTCCTGGAGCTCCTGCCATCTCCCATTAGAATACATGTCAATTATATCGCTGAATTTTATGCCCTTCTCAACCGCAATCTTTGAAGTTAAACCCCACTTATGCAGTGCCGAACCTATGGCAACATCCCCTCTTGATACGCTAACCTTCCATTCATCCCTAAACTTCGGCTCACCATAAAGGTCAATTAGGCTATTGAACTCCCGGATTATACGCAATATTCTCCTCTGTATTTCATCAGCCGGCAACCTTAGCTCCCTAATCAACCTATCAACCTTATTGATGAGGAGGATGGGCTTAACACGCTCGCTTAAAGCCTGCCTTGTTACAACTTCAGTCTGCGCCATAATACCCTCAACTGCATCCACAAGAACAATTGCACCATCAACAACTCTAAGGGCCCGCGTAACCTTACCGGTGAAATCAACATGCCCCGGTGTATCAACGAGATTTATCAAATACGATTTGCCATCAATGCTATAGGTTAATGATATGCTCGCAGACTTTATCGTTATACCGCGCCTCTGCTCCTCCTCAAGATAATCAAGGACACGAGCCTCGCCGGCCAGACTGTAAGGTATAAGTCCAGCCCTAGCCAAAAGCAAGTCGGTTAGGGTCGTCTTACCATGGTCTATATGGGCTATTATGCCAATATTCCTAATACTTCTCTTATCCCTTAAGATATTTAGGAAACACTGAGTCTGCCTAAACCCTAGCATGACCGGATTGTTTCCCCTAATGTTATTTTCTAAATTCCTTTTCAAAACTAAATTAAGTTGAAGGTGAACTTAAACGTCAATGATAGTTAAGGAGATTGCTGGAGAACTTATGGCGGAAAATTATTCTGCCCATAAATCTGCTACTTATATCTCTCGCGCCTCTTTTTCCTTTTCCTCTTCTCACGGCGCATACGCTTCTTCTTCCACTTAGCTCTCATCCTACGCCCTCTTCTCCAAACAAATTTTAAATCAGGTCTCCAATATTAAGTTGCGAGCGCAAGCCTCAGTAAACGAGGCTTTTAAAATGGTTTTCTCCTTTACCTTATTAAGTTTTCGGATTCCAAAATTCAGGACGCTACACTTATAAAAGCCAATCAACTTTTAGTAATGGAAAAGTCTAGGAGAGAAGGAAGCAGCTAGAATGAAGGGACACTTACTCTGCATACCATGCACATTAAGAGCAGCATACGACATAGCCATAAAGGCTACCGAGAATGAAGAGCTACAAAGAAAAGTTATCTTAGAAACTCTGGAATGGATGAGCAGAAATAACAACCTAGTGAACATAACTCCAGCCATGCTGCATACCCACGTCTTTAGGCTCGTCCAAAGAATCACCGGAAACAAAGATCCATTTGCACGTCTAAAAAGGGAATCAAACGATATAGCAATGAATTTAACACCGCTTCTGGAGCGTGAAATCGAGAAGATAAGCTTCGAAGAGGCCTTCAGATTAGCGGCTTTAGGGGCTATATGTGGAAACTCAATAGACTTTGAGGTTGAAGGCTACCAGGTCTCATTAAAAGACCTCGAGAGATCACTATTAGACTGCTTGAAGAGCGGTTTATCCCTTGACGATACGTCTAAGCTTAGAGAAGCCCTCTCGAAATCTAAAACAGTTCTTTATCTCCTAGACAACGCTGGCGAGGTTGCCTTCGACAAAATCTTCATAAAATTTATCACTAGGAATTATCCGGTTAGAGTGCTGGCAGCCGTTAAATCCGGGCCAATTCTAAATGATGTAACGCTTGAGGATGCACTATACGTTGGCTTGGATGAGGTTGCAGACATCATCACAACTGGCAGCGACTCAATAGGTCTAAACCTGGCGGAGTGCTCCATGGAATTTATGGAGCGCCTAAAAGAATCTGACCTGATAATTGCGAAGGGGCAGGGATACTATGAGAGCCTAACAGAGATCGAGAGCAGCCTGAGAAAGCCTATAGCATATATGCTTAGGGCAAAATGTTCGGTTGTTGCTAAATCCCTTAATGTGCGCCAAGGGTCGAACGTAATTAAGTTTGTGGGTTATCCTAAAATAATGTGATTATGCAGAGTAAGATATGGGGATGTTATGAGGCTCGGTGCACTATTTTCCGGCGGAAAAGACTCATGCCTAGCCATTCATAAAGCCCAAGCATTCCATGAGATATCTTGCCTAATAAGCTTAATTCCATCCAGTGAGGAGAGCTACATTTTCCATTACCCAAATATATGGGTGACTAGATTTCAAGCCGAGGCTATGGGTCTGCCAATAATTCAGATGGAGACCGAGATTGGTGAAGAGAAGGAGCTAACCAGCCTATCTAAAGCCTTAAAATTAGCTATCAAGAGGTATGGAATTAATGGAGTAATCACAGGTGCTATAAAGTCCACATATCAGGTGAGCAGAATCCAGAAAATATGTAATAGGCTTGGGCTCTGGTGCTTTAACCCCTTATGGCTTAAGAGTCAGGAGGAACTTATGCGCGAGATTTTGAAGATAGGCTTTGAGGTCATTATTTCAGGGATATTCGCTTATCCACTCGATAGTAGTTTTCTTGGTAGAAGATTGGATACTAATCTTCTAGCAGAGCTCATAAATCTGTGGAGAAAGTATGGCATAAACATCGCTGGTGAGGGAGGAGAAATAGAGACAACAGTTCTCGATGCACCTATGTTTAAGAAGAGGATAAAGGTAACGGACTATGAGATACAATACAGGGATAATTCCGGGATATTTAAGATAAAAAGTCTAAGGCTAGTGGACAAATGAGAATCCTATTAATAAGCTTATGCTCAGACCCATTAAGCGAGCTTGAATTTGTTAAGCCTATCGAGCATATACTTAAACATGAGGGGATTAACTTAATCGTCAAACATTACATGAAAATCTCCCCGGGGGATTCTAGGCTGGTGGAAAAGGTAATCATATGTGGCTCAGCTTTAAAAGATAATTTCTTTCTAGCGGGAGAGTGGTTTAGGTGGCTTAGTGATTTTGAGAAACCAATTCTTGGGGTGGGTTCAGGCGCACAGGTTATCGCGAAGGCCTTCGGCTGTAACCTCATTAGAAAGACGAAGATTGGAGTTTTTAAGGTCAGATTGATAAAGGAGAATAAGCTAGTGGATAAAAGAGTTTTCTATGCTTATTTTCTAACGGGGAGGGCCATAGAGCTTGCTAAGCCTTTAGAATCTCTAGCCAAAGTTGGAAATATAGATTGCATGGTTAAACATGAATCTAGAGAGATTTATGGCTGCCTTTTCCATCCAGAGGTTATGAGCTCGGAGATAATCATGAACTTCATTTTAAGGACCTAACTAATTTTAAAGAGCTTCCTAGCATTTTCAGTAGTCTTCTCGGCTACGAACTCTATACTTTCGCCCTTTAGTTCCGCAACAGCCTTTAACGCCTTGGTTATATGGGCTGGCTCAGCAGTCTCCCCCTCATAAACGACAGGAGAGTCTGTCTCTAAAACTATATTCTCTAATGGCGCCTTCATAATGATTTTCTTATGCTCCTTGCTGTAGGCGGCAGCCGGTGTTGCAGAAACATAGTAGCCATAGTCAAGTATTTTCTTGAGAGCTTCTAATGGTCCGCTGAACCAGTGGAAAACAGCTCTCTTAACCCCGGTCTCTATAGTCATATCAACACAATCTATCCATGCGCCTCTACTGTGAACTGATATCGGCTTATCTTTTTCCCTCGCCAAATTAAGTATTCTTGAGAAAACCTCCCTTTGAACCTCTTTGATATTATCACTTTTTCTAGCATCCTTATACCAATAGTCTAATCCAACCTCACCTAAAGCAACAATATTATTGATGTTCTTCTCAATAAGGCTAATAGTCTCTTCGATTTTTGAAGTATCCAAGCCCCATGGATGAAGGCCAAGCGCTGGATAAATTCTTAGTTTGCTGGTTCCATACTTCTGGCTTTCACGTATAACCCAGAGATTGGATTCATAATCTGAACCTACAGCAATTATCGCAGTAACCCCTACCTTAACGGCTCTTCTAATGGCTTCTCTTAAATCCTTAATTTCCTCCAAATGGGCATGGGTATCTATTAACTCCATAGGAGGCACCTAAGGTATGAAATTGCCTTATGATTTAATATTCAATGGTATTCGGTATCTATTAAGATTTAGGCTTGGAGGGATTAATGAAACGTAAAAAATTAAATCTATGGACTCAATAATAACTAAAATTCCAAAAATGGGCGTGGAAGGGTCAAAAGTAGAATGTATAGGATAGTTGAGAGAAGGGAGGCGGCTTCATCGATTAAACTCCTTAAGGTTTTAGCCCCTGAGATATCTAAAAAGGCTCAACCCGGCCAGTTTGTCATTTTAAGAGTGGATGATAAGGGTGAACGCATCCCACTAACTCTCGCTGACTGGGATACTAAGGAAGGAACAATAACGCTGGTTTTCTTAGAGGTTGGAGTTTCGACCAGAAAGCTTGGGGAATTAAGGGAGGGAGACGCCATATTAGATGTGCTTGGACCACTTGGAAATCCAACTGAAGTGAGGAACTATGGGTCTGTATGCATTGTGGGTGGCGGAGTTGGAATAGCAGCCGCCTATCCGGTAACCCGGGCGCTTAAAGCTGCTGGAAATAAAGTAACTTCCATAATAGGTGCGAGAACATCTAAGCTGCTAATTTTTGAGGAGGAAATGAGGAGGTTTTCAGATGAACTATACGTATCTACGGATGATGGAACCAAGGGGTATAAAGGCTTCGTAAGCGATATTCTCAGAAGCCTACTGCAGAAAGGATGCACATTTAATATGGTTTACGCCGTTGGCCCAGCCGTGATGATGAGAGCCATAGCTGATGTAACCAGGCCGTATAAAATTAAGACTATTGTAAGTTTAAACCCGATAATGGTAGATGGGATGGGCATGTGCGGTGCTTGTAGGGTGACGGTTGGTGGAAAAACAATGTTCGCATGCGTGAATGGACCCGAGTTTGATGCGCATGAAGTAGATTTTACAGAGTTGATAAGGAGACAAACGGCTTTTCTCCAGGAAGAGAGGATGGCTCTTGAACTCTGGGAGGCGAATAGGAGGATGGCGATTAGGGAGGCATAAGTTATGAGTAAATGGGACCGCTTTAAGGCAGTTCCAATGCCTAAGCAATCACCCCAAGTAAGAATACACAATTTTAATGAGGTTGCGTTAGGATACAGTGAAGAGCAATCTTTAATGGAGGCTGAGAGGTGCCTTCAATGCGCTAATCCGCAATGCGTTCAAGGATGCCCAATTGAAGTAGATATTCCAGCCTTCATAAAACTTCTCAAGGAAGGAAAGTTCAGAGAGGCCGTAATGAAGATTAAGGAGAAAAATAATCTGCCAGCAATCTGCGGAAGAGTCTGTCCGCAAGAGGACCAATGCCAAAAAAATTGCGTGTTAGGCAAGAGGGGGGAGCCTATTCAGATTGGTAGATTAGAGAGGTTTTTGGCAGATTGGGAACGGGAACATAAGGTTGAAATCCCGGAGAAGAAGCCATCCACTGGAAAACGTGTGGCGGTTGTAGGCTCCGGACCAGCTGGGCTAACTGTGGCGGGCGACCTTGCAAAACTTGGCCATGAAGTCGTAATATTTGAGGCACTTCATGAGCCTGGGGGCGTATTAACATATGGTATTCCGGAGTTTAGGCTTCCTAAAAACATTGTTCAGGCGGAGATCGAATACATAAAGAGGCTAGGGGTTACCATAAGGACAAACGTTTTAATCGGCAGACTCTACACGGTTCAGGAGCTACTGAGCGATGAGGGCTTTGATGCCGTTTTCATCGGAACTGGTGCTGGTCCACCAATCTTTATGGGGATACCCGGAGAGAACCTTTGTGGAATATATAGCGCAAATGAGTTTCTTATACGCGTAAATCTAATGAGGTCCTATCTATTTCCAAGGTGGGATACTCCGATTAAAGTTGGTGAGAGGGTGGCAGTTATTGGCGCCGGGAATGTAGCCATGGATGCCTCAAGATGCGCCCTGAGGCTTGGAGCCAAAGAAGCCCATATAGTTTATAGGCGGTCTAGGGCTGAGATGCCGGCTAGAAAGGAGGAGATAGAGAACGCTGAGGAGGAGGGCATAATATTTGATTTTCTCACATTACCAGTAGCCTATCATGGCGATGAGAGCGGCTGGGTAAAGAAGATGGAATGCATAAGGATGCAGCTCACCGAGCCGGATGAGACTGGAAGGAGAAGACCAGTCCCAATACAAAGCTCAAACTTCACGATGGATATAGATACGGTGATAGTTGCAATAGGCCGGAGACCTAACCCACTTATACAGCAGACTACACCCGGACTGAGAGTCGCCGAGGATGGAACAATAATTGTTGACGAGAACATGCAGACAAGCATTAAAGGCGTATACGCTGGCGGAGACATAGTTACCGGTGAAGCAACGGTTATAAGCGCTATGGGTGCTGGAAAGAAAGCCGCTAAATCAATCCACAAATACTTAATGGGAAATAAATGAACAAAAATCTACTGTCTCTTCAATTTTACCTAGAAGCCTCAACCAAAGGCGGTATTATCTCTTCATAGCCAACTGACATTATATGGCATCCAGCGGCGGAAGTCGTCTTCTTCAGCTCCTTAATGAAACTAGAGAAGTAATTGAGGTTTATTTCATCATACTTCAATCTTCTCAGATTCTTATCAGAAATTTCACTAGCCTTGGCTAGAGCATCCATAAGCTCTTTGGGCACCTTAACTCCCGGCACATTCTTATCAAAGTAGTCAGCCACACCATAGGATTTTAGTGGAAAAATACCTATTATAACAGGAACATTATATTTACTAGTCTCTTTAAGGAAAGATTTCGCCTTCTCAATGTCGAATACAACTTGCGTCTGGAAAAAGTCAGCTCCAGCATTAACCTTCTTCTCAAACTTTATTAGCTCTGGTTCGATGGGATTAGCATTTGGGTTGGCTCCAGCACCGATAAAGAATTTTGGCGGAGACTCAATCGGTTTCCCATTCATGTCAACGCCTTCATCAACTATGCGTCTTATCATTTTGATGAGCTGAACAGAATCTAGGTCAAAGACTGGCTTAGCTTGGGGGGTATCTCCTAAAGTTGTGTAGTCGCCGGTCAATGCGAGGACATTTTTTATTCCTAAGGCACCTGCGCCTAGAAGGTCTGAGAAGATCGCTATCCTATTTCTGTCTCTACACGTTATCTGATATATTGTTTCCAGCCCCGAGTCTCTCTGAATAATATACGAGGCAACCAGACTACTTATGTACGCAAAGGATTGAGGATTATCCGTCACGTTGCAGGCCACAACATAATCCTTAATCTTCTTAGCAGCCTCGACATAACGTGTTAGATTGGTCGTCTTTTCAGGCTCAAGCTCACCAGTAAAAGTGAATCTCCCAGACTTAAGACTCCTCATTAACTCACTTATAAATACTTCCGTCATGAGACAGACCCCTCAATTTCAAGTTTTCACCCAAATAACTTCCCTTGGCTGCACATTTAGCCTCGAATTATCTCTCGGCGGCCTATAAGCCCTATAAATATCAAGCATACCAATTTCTTTAAGCCTGTTATAGATTAGAATCCATGCGCAATCACGCTTGTATCCGCCAACTTCGCACTTTCCCTCATACATGCCTCCACATGGCCCATTAAGCATCCCCTTTGGACATCGAACAATAGGGCATATTCCACCAGTCTCATAAAGAATACATTCGCCGCATGCCCTGCACCTCTCATAGAACTCTCCTATATGCTCTATTATTCCAAGGAATTTTGTATTTAGGGCTGGTATGGAAGGTTTTTTAATGTGCTCAACTATATCCTGAACGCCAGCGCCACAAGTCATACAGAGTATCGCATCAGAGGATTCGATAGCATCCTTTAAGTTGCGGGTATCCCTCCTTAAGATTCTTGCATCACAAGGCGTCTCTACAACAACTGCACCAACAACCTCTTTACCAGCACCCCTCAATTTTTCAGCCATTTGCTTGACTTGTTCCTCACCACCAGTCTGAGCAACGGTTGAGCATGTTCCACATCCAATAATGAATACCTTACTAAAGGGCTCAAGCATTTTCAGGATTTCTTCAAAAGACTTTTGCTCAGTTATTATCAAATGGGCATCCTCCCAACAATCCATTTATTGAACATGGACAACTCGCGTATAAAATTGTTATGCCAAAATGATGAGTTATAAATATCTTTTGACACAAAAAATATACCAACCGAATATGGAGGAGGCATCTCCTTGGGAGGCGTAGTTAAAATCGGCATATTAAAGGCTGGTTGTTTAGGCTCCCTGCCGCTGATAGAATTTCTTTTGGATGAAAGAGCTGATAGGGAGGATATTCAAGTTAGGGTTTTCGGCTCAGGAGCCAAAGTTACCCCAGAGGATTGCGTTGAGTGCGCTGAGCAAGCCCTAAAACAGAGTTTCGACCTAATAATATTTGTTGGGCCAGCGCAGATAACTCCCGGACCAACAGAAGTGCGTAAGCTTCTTAGAGGATCTGGCAAGCCAGTAATAGTAATCTCAGATACTCCGGCTAAGAGAATTATTAAGGAGCTTGAGGATGCCGGCTTTGGATACATAATTGTTGAGGCTGACTCGATGATAGGCGCTAGGAGAGAGTTTCTCGACCCCGTTGAAATGGCCCTATATAATTCCGACATAATTAGGGTTTTAGCCGTAACTGGCGCACTAAATCTCATAGTTAGCGAGATAGATAGGGTGATTGATGCGATTAAATCTGGCGGCAATCTTAATCTGCCTAGACTTATAATCGACAGTAAGAGAGCTGTTGAGGCAGCTGGCTTCTCGAATCATTATGCTAAGGCTAAGGCTATGGCGGCTTATGAACTTGCCAAGCAAGTCTCCACATTAACTTTTGAGGCTTGCTTTAAAGTGCAGGAGCCAGAGATTTATATTCCGCTTGTCGCTGCAGCACACGAAATAATAAGGGCGGCAGCGAATCTTGCTGATGAGGCTAGGGAGATTGAGAAGAAGAATGATTCTGTTCTTAGGAGACCACACTTTAGGGATGGCTCTCGGGGAGAAAAGAGGCTTTTGATGGAGAAGCCGCGGAAGCCTAAAGGTAAATGAATATAAGTTGGTTCTATCTTGAGAGAAAACAATATAATGTAATGATGGTGATGCGCAATGCCGGCAATAGAGGTTGGAAGGGTCTGCGTGAAGATTAGGGGTAGAGAGGCTGGAAGACGCTGCGTGATACTTGACATCATAGATAAGAACTTTGTGTTGGTGACGGGCCCAAAGAATGTAACTGGAGTTAGGCGGAGAAGAGCTAACATAAGCCACTTAAAGCCGACGGAGGATATTCTCAAAATAAGAAGAGGTGCATCTGACGAGGAGGTTTATAAGGCTCTTCTTGAATCGGGTAAGCTCGAAGTATATATGCAGAAAGAGAAGCTTTAAGTCCTATCGAGGAGGATGAAATGCAAGGAATTAAGACCCCATGGAGCATAAAGCGGGAGCTGCTAACGAAATCTGAGGATGAAACAGACCCGAAATATGGCTATAAACCCGAGGAACGTCCATACCCAGAAATAATAAAGTTCGGCATAATAAATTTGGATAAGCCTCCTGGGCCCTCAAGCCATGAGGTTACGGCGTGGATTAAGCGCATACTTGGCATTGAGCATGCTGGTCACGGAGGGACCTTAGAGCCCATAGCAGTATCCTAAGGGGCTATGGGCATGGAAATCCCAAAGTGACCGGCGTCTTACCAGTAGCCCTAGAGGAGGCAACAAAGGTTATACAGGCACTGTTAAGGGCTGGTAAAGAGTATATTGGCGTAATGAAACTGCATGGCGATGCCTCTGAGGAACGCATTAAGGAGGTTTTCAGCGAGTTCACGGGTAAAATTTATCAGAGACCTCCGCTTAGGGCATCGGTTAAGAGAGCTATACGCGTGAGGACAATTTATTATCTAGACGCATTGGAGATTGATGGTAGAAACGTCCTCTTTAAGGTTGGATGCGAGGCTGGAACATACGTAAGGAAACTCATTCATGATATAGGTAAAGTCTTAGGTTGCGGTGCGCACATGCATGAGCTCCGCAGAATTAGAGCTGGCCCCTTCACTGAAGATGAAAGCATGGTAACATTACATGATGTGCTATATCTCTATGATAGATGGCGCGAGACCGGCAACATAAGTATGCTCAGAAGATTCATACTCCCAATGGAAAAGGCTCTAGGCTTATTGCCCAAAGTTTTCATTAGGGACTCCGCCGTAGATGCAATATGCCACGGCGCACACCTAACAGCCCCAGGCATAACACACATCGAGTCAGGAATAAACCCAATGGACACCGTCGCTATATTCACCCTTAAAGGTGAGGCAGTAGCGCTCGGAACAGCCATGGCCACCACAGAAGAGATGCTTAAAGCCACACATGGAATAATGGTCAAAACAGAGAGAGTCTTAATGCCAAGGGGAACGTATCCAAAACTCTGGAGATAAAAATCAAACAATTTAAATAGCCTGGAAAATTTTATAGAGGATTGAAGAGCCGGGGTCTCCTAGAGCCAACAAATAAACTGGCGGGGAATCCGGTAGGGAGCAGATTACAACAAGTAAACATAAGCTTAAGCCTGGAGCCAAAAACAGCCAAACAGCCTGTGGCCCACTCTGGGCCGCGTGGGTTCAAATCCCACCCCCGGCGCCAATTTATATACTCTAGATGAAAAATGATATCTAGTTGGGAGTTAGTTGATATAACTGCTTAAGAAGGGGACTGTAGGGGAAATGCATATTGGATTGTTATCGCTGATAATCTTAGCAAGGTGTAGAGGTCGGTCAGACTAAGGTTATAGCCTTAAAGAACATAAATCTAAAAATTGAGAAAGGGGAGTATGTGGCAATTCTCGGCCTAAGTGGCTCCGGCAAATCTACGCTTATCTACTTAATATTATCGGTGGATTAGATAAGCCAACCTCGGGCAGAATATGTGTGGATGGCATAGACTTAGGAAGATTAAGCGAGGAGAAACTATCTCGCTTTAGAGCGGAGAAAATAGGCTTTATTTTTCAGTTCTTCAATCTAATACTGACTAATACTGACATTTACGGCTCTTGAGAACGTTATGGTTCCGGCCGAGATAATAGGCTTAGAAACTAAAAGAGGCTAGGAGAAAGGCTGAGATGCTCTTGACAAGGGTTGGTTTAAAGGATAGGCTTAACTATATTCCAAGCAACTTATCAGGAGGAGAGCAGCAGCGTGTGGTAATAGTGAGAGCCCTGATTAATAATCCACTATTACTCTTATGTGATGAGCCTACGGGTAATTTAGTCTCAAATTTATTCTCTAAGTTTTAAGCAGCATAACGCCCTTTACAATACCCCTCTACTACTCAACTAGTATTTTATTTAACTCAGCACTCTTTATTTTGTTAATAATTCTGCCAAGCGGTTTCGTTTTGGGAGGATATATAGTGAGCTTCAGTCCAGCCTCAGCCCTAAGATGCGAGTAAGTTAGTAAGAGAATTTCTAAAGTGCCTTAACCGTAAAATTTTCCTCATCTCAGAATTGCCTCTCTAATGGCTCTGTGGCTTTCCATTATCGGAGCAACCGTATTTACAATATAGATTTCTTCTACTGAGCGGAAGAGCTCTCCGAAGAATTTTCTCCTAATATCTGTTTTGCGTCTGTCTTTAACAAGTAAATGCGGGTTGCAAAAGTCAGCGGATTCCACGTATCTTAATGCCTCATCTGGTGAGATATTATTAATTATTGATTTGTCTTCTGGATCACGTTTAAGCAGTATAGCCTTCTTCAGCGTTGTCATTGGCAGAACCCTTCCTTTCCCCACGATCCATCTTATGTTTACGACAGCTCTATTCATGGAGTCAAACTCTGCCTTATCTACAAGCCTTTGATATTCGCCCCAAACATTGGCTATGTCCGCCTGGATATAGAAGTTCTTCTCTGAGGCGAATGCCACGGCTCTATTGCCCATTAGGCGAACAAAGAACCAGTCGTCTGATACAACCCTTATACCTTCAAGTCTCAGAAGCCCATATGTATGTGTAGTCTTGCCGGTTCCGGAGGGCGCGATTAGGCATATGCCATGCCCATCCATGTCCACGCATGCGCCGTGAACAGAGTTTATACCATGCTCATCCTCAAGTATATCACCCGCGATGCTTAGGGCTATGGATTTAATCCAGCCATAATAGTCTACATTAATTAGGAAAGCTGTTTTGGAAAGCGGGTCGTAGAGAAACTTCTGTCCCCCACCATCCTCGTTTGTAACAATCAGTCTTCCATGGGAGCGGATGCTCGCCGACATGGAGTAGAAGCTCTCTTCCCAGCGCTCCTTCACATATCTTATATCCGTTAGGAGCTTAATGCAGCACCCATATATGTCAGCCCTCTCCTCATAAAGAAAGCGGTCACTATATCTCTCCATTAAGGCATCCTTCTCCTCAATAGAAATAAGTTTAATCTCGTACTTCAACCCTGAAACCCCCCTAGAAAATTTCTATCTCAAGACATTTATAGGTATGCCTCGGTCACATATCCATGTATCATCCTGTGACTGTTAAAGTCCTTAAGTCTATCGAAAGAGTCTGTAACGCCAGCAAAGAGATCTAAGAGAACCTTTGAAAGGCTCTCCCCCAGCCCTAGTGGATTAGCCAGAGGCTATTAGGAAGATAGAGAGGTATCTTTTTCGATAGCCTAGCCCTCCCCTCATAAAGATGCTAGCTATGCTCCATCTTTAGGGAGACTCCTCTATAGGCGCTTAGATGCATATTACCGCATAAGAATATTCTGTTTAGTCTACAGTTGAGAGGAAAAGCCCCTAATCAGGGAATCAAATATTAGGGGAAAGGTGCCCAAGCCGGTATATGAGTTCATAGCCGTTAAAAGCGAAGTTAATGAGCTACTGAAGAAGATTTCCGGGGAGATAGGTTTAGAACATCCAATCAACCACTCGAGACAATCTTAAGGTGCAAGGTTTCTGGCCCAAGGGTTAACCCCAACAACAAATTTCTGCCCTCCAAACAAGCCCCATTTTTAGGTTGCTTTTCTAAAAAGCAGCATTTTTCTTGGAGCCCCGGGCGGGATTTGAACCCGCGACCCGCGGCTTACAAGGCCGCTGCTCTAACCGCTAAGCCACCGGGGCTCTGTGTTTCCCATTTTGTTAGCCATCTGAAGATATTTTTATCTGTGAATAATAAGATTTTTGGATGGGTGAATCTTATGGTGGATTCGAAAAGGGATGTTTATGTTTTAGTCTTTGATTGTGGTTCAACTAATATTAGGGCTGTTGCAGTTAACCCTTTGGGCGAGGTTGTCGCCTACTCAAGCAGGCCTAATAAATCCATTCCCCAGCCTAATGGTAAGCCTGGTTGGTTGATCTGGGATTTTGAGGAGATTTGGCATAAGATATGTGAGGTTTCCCGTGAGGTTTCCGGAACTATTGGTCCAGAAAATATTAGGGCGGTTTCAGTTATAACTTGGGGTGCTGATGGCGCCCCGATCAAACGTAATGGTGAGCTGACCTATCCGCCTATTTCTTGGCAGTGTCCAAGAACTCGGGAAGTTGCTGAGAAGATCACTGAGCATGTTAGTGCCTGGGAGATATTTAGGATAACTGGTTACCAGATAATCTCGTTTAATACGCTTTTTAAGCTGATTTGGCTTAGGAAGGAAGCTTCAAAAGCTCTCGAAGAGGCTGAGACATGGCTTATGATGCCGGGTTTAATAGCCAATAGGTTGACTGGCGAATTCCATATAGATCCGACGATAGCGTCTACAATGATGGCTATGGACTTAGGTAGAAGGGACTGGTCTGCTATGATGCTTGAGCTCGCTGACCTAACTCCCGGATTCTTTCCAGAGTGGAGGGAGCCGGGTGAGATTGTTGGATATATAACTGAGCATGCAGCCCATCTTTGCGGCTTGCTTCCTGGAACACCCGTTGTTGCGGGAGGGCATGATACGCAGTTTGCGATATTTGGTTCGGGTGCTGGAGTTGGTGATGTGGTTCTCTCTAGTGGGACGTGGGAGATTTTGGGTGTTAGGGTGAATTTTTACAGTCCTTCTAAGAGGGCCTTTGAGGAGGGCATGATAATTGAGGCGGATGTTGAGAGGGGGCTTTGGAATCCACAGTTTCTTATGATTGCCTCAGCCGTAATCGAGTGGATTATAAATAGCATGTTTAGGGATGTTGGTGAAAGAAGATATGAGAGGATAATTGAGGAGATCAAGTCCGTTCCACCAGGCTCAAATGGCCTAATCTTCATACCGAGCTTTGTGGGGGAGAGTGGCCCGCTTAGAAAATATGGGGTTCCTGGAATAATTCTTGGCTTAAACTTGAATTCCACAAGAGCCCATATTCTTCATGCGGTCTTTGAGGGCCTAACATTCCAGATGAGAGAAGCCCTGAAAATATTGGCTGAATCAATGAATATTAGGGTTAATGAGCTTCGTGTTGTGGGAGGGGGCTCAAAGAATGATTTGTGGAATCAGATGAGGGCTGATGCTACTGGTATGCGGATTATAGTTCCAGCTGTGAGGGAGGCTGCGACGTTGGGGGCCGCACTAACATCCTTCGTTGGCATAGGATACTATAGGTCTATAGATGAGGCTCGGAAAAACCTTTTTATGGAGGAGAGAGTCTTTAATTCGGTTGAGGAGCGAAAGTCCGCCTATGATTCAATATTCAAGAGGTATATTGATGTGCTGAAGAGCCTAAAAGAAATCTACAAGTCTTAAATCCTATAGTTTTCAATTGCGAGTAGATTTAGGAGCTCGCCTAATCTCTTTATTGTGAAGTCCGGCTTATCCTCTTCGCTAATATTCGAATTTTTACGCCCTATTAAAACGGTCCTCATTCCAATGTTTTTGGCGCCCCTAATATCCACATCTGGTGTATCACCAACAAAGATGGATTCTGAGACGCTGACCCCAAGAAGGTTTAGTGTAAAGTTAAAGATTTCCGGACTTGGCTTACGCCTATTAATCTCAGCTGATATCACTATTACATCTAAAAATTCTCTAAGCCCATATTTCTCAATTAAATTGCGGGCGCATTCCGGTATAGAGAAGTTTGAAATCACCCCAATCTTATACCCACACTCATATAGTCTTGACAAGACAAGACTTGCTTCTTCATCCGGACATATATGGCGTACAAATTCCTCTGAGTAGGCGTTCACCGCACCCCTCACCAGCGGGTCTTTTAAGTCGCAATCGTAGCCTAATCTTTTTAGAACCTCAGAGATTCTGAGGCTATAGTGCGGCTCCTCGAGATTTACGCTAATCCTCTCGTATAGGCGGCTTCTAACCTCGGAGTATGCTCGCCTAAAATCCTCGTAAGAGACGCGCACACCATTAGCGCTCAAAAACTCATAAACATTTTTCAGGCAGCTCTCACCCAAATTTATACCAGCCCTAACTAATAGGAGCGTATCAAATAGGTCAAATAGTATAGCCCTAACCCCCAACAGCCCAGTTCTAGGATTTTTGGAGAGATTATCTCCCTCCAAATTAACCCACCATCTCCGCACTCTTGCGCTCTTAACAGTAGAGGGATTGCAGCCCCTAAAAGCGTTTTCTTTCCCCAACAAATATTTTGTGTCCTATTCAGAACGCGTTCTCTTTACGTGATGCTTAAGCGCCTATTTTTCAGAGGACTTTCTCCTGCCAAGCCAATAGAAAACGCCCGCTATAGCCCAGCAGATTATTGTGCTTAGTGGTGTGAAGCTGCAGTGGGCGTAATAGCCTAATAGGCATGGTTTGCTTGCAGGAGTCGGTATAAACGTTGATAAGCCAGAACAATAAATATGGCTATCAGAATTAGCCAATATACCCTCATCATAATGCCCCCACATCAAACTTGCCGTCTCCCTATATAAAACTTATCGTCCCCATCAGCTAACCATCATCACCATGGGTTGTCCTTGAGACGCATGAGATACGCTATGAAGTTAACTAGGAGATGTATTGGTCCGGTTAAGACGATTATTATGAGGGCTCTTACCGGAGAGAGTGAATGTGGAGCTATAGCTAACGCGAAGAGCAATGCGAAGAGTACGAAATCTATCTGGTCGACTATTGGAAGAGGGGCTCCGGGCTTAAGATTAAGCCTCCTCTTTATGAATGAGCCTACTAAGTCTCCTATTAGGGCTCCAAGTGATAACCCAAATCCAAGAAAAACGCTTACCTCTGGTAGGCCGTAGGCTGAAGCTGTTGGATTAATTGTCTCCTGAATCCATCCAACTAATGTGCCAATTAATAGGCCTGATATGAAGCCCCTATATGTCTTATGTGAGCCGAAGATTGGCTTTCCATCAATAAAATTTCTTCCACAGTCGATTGGTTTACCCCCTCCAAATATTACTGGTGACGCGTTTGCGCAGTAGGCTGGGAAAACATAATATAATGCGCCAATTATCTCGTTAAGCACTGACATTAAATGCTACCCCCCTAATCACTAGATAAGACTTAATTTACCGTATTCACCCACGCCCTCCTCACCAATAGATAGGTATAATGTTATCTTTTTTTCGACCCCACTGCTTCTCTCAACGATTGCCCTAACCACACCATGCCTACTAGTCCTATATAAACCCACTATCGCCGTAGACCAGTATCTGAGAACCCTTGACGCAACCGGTTCGATTAGAGCCTCAACATCGGTTAAGACGCTTCTAACTTGGCTTGTAATTAAGACTGGTATTTGAAATCTTTTTGCGATGTGAGAGAGCATTGCTGCTTGCCGATTTATCTCCCTATTAGCCTTAAAGGCATCCTCTCTGCTGACGGTTTCTAGGCGGTATAAGGAGGTTATGGTATCAAAGGCTATTAATCCGACGCTTCTGCTAATATACTTTTCTAGGTCGTCTAAGAGTTTAGATTGCTCTTCTAATGTTGATGGCGTGAAGAGGATTATGGACTGCAAGATTTCATTAAAGTCTCGTGGTGCAATCTGCATGAGCCTTCTGGGCGAGAACGTCCCATCGGTGTCGATAAAAATCGTCTTATATTCCATCCTCGCGGCGTTCACTGAGCATTGGATTGCTAGACTAGTCTTTCCCGTTTCAGCCTCACCATAAATTAGCGTTAATCCTCCAGGCTGAAGCCCCCCATCTAGGGCTTTATCAAGTGGAAGGCAGCCGGTAGGTATCCAGCGGACCAATTAACCCCACGATAAAAGAAGATTGCAATTAAAAATTTAAATCTAGTCTTCCTTTAGTAATGAATTAGTGTTGCTGGGCGTAATGTTATGAGGGTTAGAGCTCGAATAGCCGTCGCAACAGTCTCGGGAAGAGCATATTATAAGCTTGTCAATGAGCTTAAGGGCAGGGATATCCCCTTCCTAAGCATAGTGCCAGGTGAGCCTATACCCCCATCAGTCAGGGTTGTGATAACGACTAAGAGTGAGGTAAACCTAATAAACCACCCCCAAATCTTAGTTTACGACGAATCAGCAGACCCCTCAAACATAATAAATGAGGCCCTGAGAATAATAATGAATAAGGAGGCTTATGAGGAGCTCACGATTGGAGTCGACCCGGGTAAAACTTTTGGCATTGCGATACTTGCAGATGGCAAAATCCTTAAGAGGGAGGAGGGTTTAAGCATGGAGAGGGCAATAGACCTTATATTGTCCGAGCTAGGAAGGACCCCCGCTAAATCTAAGAGGATTAGAATTGGAAGGGGTGTGCCAGACTTAGCTGAAGAGATTGCCAGTAGGCTTGAGAAATCTTTCCTCCATGATACTATCGCTATTGAGATGGTTGATGAGGAGGGCACAAGCACGATGAGGGATAAAGGCTTTAAGAGAAAGCTGAGTGATGCTGACTCAGCCATAAAAATAGCCTCCAAGAAGGGTGAAGCACGCTTAAGGGGTGCTGCCCAATGAAGCAGAGTATAGAAAAGGGGAAGACCCTCCTCATCGATGGGCCCGCATGCATCGCCCTCTATTCTGGCGCTTTAAGGGCCTTCGGTGCACCAATAAAGGTTGGAGAGCACATTATAATCCGAAGGGGAAGGCGTATACCAATAGAGGCTATAGAGGACTCTCAAATCGAAATTCTCTTAGGAAACTCGGCTTCATTTAGTTTGATAGATGAGAACCCGATACCGGATTCATGGAGGAACGCTGCCGACAAAATACTCTCAATAGACGGAAGGGTCGAAATTGTTGTACTAGGGAACGTGGATTCTGGAAAGACTAGCTTCTGCACTTACCTGGCGAACGTTGCATTCGAAAGAGGGCGCAGCGTGGCCCTTATAGATGGAGATTTGGGGCAGTCGGATATAGGTCCGCCTGGGACTCTTGGATTAAGTCTCATTAGAAGCCCGGTTATAGACCCATTCAACCTCCAGCCAGACTATGTAATCTTTATTGGGAATACAAGCCCTTCGAGCGTTGTACAGCCGACCATAAATGGCCTAGTGGATTTGAGGGATAAAGCCCTAAACATGGGTTCATCCTTCGTAGTCATCAACACGGATGGTTGGGTTGAGGGCCTAGATGCAATAAATTATAAGCGCCACCTAATTAGGAGACTGCAGCCAAACTTCGTCGTTATTATAGGGAGTGAAGAGCCCCTTAAGCCTCTAATTGATTCATTATCCAGCCTAGAGGTTAACATCATACTGGTTGAGACGCCTAGAAACGTTAAACGAAGAGATAGAGAGACCAGGAAGATGATTAGGGAAGCCTCATACAGGAAGTATTTAAGAGATGCTAAAGTCCGCTCCTATCCAATAAGCTGGATAAAAGTTGATGGACATATGGAGATTGCGGGTAAACCTGACCAGGCGCTTAAGGAGAGGATTGAGGGGATTTTAGGTGAGAAAATCGTTTACTGTGAGGGGACACAAAACTCCATCATACTAGTGTTAGATGAGAGGGCGAATTTAAGCAATGAAGCGAGGGCGAAATTATCCGCTGAACTAAATAGGCCAATTAGAATCATGCGCAAAGGTGAGGAGAGAGGGCTCCTAGTGGCCCTAGAGGACGGTAATGGCAGGTTCCTTGGGATTGGAACAATTCAATGCATTGATTTTGAGCGGGGTACACTAAAAGTTTACACTAATGTGGAAGGGTCTGTCTTAAGGGTCCACATTGGTCAGATAAGGCTTGATGATAAGGGTAATGAGGTTGAGATAATTTCTAGAAGCACCTAAATACCCGCTGAGGGGCAGAGTGCGTTAACTGGGCATTTCTGGCAGACCGGCTTTCTAGCCCGGCAGAATCTTCTTCCTAGCGCTATGAAAAGCATGTGGACGGCAAAATAGTCCCTAGGCTCGTATAGCTCTTCAAGCCTGCTTCTAACGCCCTCATAATCCTTTACATCCATGGGTACTAGACCGAGTCTCCTAGAGACCCTATTAACATGAGTATCCACTGGTAGAACTGGTCTACCAGCACAGAAGAGCAGCAGTATATCGGCTGTTTTAGGGCCAACTCCCGGTAAGCTTAGGAGTTTCTCCCTTGCCTCATTTAGCGGCGTCGAATATATAAAGTCGAGTCTCCCACCGAAATCCTCAAGTATAATCCTTGCAACACTCTTGATGACTAAAGTCTTATTCTTATATAAGCCCGCAACCCTTAGGGCTTCCTCAATATCTCTGTTCTCCGCCTCCGCCAAACTTTTAGGGGTTATAGGCATTTTAGACGAGAGCCTCTCGAAGGCCCTTCTTGTGTTCACCTCAGCAGTCGACTGGCTTATTATTGTCCTAATGAGGGTTTTAAATGGGTCTACGCAAACCTCCGAGATATCCGGAAGCTGGAAGCTGCCTCTTAAAATGCTTAGAATAGTTTTAGCCCTATTCACTTCGCTCTCCATCATCCTCCTCCAAACTAAAGTATTTCGGTAAGTAAGCGTTAACTTTAAATTATTTTAGCACCTATTTTGTCAAAATATCATTTGGGGGTGATATATTTGGTTAATATTGAGGGCTATGAGATTCTTGAGGGATTATATTATTCGAAGGATTGGATGTGGATTAAAATAGAGGATGGCAAGGTTAGGATAGGTGTAACTGACTACGCCCAGAAGCAGATGCGCGAAATAGTCTTCGCTGAACTACCGAGCGTTGGGGCCCAAGTGAGGAAAGGCGAACCCTTCGGAACGCTTGAATCAGTTAAGGCTGTATCAGACCTAGTCTCACCTTTAACTGGTAGGGTTGTTGAGGTGAACGAGCGGGCAAGCGGAAGCCCAGAGGTTATTAATGAGGACCCATATGGTGAGGGGTGGTTAATAGTTATTGAGCCAGCCAATCTAGAGGAGGAGCTTAAAACTCTAATGAATTTTGAGCAAGCTGTCGAGTGGTATAAGAGCGTCATAAGGGAAAGATGAATATGCCTAAGAGAATAGTTATTATTGGGGGCCATGCTGCTGGATGCGATGCTGCAGCCGCAGCCAGGCTTACCGATAGGGAAGCCGAAATAATAATGCTGACTAATGAGCGTTATGCTGGTTATTCACGCTGTGGATTACCCTTTGTTATAGGCGGGCATATAAAGAGCTTCCAGGACCTAATAGTTTTTCCACCATCATACTTCAAGATGAATAGAATAGACTTGAGGCTTGAGGCTAACGTTACAAATATTGATGTGAAGGCAAAAACAGTTGAGGTTCAATATAAGGATGGGCGCGTAGAAAGACTACAGTACGATAGCCTGATAATCGCTACTGGAGCGAGAGCCGCTGTTCCGCCTATTAAGGGTAGGGAGAAGAGGGGTATTCATGTTCTGAGAACTATAGATGATGGTGAAATGATAGAGCAGTCTATTAAAGATTCTAAGTCAGCGGTTGTCATAGGGGCTGGCCTAATAGGTTTGGAGCTCGGTGTAGCCCTTCTGGAGCGCGGCTTAAAGACGACGATAGTTGAGCTTTTGCCACAGGTTCTTCCAGCAATGCTCGATAAGGATATGGCCGACCTCGTTCAGAGGGAACTTGAGAAGAAAGGTTTAAGAATAATCACCGGCCGCTCTGTTGATGAAATAGTTGGCGACGATAGAGTTAGCGGGGTCTCGGTTGCTGGCGAGAATATTCCGGCAGACATGGTTGTTATCGCGACTGGCGTCAGGGGTAACGTTGAGCTAGCGCAGAAAGCCGGAATAGAGCTCGGTGAAACAAAATTAATTAAAGTTAATATGCGCATGGAGACGAACATTAAGGATGTTTACGCATGTGGAGACTGTGTTGAGTCAATAAACCTCATAACTAAGCGGCCAGTCGTATGTCAGCTTGGAACAACGGCCGTTCGGCAGGCGAGGGTTGCTGGAATAAATGCAGCTGGCGGATACGCCATATTTCCAGGAGTTTTGGGGGCATCCGTTACTAGACTCTTCGATATGGAGATAGGTGCTGTTGGATTAACCGAGGCTGCAGCTCAGAGAGCCGGAATTGAGGCTGTCTCCATGTCGCTTAGTGGGAAGACTAGGGCTCAATATTATCCCGGGGCACAGCCAGTAAGAGTAAAGCTCATTGTGGAGAAGGAGACTGAGAGGATTATTGGGGCGCAGATAATTGGCGGTGAGGGTGTAGCACAGAGAATAAACGCAATATCCTTCGCGATTCTTAAGGAGATGAGTGTGAGGGAGCTGGCGAGGGCTGAGACGTGTTATGCGCCACCAGTCTCAGAGACGTGGGACCCAATGATATTGGCAGCTCAGGCTCTCCTAAGGAAACTAAAGTGAACCCTTCTCCCCTCACCTACTTTTCTCTTATTATGTGGCTTTGCTTTGGCTATATACTGACGGAATAGGGAGACCGGAGTTTACGCTATTTGTCAGCTATCTTCTTTATATTTTCAAGCTCGCTTTTATCCGGCTCCCTCACAGAGAGCCATGCCTCGAGAATCTCCCTACCCACTTGTGGCGTTGTTAATCTTCCACTTATGGCCAGGACATTTGCATCATTCCATAGTCTGGCGCCTCTAGCTGACTCAGCGTCAAAGCATAGAGCGGCCCTAACACCCCTAACTTTATTAGCCGCTATGGAAACACCAGTTCCAGTATAACATATTACTATCCCGAAATTAGCCCTCCCCTCAGCCACATCTAGAGCTACTGAGAATGCAACATCAGGCCATGGCTCAACCTTGCCGGTTTCAAATGCACCGTAAGCCTTAACCTCAAACCCCCTCCTCTTTAATTCTTCATGGAGTGCTATAGCCACTGGATATAGGTCATCCGAGCCTATCGAGACCCTCAATTGCCTTGAATTCAGCATACACTTATCCTCATCCTTTATATATGAGAGCGATTCCTTATAGAGTTTGGTGCCTAAAGCCGATGGATTTAGCGATCGAAACCATTGATTTAACGAAAAAGTATGGGTCATTAGTTGCCGTGAATAGGCTTAATCTGAGGGTTATCAAGGGAACAATCCACGGATTTTTGGGACCGAATGGAGCTGGAAAGACAACAACAATAAAGATCCTTGTTGGTCTTCTGAAGCCGGATGGTGGGCGCGCGATAGTTTTAGGCGAGGAGGTTCATGGAGACAATCCAAGGGCGAGGTTAAAGATAGGTTATATGCCGGAGCTACCGAAGTTTCCAAGGCATCTTAAGGGCTGGGAACTCCTTGACATTTATGGGCAGATGTATGGTATGCCACTTCAGGAGCGGAGAGCCCGCATAAAAAGGCTTATGGAGGTTGTTGGGCTTAAGGGTAGAGAAAACGACCTAATAGGTGAGTATAGTAAGGGTATGCAGCAGAGGCTCGGAATAGCACAGGCGCTATTAAGTGAGCCCGAGCTAGTCATATTGGATGAGCCCAGCTTAGGCCTAGACCCGGTTGGCATGGTTGAGGTTAGGGAGATGATTAGGGAGATAGCGAAGGATGGTGTTACAATATTCCTATCATCACACCTTCTATCCGAGGTTGAGCAAGTATGCACCCATATAAGTATCATACATAGGGGCATATGCCTAGCGGAGGGCCCTCTCAAGGATATTATTAGCAAGATTTCTGGCACAGCCATATTAGAGGTTGAGGTGGCTGAGACGCCGGATAAAATTGTGGAGGCTGTTAAAAGATTACCTTTCGTCTCAAATATTCATGTTGAGGGAAGCAAGGTTATGATTGAGACGAATGCTGATGGGGATGTTAGGCCCCAGATATCGAGGGCTATAATCGAGACTGGAGGCACAATAATCTATATGAATGTTAAGATGAGAAGCCTTGAGGAAGCATTTATGCGCCTCATAATGAAATCGGGGTGAGCGTTATGGACAAACCATGGAAGAGGGAGCCAAAGTTAATAGGGCAGCTATGGGCTGTCGTAAGGTATGAGTTGCTATGGAATATTAGAAAAAAGAAGTTCATAGGCGTGCTAATAGTGGCATTTGCGATTACAACGTTAAATCTTACTCTACCAGTAATCCTTAGAAGAACATATAATATGCCTATTGAAGCCAACCCGGACTACGTTATATCAAATAGTGGAATGGGCGGTTTAATGCTATTTTTATTTGCCCTTGTAACTGTAATGAATAGCATATCCGGAGAGTTTGAGGGCGGGACGATAGTTCCATTATTAACGAAGCCGGTCTCTAGAACGCTCATCTTAATTGGAAAGATTGTTGCGGCTTTCATTACAATATTTGCTGCTTACCTGCTTTTATACGCCTATATGATTGTTGGAGGAACCCTAATATACGGGTCCCAGAATAACCTAAACCTCACACCGCTATGTATTTTGGGAGACCTGCTTAGCACATTTGTTTGGGTATCGATTATATTAGCATTAGGCTCACTCACGAAGAACACTATTTTGACATCGGTTATTGCCATAATGGTTTTTCTCGCAATGAATATAGGTTCATCAATAATATCGGTCTTTACTGAAAGCGCGTGGATGCTGCATTATCTTCCAGGTAATGGAGCCGCCGGATATATTAAAGTGGTGGGGCAGCCAATGGTATACGCAGGTAGCATCTCAACCGGAACTGATAATATAACGAAAATGATAATCCAATATTGTCTCCATCCATCAGTAAACGTCACTTACGTTAAGGTGGAATGGAGGGGAGGGACACCGCAAGGAGGCTTATCAAGTCTGCTTAAAGAGTTATACTCAGAACCTCTATCGTTAGTTCTCTTTAGGGCCATATCCGTGGCAGCAGCCTATATAATTGCCCTGATTACCCTAGCATGGTATGTTTTTAAGCGTACTCAAATACTCGAATAAATCATAAAGCACATTTCATTCATATCTTAGAGCAACAACGGGCGGTATCTTTGAGGCTCTATATGCTGGCAATGCGCCCCCAATCAAGCCCACCATTATTGTTAGTGAGAGGGTCTGCGCCATTAGGTCGGGGGTTATCTTTGGGCTTAACATGAAGGTTAATCCTATGCCGCTTATCGTTAGACCCCTAGAGGATAGTATGTGCGCCCCAATTATACCGAATGTTATGCCTATCGAGCCACCAACTAGGCTCATCACTATAGATTCTAGGAGAATTAATAGGAGTATCTGGTTGCTAGTATAGCCTATAGCCTTCATCACACCTATTTCGCGGGTCCTCTCCATAACCGATGTTATCATGGTAGCGGCTACACCAGCAACTGCAACAGCGAAGGCCGATAGGGATGTCGAGAAGTTTATGAAGTTTATTGCGCCGGTAACGCTTGAAATCGCTTCGGCTATAGCGCTGAAGGCTATAACTTGCAGCCTATCCTCATACTTCGCTCTTAAACTTGAAACAATATCTTTAACGAATGATGGGTCTCGCGCAAGAACAAATATCCCAGACCAATCCTTCAGCCCCAAAAGTTTCTTGCCAGCCTCTGGACTGAGGAAGACCGTTGAGTCTGGGTCAACTATTAAGGCTCCGCCATACTCCTCAAGTATTGCGCCAACCTTAACGTTTATGTTCTTTTTGCCGACAATCTTTCCACCTTCAACTTTAGGAATAATTATTGTTACAACATCGTTTGGGACAAAATATTGTTCTCCACCACCCCTATAGGCAACTTTCCTGCCAATTATACAATAGAGGGTTTCTGAGGGTATCTCCCCCTCGCCTATCTTTAGGCTTCCTATGGCCTCGAAGAGCAGAGCATAGTCTATTGCGAATATTGAAACCCTAACCTCCTCAGAACCTCTCTTAACAATTCCCTGCACCGAATAGAATGGCTCAGCCCTCGAAACCTCACGCAAGGACCTAATATAATTTAGTTCCTCATCGCTCAGCTTATGGTTTTCGGTTGGAAAGACCGCTATCGCATTCTGCCCAAGAGACGTTATCCTCTCAACAATATAATCCGAATAGCTCCTAACAACAGAGCTCATCATTACTAGGACAAGCGGACCTATGGCAATACCAATAATCGTTAGGGTAGCCCTTATCTTCCTCTCGCTCAATGCCCTTAAAGCTAGCCTGAAGAAGTCAGCGATAAGCATGTAGAAGCCCATGGCAACCGCACTAAACCTTATTCATGGAGCGGGTTCTCAAAGCCCTATAAATGAGGAACGCCGCAAAGGATAAAAATGCTATAACAGCCGCGATAACAATCCACATCTCAAGTCCAATGCCCTCCTTAGGGGTTGGTGTAGTGGGCGTTTCAATCTGCTGCTCCACTATGCTGACCTGCATCTCCCTAATCATGAGCTCATCGAAAACATTATAGTATTCTATCCTTAATATGCCAGTCTCATCATGGCTTGGAACCTCAACCTTAAAGATGGCTTCATCACCCGGAGCAATATCACCAACAAGCGCCGAACCAATCGTCCCACCAACCTGGAATACCGCCCTAACCCTATAGGCTGTAGCCGAGCCATAGTTCACTATAACCCCTGAAACTGTTGAGGAGCCCCTTCTTGTTGCGCTGACATCCTTCACAAGAAGGTCTATGAAGGGCTCAACAACAACTGTTAGGGTATTATTAAAGCTCTTGAGTGAGCCGCTGGCATCCCTATAAATCATGGATATCATTAGTGGAGCCGGACCGTAAGTTATAATGGTTGTGCCACCAATCTGCGACATGAAGCCCATTGGATTATATGCTAAAGTGACTGGAACCCTAATGGTTACTCCAGCACCAATCATATTAATATATGTGACTGAGGGAGAAGCTATTAAGATTGGCATACCCTGATATGGCGAAATAATTAGGTAAACATCATATAGCGGTGAGCTCCCAACATTCTTTATTGCCAGAGAAATATTTGTGAAC
>JAGTQF010000007.1 GCA_018396655.1 Candidatus Bathyarchaeota archaeon
GATTTTTTCGCTGGTAACCTTGAGACCTAAGCATCCTTCCTTAGATTATTGGTCTTCTCCTTATTATGGTCTCGGTCACAATAATCATGTAACCATATAGTTTCTCGCCAAATTCTAGTGTGCGTAGTATGGCTTTGAGCCTATTCGGAACTTTAGGGTCTCGTAGCCTCAGGAGTATAATTCCGGGCGGCTTATGTAAGGAGCATAGATAGCCGAATTCCTTATCCATCGTCACTATAATCTTATCTTCCCTCTTTGCAATCTCAACTACTTCTATATCGCTTACGCCACGTCTTTCAAGAACTATGCTCTGCACTGTTACGCCGCGACCCCTAAGCTCTTCGTAGACTCTAAGCCCAATATTTTCGTCTAACAGGAGCTTAGGTTTCCGCAATAATTACTTCCTCTCGACTGAGGATCTTAGCCGCGTATAGAAGCGCTGCGTAAACATCCTCAACCTCTATATTATAGTCTTCCGCGATTTCCTCAGGCTTCATGCCCTTACCAAGAAGCTCCAAAACTAAGTCAACAGTTATCCTAGTATCTCGTATCACAGGCTTACCAGCCATAACATCAGCCCTAACAACAATACGGTTAAGCAGATCCTCCAAACCAAACACCACATTAAATATTGATGAAAGAACATTATTAAGCGTTCATGTAAACATACATCTTAATTAAGCCAAAGACACTAGCATGGAATCCAGTCTAGAATTCTGAGAACAATATTTAGGCGAAGTTCAAAGATATTTTTCGCCTCTCGCTTATTGATCAAATATATAAAAAGAGGGTTACAGGAGATATCTCCTGGCTCTGGCATCCGTTTTATTATTTCAACATTTATGTCGTCCATCGGGTTATTCCTCCTTTAAACTGACTTTCTTGGTGGGCTTCGCGGAGAGCACGTTAAGCTCTTCAAGCATGCGGAGGACGCTATATCTTATGAATTCGCTTTTACTCATCTCTAGTCTTCTTCGAACCCTTTCCACTTCCTCATCCACTTTTTTGTTGAAAACAACAGTCCTTCGTATGAAGGATTTATCAACTTCTTCCGACATATTTAATACCCCAATAAAATAAAGGCCCCATGGGGGCCATATATTGGGTGAACAGGTTTACCTTGCGACGGATCTGGATTACCTAACAACAACCTACAATCTTTATGGAATGCCGAATGTAAGACATCTCAAAGAAAAGAGTAAGCGTGGAATATTTTCCTTTAAAGTAATAGATGATCCAGCTTTTAGCGGGGGTACTTATCTAGGTAACGTCTAAGGGTAAGGTGAACATTTACCTTCCGGAAGGGGCCCAAAGGAGGAGGTTGTGGAAAAGACGTTAAAGCTTCTTGAAGAGGCAATGATCAGCGTACTGCAGGAAAATATTGAGGCTTTTGGTCTTAACTTTTACTATTACCTCACTTAATCTAGGTGAGTCTGCAGGTTTTTCGGCTTCTGCCACAACCTCCATTTTATTAAGCGTTATATTGCTTTTCTTACAAACGTCTGCAAATATCGTCGCTGCGCAGTCTGCCAAGGTCATTATTGCCCATTTCAATCCATTTAGCTGTAGCCTTATATTTGGGCATAATGACACCAAAATATACTTGTAAAAGTAACTAAAATTTATTATGGTCATGAAAAATAGGCTCACCTTGTGCTCATAAAATATGAGCGTAAGTGGCTAAAATGCTTATTATGGGAGCCTATGATTTTAGGGGCCCACGAAACCGCATTTTGGGCATTTATATTGTCGTCTGAATTGTCGGCATTTTGAGCAGCGCCAAATCATTATTTCCCCACAGTTTGGGCAGAGAAATGATGTTGCATTTGTTCCTGGGGATATGATTCTGTTGCATGATGTGCAGACTGGCATTACTAGGCTTCTGCTCAAACTTACATGCACCTCAAATTTCTCTCGGCTAGTTTGAGTAATATTTTCATTGCTTCCTTATATACTCTATTCTAATCCCGCTAAGAGAGCCCTGAAGATTGTTGGTAAACTTCTAAAGGTCTTTCTCATCTTAATAATCTTAAGGATTGATGTTCCCTGGAGGTCCATATCGCCCATCGCTGAGAGGTCTTTGTAAAATTCCTCTTTAATGATAAATGAGAATATCTTGTCAAGCGCCCTATCTGAAAGCCTATTCAAGAGCCTCCTAATTAATAATGCCATCTTTATTTCTCCATCGAGTTTAGCCCTCCACCCTACCTCATATGATTTAAGGAAATTCTCTCTGACAATATTGTTTTTGATGGCTTCTGACGCCACTCTTCCGGCTATTGATGCACATATCCCGCCGAGGATAACCCCGCCACCAGTTATAGGTTTAACTTGTCCAGCTGAGTCCCCAACAACTAGTAATCCCCTACCATATGTTTTTCTAATGGGTCCGCATGTGATGATTAGCCCAGAGCGCATTTTAAGCGCTCTTAAACCATCCCTATCAAGTTCTACTTTAAAACGTTTCCTTACAAACTTAAGCAGCTGCTCATATGGATTAAGATTTCTACATGCTAGACCAATTCTAACGTTTTTATCGTCTAATGGAATTACCCAGGCGAAGAAGCCTGGAGCAATATTTTTACCTAAGTGGACTTCGACATAATTCGGGTCCACCTCTACGCCGGTAAGGTCCACGTTTAATCCCCTTAGGAGGCTTTCTCTTTTTATGGGCTTCAGTCCGATCATCTTTAATATTCTTGGTGATGCACCCTCGGCGTCCACTAGAATCTTAGACTTTAATGCTCCATATCCCTCAATATTTAGAATCCATCGACCACCATTGTATCTTGCTGCCTTAACCCTTGAGCCTAGTTTTATCTCCGAGCCCCCTTCCAAGGCTTGCTCAGCTAAAAATTTATCGAATAAATGGCGGTCAACAACGCATGCAACATAATCTTTCTGTTCAACTGTGAATGAGAGGTTTGATGGGGAGAAAAATCGCGCCCCTTTAACCCTGTTCTGTATGTATGTGGCTCCACTCGACGGCATCTTAATCTGGCCTAAACCCCTTATGCTTAGAAGGCCAGCGCAATGGCATGGTAAACCTATATCCCTATGCTCCTCAAAAACAACCACTCTAATGCCCCTTCTCGAAGCCTCTCGAGCTGCTATCAGCCCAGAGGGGCCGGCCCCAACAATTGCTACATCTGCTTCTTCCACACTCATACTTCCTTCTCTCTGGGTCTCTCATCTTCATGTCTGTTAATGAAGCCGGATAATATAAGAGGTTGACCCCTAAAAACGTAATTTTAAAATAGTGGCGCATATATTTACTGAGCATTCCTATAGGAGGGGAAAGATTGGCTAGAGTTGTGGTCTCCCTAAAAATATTTCCGGCCGACATAAACGTGAACTTAGATGCGCTGAAGGAGAAGATTAAGAGCTCTTTGCCGAGCTACGCGTCAGTCTATAAATTTGAGGAGGAGCCCATCGCATTCGGCTTGGTTGCACTCATAGCCCATATTGTTTTACCGGAAAATCAATCTGGCGGATTGGATGAGATTGAGAGGAGCATTCAGAGCGTGGGGGATGTAAGCGACATACAAACAATTATGGTCAGAAGAACCTAAGATAACTCTGTTGCTTACACCACATTTATATTCCGGAACTTTCCTTTCACATATTAAGATAAAGCATATGTCTTAGGGGAAGGGAGGAAGGGGCTGTCAAAAATGGTGAATGAGGTTCAGCTCAGGGTGGGCGATGCTAAGCAGAGGGATGTTTATAGGGGAATCGCTAGAATCGACCAGAAGACCATGGAGAAGATAGGTGTTTCAGCCGGAGACGTAATTGAAGTTATAGGTAAAAGGAGAACAGCCGCCATAGCCTGGCCGGCATACGCTGAGGACCAAGGTAAGGGTATTATAAGAATTGATGGGATAACGCGTAAAAATGCTGGTGTCTCAATAAATGAGTATGTTATAGTTAGAAAGGCTGAGGTTGTCGATGCAACGAGCGTTGTGCTTGCGCCAGTAGATATGCGCTTAAATGTTGATGAGGATTTCACTAATTTTGTAAAGAATAGGCTTCTTGAGAGAGCCCTAGTTGAAGGCGACACAACGCTCGTCATGATGCTCGGGCATCCAGTCCAGTTTGTCGTCATGAAGACTAGGCCCCATGGCATCGTTAGATTAACATACGATACTAACCTGCAGATATTACCTGAGCCAGCCCCGGAGGTTAAGGGCTTACCGAGAATAACATATGAGGATATAGGTGGTTTGAAGGAGGAGATACAGCGGTTAAGGGAGATGGTTGAGCTACCATTAAGGCATCCGGAGATATTCCAGAGGCTTGGTATAGAGCCACCTAAAGGTGTATTGCTTTATGGGCCTCCGGGCTGCGGTAAGACTTTGCTGGCTAAGGCTGTTGCAAACGAGTCTGATGCATATTTCATATCGATAAATGGTCCTGAGATAATGAACAAGTTCTACGGTGAGTCTGAGGCTAGGCTCCGTGAGATATTCCAGCAGGCGCAGCAGAACGCTCCAAGCATCATATTCATAGATGAGTTGGATGCGATAGCCCCCAAGAGGGAGGAGGTTACAGGCGAGGTTGAGCGGAGGGTTGTTGCACAGCTGCTTGCGCTAATGGATGGCTTAACCGAGAGGGGTAATGTGATAGTTATAGGCGCAACTAATAGGCCTAATGCCCTCGACCCGGCGCTTAGAAGGCCCGGTAGATTCGACCGAGAGATAGAGATAGGCATACCGGACAAACAGGGACGATACGAGATACTTTTAATCCACACCCGAGGTATGCCATTAGCCGAGGATGTAGACTTAAGGAAGCTAGCCGAGATGACGCATGGATTCACTGGAGCCGACTTAGCCGCCCTCTGTCGTGAAACAGCAATGAAGGCCCTCCGCAGATATCTACCAGAAATAGACTTGGAGCAGGAGAGGGTTCCACCAGAGGTTCTTGAGAAGATGGAGGTTAAGATGGAGGACTTTCTGAATGCTTTTAAGGAGATTACTCCAACAGCCCTCAGAGAGGTTGCCATAGAGATTCCAACAGTCCATTGGGATGACATAGGTGACCTAGAGGAGGTTAAGCAGGAGCTTAGGGAGGCTGTCGAGTGGCCGATTAAAAATCCAGATGTATTTAAGAGAATGGGCATTAAGCCTCCTAAGGGCATCCTGCTCTACGGTCCACCAGGCTGTGGTAAGACTCTCCTAGCAAAGGCCGTTGCAACCGAGAGCGAGGCGAACTTCATATCAATAAAGGGACCTGAGGTTCTATCTAAGTGGGTCGGCGAATCTGAGAAGGCCATTCGCGAAGTCTTCAGGAAGGCTAGAATGTCATCTCCGGCAATAATCTTCTTTGATGAGATTGATGCGCTGGTTCCTAGGAGGGGGCTTGGTTATGGAGATAGCGGCGTAACTGAGCGCGTTATAAGCCAGCTCCTAACGGAGCTTGATGGGATAACAAGCTTGGAGGATGTTGTTGTTTTAGCGGCTACGAATAGGCCGGACCTAATTGACCCAGCCATCCTAAGGCCCGGCAGGTTCGACCGCCTAATATATGTTCCAGAGCCGAATGAGGAGGGTAGACTATCAATATTTAAGATACATACGAAGAATATGCCCTTAGCTAGGGGTGTCGACTTGAAGCTGCTGGCAAGCATGACTAAGGGTTATTCGGGAGCGGATATTGAGGCTCTGTGCCGTGAGGCTGCATTAATAGCTTTACGCCGAGACATGAATGCCAAGGAGGTTACGATGGCTGATTTCCAAGAGGCTATGAAGAGGGTTGGACCTAGCATAACGCCCGACATGGAGAACTGGTACAAGAGTTGGGGTCAGCAGTTTAAGAGAATACAGAGGGTTACCCCACCATTAATTACATGAGAGATGATGGTGAATAGATGTGGCCACTAGAACATGGAAGATTCAGCCGCTTCATATGGCCATAGTTGAGATTCTGGAGAAGAAGGGTTCACTTACGGACGTTGACCTTCTAGAGGCTCTAAAGTCAGTATCCCAATTCAAAGATTTGAGCTTCAACGAGCTAAACAAGACTCTAATGAGAATGGAGATAGCTGGATTAATACTTGTCTCATCGTTCACTAAGGGCAGAAGGCTTGTGCAGCTCTCAAAGAAATAGCCAATTTTTATTAGGCAATGTGAAGAAATAATTTTTATGTCTAAAAAAGAAAAATCTAAGGGCATGAGCTTAAAGAAGACTATTTGGCATTTCGTGGCTGGTGGAGTCTTCTTAATAAGTCTCGCCATACTCTTTTATTTTGATTTTTGGTCTTGGATACTTGCACTATCTTGTATGATAGTCATAATAGAGGGTGTTGGAAAATATTACTCTCAAAAACCGAGAAGAAAAACTAGCAATAAGATGGCACCAAAATGCTAAACTAAGAATTTTATAGAAGTATTTCGACTTTAACTTTATCTCCATCCTTAAGCCCAAAATGGCCACGTAGATAAACCGGCGCTATAATCTCTAAGACATCTTTGCCATAGTGGCTTCTTAGGGCAAAAACCACGGCGCCCTTCACATCGTCATTTATTATTGCGTGGAAACACTTAACTGGACCATACGTTCTATCCTTATTCTTGAATCCTTGAATCTCTATTCCTGAATAGGCATCTAGCTCCATCCTCAATCTAGCATTCTCTTCTCTGGTTATCTTCAGATTTAGTGTTCCAGGATACGGGTCGAAACCCAATTTCTCAATAAACTGTCTTCTATAGGGCTCCTTAGAGATATAGTATGCGCCCTCACCTAATCCACTGAAGACCCTCCCCTCAACTACTACTGAAGGAGCCTTACCCTCAAATATCGCACCTAAACCGAGATAAACCCTGCGAAGGAGACTTTCTCCATCCTTAGAGATTCGGATGAAGCTGCCTTCATTTGTTGCTGTCCGATGTATTAGGCCCATGCGCTCCAGCTTGATGAGGAGTCTTGACGCACTCTGCTGGGACAGCCCGACCTCCTTTGCAAAGCTGGCTGTCGAAACCTTTATTGTATTATTGCATGCGCCCATCTCAGCCAGCCTGTAAAGTATAAAGAAGACTCTTGAAGACTCTCTGTTTATGATTGGCAAGCAAATCACCTACTTAAATGTATTATCATGAGCCTTCGGGCTATTTAGTATCGTTACTTTTATTTGCATCTCGTATAAAGATATTTTTGCACACCCTTTCTTAGGGCTTTCAGTGTCCCAGAAGTGAGGAGCACATGGAGAACCACACTTTTATCGCCAACTTTAGTTATCGTTGGGATTGCTGCTCGAACCATTGGGAGAGCCTTATGTTGGCAGCGCACTATAGCGTATCCCGCATCACGATTATATTCAATCATAGATATGTCTGTCTGGCTGGCACCATACTCCCCGAATAAACGCATAATACCTGACCATAGGGCATTTTGAAAATCCCTTTCGCCAGGCACACCATCACAATCAATCTTAATCAAAATATATCTTCTTCTAGGCTTCTCTAACAATCCCCACCCCTCTTCACAACATAAACGCCGAAGCACACATAATTTGGACTGAGTTTCCTCCTATTGCGATTGATAATGCTGTATGGGATTTTGGAGAGCGACTTTCTAGCAGAGTTTAAGTCTAAACCTATGAGGTAGCTGAGGAAAGCATAATCCTCGGGCCTTCTAAGTAGATGTGGTTCACTAGCACCACTCGATAAAATTATGGGCACCCCAAATTTTCTGGCTAAAAGAACATCCTTTCTGAGCATACTTAATAATCTGACTCTATGAATCCCCTCGGAGCAAATTAGCTGGGACATGTTAATCTCTAGGGCTGCGTACTTCTCAGAGGCAAGCCTAGCCTCAGATTCGCTGAAGAAGTGTCTTCTAGGGTCGCCTAAGGCGAATAGAAGTATGTCGACCCTTCTGTCTTTTGAAGCTTGAATGGCCACCTCCCTACTGTTACAGTTTACTGCGATAATCTCGAATTTCCTACGAATTTTGGTTAGGGTTGATAGGAGCTCTTTGGAGCTCTTTGGGGTCAAATCCACCCTCGTAGCTAAATCTAAGCCCATTTCACAACATATTTTCCGAACCCTTTCCAAATCCTCCCTACTAAAGTCGGCTGGGAAGGTTATGCCTGCGATTTTATATCCAAGCTCCACGGACCTCTTTACAAGTGCTCTGACCTTCTCATCATCATTAACTGGCGGGCATAAGTGCAGGTCCACAAATACTTTCCTCATGGCAGTAGCCCCATCAACCGACATATCTCCCTAATCTCCTCAGCCCTCGATGTTTTAAATCTTATTTGAAGGCGTATTGGGTCGGCTCTACAAAGCCTAATTTTCCCCTTGAAGGCCTCCTGCTTATTTAATCTTATATAGAGGTTTCCTCCGCTTAAATGTAAATTTAGGTGTTGAAGTAAATCCTCTTTATCAATTACCGGAAGGTTGATTGAGATATTATGTAGAAGTGATTCGGCAATCTCGGAGTCCCTTATTTCTGTCTTGAAGAAGATTATTGGGTTCCCATACTCGCCCTTCAATGTGCTTTTACTAAATGCTATTTTCTCGGCGTATTCTGCTGGAAAAATATTTTTGGCAGCTAAAAGAACCTTCTCTTGGTCTTCTGTTGCGTGGGCAAAAAAGCTTAGATTGATGTAAGCTATTTTATGTCTAATCATTCGACCACTGCCGCCATCACTAAAAATCATATTTTCCCTTTTAAGTCTTCCCTTCCCTCGAGATGCTCTCCAGATATTCCTTTAAAGATTTAATGTTCTCATCATGTTTGGTTCTTCTTCTCGTGTCGACTGGAATCTTTAGGGCTAGAGCTTCCCTTACGCTTAGACCGACAGCCTTCAACTCCTCTCTGCTAAATCCTTTGCCGAAGCGCTTTCTCCTCCCCCTATAAACTATAGCCCTGATTTTCATGCTGACTCCTCACCTTCAACTAAAAAATCATTACAACATAATTCAAATATTTAAAGCGTTATTTAAAACAAACTTAAAATTAGCCCTTTTTTGTCGAAAGAAATATTTATTAATTTTTTGATTTTCCCGAGCCATCTATTAGGCATTTTTAATAGAAAGATTTTTTAAAAACCATTTCATGAATATGAAATTCATGAGCATGATTCCAACAAAAATGTTCTTCACTAAGGGCGTGGGCGTTCATAAGGATAGGCTTGCCTCTTTTGAACTCGCCCTAAGGAAGGCTGGAATAGAAAAATGTAATTTAGTCTGCGTTTCAAGCATTTTTCCACCTGGCTGCAAGATAATTCCTAGGGAGGAGGGGCTTAAGCTTCTAAAGCCGGGGCAGATAACATATGTTGTTATGGCTAGGAACGAAACTAATGAGCCTAATCGCCTGATATCAGCAGCTATAGGATTAGCCTTACCAAAGAATAATGATGGATATGGTTATTTAGCCGAGCATCACTCCTTTGGTGAGACCGCTAAGAAGGCTGGTGAGTATGCTGAGGATATTGCGGCAACAATGCTCGCTATGACGCTTGGCATAGAATTTGACCCAGAAACAGCATGGGATGAGAGGAAGAAGGTGTATAAGGCTAGTGGAAAAATCTTTAAGACAATGCATATATGCCAGTCAGCTGAGGGAGATAAGAACGGGTTGTGGACAACGGTTATAGCTGCCGCTGTCTTTCTACCATAAATCTACTTCATGAAAGCTTTTTATTTTGCTAATAGGCCGCGAACTTTTCTTCCAGCGCTTGTTAGCCCTCTAAAGACCCTGCCTCTACCCTTCCCGAGCTTTAGCTCTGGTAGAAGCGCCCTGTCCACCATTATAACCTCAAACCACTTGTAGCGCCCGTCTTCCCAAACCCAGTAGGAATTGAGAACCTCTAGGTTTGGAAATTTTCTCGCAGCCCTCTCTTCAGCTATAAGTCTCAAGCTCTTTGCTGGCTTATACTTGTTTACGCCCATGCGCTTCTGCCTCCTCCCAGACCTAGGTCTCTGCTTATTGAGCCCACCCCTCTTCACTCTAACCCGCACGATAACGTAGCCTGGCTTATCTTTATATCCCAATCTTCTAGCCCTATCTATTCGTGTTGGCTTATCGATTCTGCATATTGCTGGCTGCCTACGCCATACTATTACTCTTTCACGCATGAGCTCCTCTACATATGATTCGCTTGGTTTCCTCCAGGCTTCAGCCATATATTTATACGCCAATTAGCGCACCTCACCCTTTATGGCTATGCTAATGATTATGCTAAATTTAACTTTTTTGTCCCTAGAGCACCAAGCCGTCGAGGACAAAACGCTTATTTATATCTTTACTAGGGAAAATTCTAATTGTCATATATGCCATAAGGGCATATCCACATTAAATTTCAGGGAAGAAGAAAATGATTGTTAGATGGATTGGGAATTACAAGAAGTCTCTTAGAGTTGCCTTCCAAGGCGAGATAGGGGCATACAGCGAGAGCGCAATATATGAGTTCTTCGGTCCGGAAGCGCAACCAGTTCCATGCAAGCGTTTCTCGGATGTCTTCAGGAGTGTTGAGAATGGTGAAACAGATTTCGGCGTTGTTCCCATTGAGAATTCTATTGAGGGAAGCGTAACACAGGTATACGACCTTTTTCTAGAATACGACCTTAAAGTTTGTGGTGAGGTTATCTTGAAAATCGTTCATTGTCTCATAGCGAACCCAAATGTTAAATTGGATTCCATTAAAGTTATCTTTTCGCATCCACAGGCATTAGGCCAATGTAGAAACTTCCTTGAGAGATTAGGTTGTGAGTTAATATCAACCTATGATACTGCTGGAAGCGTTAAGATGATTAAGGAGCGCGGTATGCTCGATGCTGCAGCGATAGCTAGTGAGAGGGCTGCGAAGATATATGGTATGAGCGTTTTGGCCAAAGATATAGCTGATAATCCAAATAATTACACCCGCTTCTTCATATTATCAAAATTTGATGCGCCACCAACTGGAAATGATAAGACCTCAATAATCTTCTCGACAAGGCATGTTCCCGGAGCGTTATATAGAGCCCTAGGCGAATTCGCCCTAAGAGGAATAAACCTAACGAAGATTGAGTCAAGACCAACTAGGCAGAGACCATGGGAATACAATTTCTACCTGGATTTTGAGGGACATAGAACTGAAGCAAAATGCGCCGAGGCCCTAGAGGGACTAAAATCTAATGCGCTCTTCGTTAAAATCCTGGGCTCGTATCCAAAAGCTCCCGAAATAAACAACGCCATCTAACCATTTTACTTGGCAAGGGCCCTCCGTGATATCTGGAGGAGGCCTACCGCTAGGCTCAGGAGAAACCATATTATGTAGGGCATATTTGGGGAGTATTCGGCCGCGAATCCCCCGACCAGCGAGCCCAAAAAGTATCCAACACCTATAAGGCTCTCGAAGATTCCAGCAGCGTAACCCTTTGTAGAGCCCCATCTTTTAAATATGCGCGCTATCGAGGCTGCATATAATATTCCGGCTCCAAATCCCACGATTGAAAGCGATATGGAGAACATTAGGGTTGTGTAACTAACCGCTGTTAGCGCTGATGCCAAAGCGAGAGTTAAGGAACCCGAGAGGAATATGCGGGCTTCGCCAATGGTGGCTTCAATCCTATAGGCTTCAAAGAATGCCATCAGCCTAAATAATCCATTAAAGAGGAGGATTAATCCCACCTCGTATGCTGGTATACCCAAATCTGTTGCGTAAGCCGGAAATAGATTGAGCACTACCCCCATAAGGGAGGAGAAGAGAAGGATGGATATAATAGCAGTTGGGGTAGAATCTGTCTCGCCTTCAAATAGCGCATATTTTTCATGCGTTTTTAAGGTTCCCTCTCTAAGCTTCTCATCAACCACTATAACTGTAATGATGGAGAGTGTAAACGCGATAGTTAACGAGATAAGGAAGGGCATCCTTGCCCTAATGCCAAGAAAACTTATTAGCGAGCCCCCAACTATCGGGCCGATAACGGCAGCTGAGCCCCATGAGAGATTAAACTTCTTCAATGTATCCTCAATCTTCTCTCCGCCAACCTCCACTAATAGGGCTTCGAGTGATGGCCAGAAGAGGGAAACCGAAACCCACTCCAAAGCCTTGATAGGAATCAGTATATAGGGGTTTCCAGCCAACGCATAGAAGGCGCATGAGAGACCATACAGTGAGGTTGATGTGATAATAAAAGTCTTTCTCCTAAATTTGTCCGAGAGAAAACCTGATACAACTGGCATAAAAGAGTATGTTAGCCCGCCCGCAGCCCCTATAACCCCCAAAATCAGCTCTGAGGCACCCATGCTGTAAGCATATATAGGTATTGTTATACTGACCACCCCGACAAGCATCTGAATTAGGAAAGATAAAATCAGGAGAAAGACAAGAGTTATCCTACGCCTATCATAGACCATCGCTTCTATAATCCCCTTAGAAGCCCTCTCAGGCTCGTCTACTATACTTGCTTTAGAGTTACCCTTATATATTTTGATATATTGATGTAACCTTTGATGCATATGAAAGCCTACATTCTTGTTAATTCAGAACCAGGTATGATTTGGAAAGTTGCCGAAGCCGCGCTTAGCATCGAATGTGTTAAGGAGGCTTACGCTGTGACAGGTCAATTCGACAATATCGTCCAAATCGAGTTTGAGAAGATGGAGGATTTAGGAAGAATAATTGAGAAGATTCAGAGTATAAAGGGGGTTCTTAGGACTCAGACCCTAATTACAATCCCACCTCCAATTAGGGAATAGCGAATCTCCACGCTTATAATAACCTATCGACTAAAAATTTGTCATACTCCTCTCAAAATTTTAAATCTTAATTATTATGTCTCAAGTAAAAGATAATAAGGGTTGAGTGTTAAGAGGGGTTTGATATTGAGGGCTACAGCGTTTAAAATAAGGAACCTGGATTCTCCTGAAGAACGGAGTAAATATACTATTACTGTTGTTGGATGTGGAAGGATGGGGCTTCCAACAGCATGCTTATTTGCTGATGCAGGATTCAATGTCATATGTTTAGACCTTAATCAGCAGATTGTGAATCAAATTAATAGTGGGATAAGCCCCTTTCTCGAACCCGGCCTAGAAAAACTCATAAAAAAGAATATTAAGGATGGACGTTTAGTTGCTACAAGTGATGTGAAGCAAGCTATTCCCAAAAGTGACATAATAGTAATCGTTGTTAATACGCCTATTAATGAAAAGAAGAGACCCGATTACTCAAACCTTGAGAGCGCTTGCAGAGATATAGGGTTAAATCTTAGGTCGGAGACGTTGATAATCCTTGAAAGCACCGTTGGGCCGGGCGTAACAGAGGGGCTTGTTAAGGAGACTTTAGAGTTAACATCGGGTTTAAAGGCTGGAAGAGACTTCGGCCTAGCGTATAGTCCAATACGCGCCACAGCTGGAAGAGTCCTCCATGATATTGTTAACTACCCGCGTATTTTAGCAGCTATTGACGAGCAGAGTTTAGCCGCTGCGAGAGCAGTCCTCAAAACAATCATTAAAGGGGATATAGTTGAGGTCAGCAATATTAAAACTGCTGAAGCCACAAAACTCTTTGAGAATATTTATCGGGATGTGAATCTGGCTTTAGCCAACGAGTTCGCTAAGTTCTGTGAGAAGGCTGGAATAGATTATATTGAGGCGCAGGCCGCAGCAAACACCCAACCATACTGCCATCTACTTAAGCCTGGAATCATCAGCGGACATATACCAAAAGACCCCTATCTCCTAATTTATGAGGCTGAGATGCTAGGCGTTAAACTTCAGCTCCCAATAATAGCCAGAAGAGTTAATGATGAAACCGTTAAGAGGGCTTTTTGGCTGATTAAAGACGCCTTTAGAGCTATGGAGAAGACTCTTAAGAGGTCGAAGATCGCCGTGCTAGGCATATCATATAAGCCTAACGTTAAGGAGATTAAGGGTTCGCTAATAATAGATTTAATCAAGCTACTACAAAGTAAAGGTATAAATGTCAGGGTTTTCGATCCCTTCTACTCTTTTGAGGAGCTGAGGAGCATGGACCTACCAGCTGAAAAAAATTTAACTAAAACCTTGGAGGGCTCAGACTGTCTTGTGATAGCTGTAGGGCATGATAGATTTAAGCGCTTAAGTCTTAAGAAGATAGGTATATTGATGAGGAAACCCTCGGCTATAGTTGACTTAGCCCACGTAGTGGACCCATATAGGGCTGAGAGAGGGGGCTTCATCTATCGAGGGTTTGGGAGGGGCGTCTGGTCGAAATGAGAAGGCTGAGGATGGCTGTCGTCGGAGTTGGCTTCTGGGGCAGAAATCATGTTAGGGTTTTAAGCGAGCTACCAAATGTTGAGCTTGTGGCCGTATGTGATATAGATAGGCAAAGGGCTGATGAGGTCTCACAGAAGTATGGTTTAAGGTCTTACAGCGAGAGCGCAGAAATGTATAGGAGAGAAGAGATAGATGCGGTAACGATTTGCGTCTGGTCCTCTAGGCTTGCTAAAGAAGCGTTAGTGGCATTAAAGCATGGAAAGCATGTTTTAGTCGAGAAGCCTATGGCTAGTTCCGTGAAAGAAGCTCGGAGACTTCTGAAGATTGCGGAGTCAGAGAAGCTTAAGTTATCAGTTGGCTTTATAGAGCGCTTTAACCCCGGTGTTAGGCGTGTTAAGGAGGCTATAGAGGGTGGTTTAATAGGTTCACCGGTCTTAGCAACCGCCAGGCGGGTCTCAAGGTGGCCGCAGAGGATAGGGGATGTCGGTGTGATAAAGGACACAGCAATACATGACATAGACATTATGCGCTTTATCTTCGGTGAGGAACCGATAGCAGTTTACGCGAAGGCTGGCTCCCTCCAGCATGAGAGGATTGAGGATTACGCGCAAATAATGCTCTCCTTCCCGAGTAATAGAGCCGCTTTCCTAGAGGCAAACTGGCTGACACCATACAAAATTAGGAAACTTACAATTACTGGAAGCGAGGCCATAATCTCCCTAGACTATATAACGCAGGAGATAACGATTGAAACTCAAAAGCAGACAATAACCCCTAGACATGAATGGGAGGAACCGCTAAAAATTGAGATACAACACTTCGTAGACTGCATATTAAATGATAAAGAACCTATTGTTTCCGGGATTGATGGGATAAAAGCCCTAGAGATAGCGGAAGCTGCATTGAGGTCAGCGGCTAAGGGATGCATAGTTAAGTTAAAATTAGGCGCCAATGAGCGCTGCTGATAAAAACAGATAAATAGTTCATTGGCAATCTAATTTTTTGGGATGATGCGTGGCGACGGCGTGGAGCCCACTAGCCTAAGTGGGCTGTGACACCATTAGAGAACTAACCTCCGCTGACCGATAAGCCCAGAAACTTTTAGGTTAAGATAATAAATTTTTTATGATTCTATGAGTTCACATTTGGCTTAAGTGATTGGAGGGTATTAGGCATGTCGAAGCCTAAGGTTATGATTTCACCTGGGGCTGGCATGGATAATCCCGGGTTATTTGAGAGGGAGCTCAGTGATATAGCGGACGTATTCTTTGGCACATTTAAGAGTGGGGAAGAAATACCTCCCGAAGTTAAAGGGGCTGAGGCGATGATATTATCTCTGGAGTTGGTGAATGAGAGGCTGCTTACTAATGTTCCGAGATTGAAGATTATCGCTAGATATGGTGTTGGCTATGATAATGTGGATGTGGAGGCGTGCACGAGAAGAGGAATATATGTAACTCACACACCCGGGATTCTATCACATGCAGTTGCAGAGCTAACAATCGGCTTAATGCTTTGTCTCTCTAGAAGACTTATACATGCAGATAGATATGCGAGAACTGAGTGGGCTCTTCCGAAGGAAAATAGGGGTGCTAGGTTCCCCATGGGAATAGACTTGTATGGCAAGACCCTTGGGATAATTGGGCTTGGAAGAATAGGATATGAGGTTGCTGTTAGGGCCAGGGCTTTTGGCATGAAAATAATTTATTATGATGTAGAGCGTAAGGTTGATGCTGAAAAAACCCTCGGCGCCCAATATGTTGACCTAAAAACGCTCCTAGAGAACTCAGACTTTATATCAATTCATGTTCCATTAACCCCGCAGACAAGGCGCTTAATAGGTGAGAAGGAGCTTAGACTTATGAGGCCGACAGCCTACCTAATAAACACATCGAGGGGGCCCGTCGTGGATGAGGAGGCTCTCTGCAGGGCTTTAAAAGAAGGATGGATAGCTGGTGCAGGGTTGGATGTCTTTGTGAAAGAACCACTGCCGCTGGATAGCCCACTTGTGAAAATGGAGAATGTTGTTTTAGCACCGCATATAGGCACATATACTATTGAGACTAGAAGGGCTATGGCCATGATGTGCATAGAGAATGTTCGGGCTGCACTAATGGGCAAAATTCCACCAAATCTTGTCCCGGAGCAGAGAGAAATATTTGGGGTAAAATGAAGCCAATTAGACCGCCCCATCCTTAAACGACAAAATGTTAAAATCTCGATTTATAATTAAATTATTTTTGGTGTTTCCTCATGGTTATGGAAGACTTTAACCTACTAATATCCACCTCCAGAGGCAATGAGAACAATGCATGCTCAGAGATATGGTTTCTTCTAGGAGAGTTAGGCGATAGGGAAGCCCTAGTCGATAGAACAGACGTTGCTGGCCTTGTTGTTGCAAAGACAAATCTAGACCCCTTTAAGGCTATAGAGGGGTTGAGAAGCCTCCTTAAAAAGAGACCCTGGGAGTTCCGTTATGTTCTAAGGGTTGTCCCGGTTGAGGTTGTGGTTAGGACTAGGATTGAGGAGATAGGGAGGGCTGCCTCAAGCCTCCATTACAAAATACTGGAGAATGAGAGCTTTAGGGTAACTGTAGAAAAGAGACATTCGGATATTTCAACCAGGGATATAATTGAGGCTGCTGTCAAGAATTTAAACCGTAGAGTGGACTTGGAGAACCCGGACAAAATAATACTTATAGAGGTTTTGGGCAGATTAACTGGCGTCTCTGTGATTAAGCCCAGCGATATATTGTCGGTTACAAAGGAAAAGCCCGCTTAAGGGAAATTCCATCAAAAAGATTATCGTTGGGTTATTAGGAGAGCCATCCTCTCAATAATAGCATTTTTCAACGCATCCCTTAGAGAACCCCTCATAAAAGCCTCCAACTCTAGGCGGGATATGTTAAATGCTTTTATGAGGGATGGAATCTTCTCTTCTGTTAATTCAATTACGCCCTCATCCCTCTCGCCGCTTAAGACGCTTAAAATACCGCCTAATGCTGATTCGGCATCATCTTTACTCTCAGCAATTATTATGACAACGATATTCTGTAAGCCGGGCTTAACACCTAAAATCTCAATGGCATTCTTAATCTGGTCCTGTCCGGAAGCAAACAGCATGACTTCGATAGCCAGGTTCTTCGACATATTTAAGTTTGCTCTGAAGGATTTCAGGGCATTTAATACTGCAAAATATATATGCTCGAAGCCAGCAACCATATTAGCGTCTAAGACTTGAACATACGTTCCTCCGGCTTTTGCTTTAATTAGGTTAAGAAAACTCTCTACATCGCTAATTTTAACGTTCCTAAAGCCCTCAACAATTATATATTTATCTAGAACCTCCACCTTAATCACTTAGTCTCCTCCAGAATTTCTTTGAGGAAGCGTTCGATTAAATGCTCATTCATGCCGCCCTCAATCAGCTTACGCTTTGCCTCATCGATTGGTATGCCGCTCCGCCTACACTTATCTAGAAGGTTTCTAACAGTCTCTTTCCTCTCCCATGGAAAGACTATCCAGCGTCTTGTAACCCTCACGTAGTAGTCGGGAACAATTATGCTCCACGGCTTATAATATATTGTTGCTATCTTGATGGATTTAGCGTTCTTCTCCATAACATGCTCCTTAACGAGCTTAAGGCTTCTACCGGTATCAGCCACATCATCCATAATAAGAATATTCTTTCCAGCAACATGCATTGAGAGGGGCTGCGTTATAATTGGCTCACTCTCAGTTTCAGCAACCCCACGATAAAATTCAACACGTATGTTGGCCAGCTCCACATCTCCAAGAAGGTCAGACATAACCCTTGCTGGAGGCCAGCCTCCGCGTGAAACACCAACTATAATGTCTGGCTGAAATCTGTCTCTTCTAATCATATCTGCTAATGTGAGCAACATCTCATAGATTTCATCCCATGATGGAACCTCAAACTCTATGTTTAGGCTCAAGGTTTTCACTCAAGAGAAGAAGAATCCATGCAATAATATAAAACTTAAGACCCGAAATCAATAATTTAGAGTGGAGAAAGCCTAGGAGAAAGAAGAAGGGCCTAAATGGGATGAAATTTTTGGAGCACCATTTAGTTTTTTCTGGGGTTATGCAGGCTCCTGTAGCGCCCTCAGCCTCTTTATGATATTTGGGTGTGTTGAGAACAATTCGGCAATCTGGTCTAATAACGTGACTTTACGCCTTAAGTATTCGGCTACAAGCTCGCTGTCGCTTCTCCACATGCCTGTCCTTGATAGTGCTATTGAGTCCTTTTCGGCGCTGTCCGGGTCCGATATAAATAGGGCTTTGAATGAGCTTAATCCTCCCATGTTACTATAGCGCCTACGCAGTCTGGTTGTTGAGTGAACTATTTTCACGAGGCCCTCTGAGAGTTTTCTTGCTCCATCGGGCACAACTGACACGCCGTGTCTGTCGGCGTAATATTCTCTCAGCCTACTCAAGTATAATGTGAATAGTGTTAGTATCCAGTAGACTGCTATACTTAATAAGCCTATCAATGCAAGTAAGCTTCCATTTCCACGCCTATCCCTGCCACTGCCGTAATACATTGATGACCACATTAGTGAGTAGCCAACATAATAGAATATCGCTGGCAATAGTGAAACAAACATCATTATTTGAACGTCACGGTGCTTTAGATGGCCAATCTCATGCCCTATAACCGCCTCAACCTCCTCCATATCAAGCGTATTAAGCAATCCGGTTGTGACGGCCACCCTATTGCCGGTTAGTGGTGAGCCATATGCGAAGGCGTTTGGTATCGGAATCTGGGCTATTCTGACCTCCGGCATCTTCACGCCGCTTTTGGCGCTGAGCCTCTCAACGATATCGTAGAGCTCCGGCTCTTCAGCTCTGGAAACCCTCCTAGTCCGATACATCGCATCGATTATGTATGGTGCTATAAGCCACTGCAAGACATTTATAAAGACAACAAATATGCCTAGGGTTAAGAGGTTCATTATGCCAAGCAGCGAGAGTATGATTGTAATGAACAGCGTAGAGAGTCCTATTATTATGGCTAATGTTGCCAGCATCGCGAATCTAAGCTTAAGCATCCTCATCTTCCCACCTCAACTAAAGTGAGATGTAAACCTAGATATATTCTTTATTCAGAATTTCACATCAAACCGCATTATTCAAAAATCTTTCTAAACTTAGGTATATTCGACCTCTTTCTCAACATTTGGGCTTAAATTGTTGAGAATTTCCTCAATCTTCTCATAAACTTTCCTTTTTAATCTCTCGGATACGTAACCTCTCCTAACAATCTCATCCAGTTTCTCAAAGTCTATCTTTTGAATCCTGCCATCCGGCCACATGCATATGTCAGCTTCTAGGTCTACATATCTGATTTTAGATGGGTAGATTTCTATTGGCGTATTTATATTGACATACGTGCCCTTATATTCACCGCTCCTAGAAAAGTATGATGTTTTAAAGATCAGGTCGCCGATAACCATGCTTGTAATCGCGTAGTCCCCAGGCTCCTTAGGAACACCAAGCCCATCATAGACGCCAGGAGCAGAGAAAACCCTAATAACTTTTAGTCGTGCATTCTGCTCATCCATCTCGGTTATGCGTGCTTCACCCAGGTGAAATACTCTTCCATTAACTTTCACGTGCTCTATAGTTATCTTCGACCCTTCATGCGGATACTCACGTATTATCGCCTCCCTAAATAATTCCTCAACCTCCCTTCTCGGGCAGCCCTTCTCTAATAGCTTCTCAGCCATCTCAAGCATGTAGGCTATTTTTCCACCACACGCCTTGTAATAATGGTGCCCATCTAACGTTGGGATTACCATGCCTCTAATCTCATCCAACCTCTTCTTCGACAGGCCTGGAAACTCGATGTCAGCGCGAATTTTTCTTTGCGGCGTAAGCGCCCCTGCCTCCTTCAGCACCTCATCTATGGCTTCTGTAATGCCAAGTTCATTCTCCCCCTGGGTGAAAGACGTAAATGCATATAATGATGGATGGCGTCTAACTATAACATCCTCGAGATTCTCAAATAAAATTAAAATGAACTTTTCTACGGAGGCTGCGTCGCCAATAACATTTATTCCCTGCTTGTCCGGCCTATCGCATATCTCCATGTCTGGCTGGGAATTACCATCCGCGTCCTCTGGAAGCTTAAATCTATCCCTTATAGGTGCTGATGGCTGGACTATCTTGAAGCCGCCATCTAGTAGTAGGCGGGTGAGGGCTGTGCTATATATTCCCCGCACTTTAACCCTAAACATGCTTTAAACGCTCCATCTCTACCCTTTTATGACCTTATAGAGGCCGTTAATCTTTTCAATGTGGAATTTTACGCCTAAAATTTCCTCCGCAAGCCATATGTTTGATTCGAGATGGTCTGATATCATTCTCGTCAGATATATTGATTCGCCTTTAGCTAGGGCTACATATGGAATGAGCATATCAGCCATGTGTATATCAACCGTTGCCCTCGCATCTATCTCCTCAATCAAGCCCTTAACAGCCTCCTGAGCTACGGCTTCACTCGTCTTCCCAAGCTCACCTATAGAGTCGCTTCCAACAAGTGCACCTCTATCTGTCTCAGCCCATAAAACCAGCGAGCTTCCCTTCTGGAGTGGATTTGAGAAGTCATTCACTATCTTTATCCTTGGGCTTAACCCTCTGGCACTAAGAATTCTCTCAGCCTCCCTAGCCTGTCTCTCCGCAACCTTCCTATCGGCTAGGAATGTGCAGACCGAGATGCCCCCAATAGCCTTTATCTCACCGAACTCCTCAAGCTTTATTGGCGTCAGCTCTTTACATGGCTGAACCCTTAGTGTAACCTCACCCATACCCTTCGGATAATACCCATATTTCCTAACTTCTATCTGGGCCTTTACACCCATCCTCTCCAGCAGCCTCAGATAAACATTTATGAGATAGTTTATTGTCGGGGAATTCCTAACGTCAGTTCCACCTTTAGAGATTTTTAATGTAGTCGGCTGCTTAGCGAAGATGCATATTGGCATAACAGTCATTATGAGCATAGGTATGCTACCAGCCGTTCCTATCTCGGCGTAAACCTCTCCACCGCTTATCTCTCGTGGCTCAAACCAAAGCTCCTGCGACCCAACATATGCACCCTTAACATCAGCATTACAGAGCTTCGCCGCGGTTAGAACAGACTCTAAATGCTGCGGCCTTAGACCTGGCTCACTACGCTTCTTCCTTATATTGTAAATGTGTAGTGGCTCACCTAGTATGCTGGCCATAGCAACTGAAAGGCGAAGTATTGTTCCACTACCACTCTTCTGTCCCCCGTCTATCTCAAGCATCCCCTAGAGTCTCCTCTCCCAAATATAACCTTATCACTTAAGTAAATTGGCCCTGAAATAAAATAAACTTAATCTTCCCTTAAAAGCCAAAAATCCAGGGCTAAAAAACTAAAAGTGTAAGAGGGAAAGACTAAGATTTTAGAGTCTCCTGAAAGAGCTTCTTCACCGCCGATATTCTTGACTTCTGCGCTAAGACATCTTTGGTTATGAAATCTAAAGCCTTCTCGGGGCACCACTCCACACATTTCGGGCTGCCATTACATGTGTCACATACGAAAACAACCTTTTTATCTGGATGAAGCATTATGGCTCCGTAATCGCATGCCTCAATACACCATCCACAACCATTACACTTATCCTCATCAACCATTATTATGCCAGTTGTCTCAGACTGCTTCAGTGCATCACGTGGGCATGCCGCCACACAGGGTGCATCTTCACAGAGCCTGCATGAAAGGGACATATTCACAATAGTGTTTAATCGGACGACTCTTATACGCGACTTTAGTGGATTAAACACTTTCTCCTTCTCGAATGAGCATATGTATTCGCAGACACTGCATCCAACGCACTTCTCGGGGTCTGCTGAAACGAACTTTCTCGTATGTATATGCGACATCTCATTTCTCCTCCATTAACTTACCTTTCAGTTTGTTAACGCCGTTATTAAAGTTTACCCTTAACTATGTGGGCTAAATCCTCTAAGCCCAGCTCAGTAAGCTTCTCAATTGTTGGGACGCCCTCCCTCGTCCAGCCCCTATGCGCATAGTAATCGTCGAGCATAAAGTCCAGCTCTTCCTGTGTTATATAGCTGCCTTTTGATACAGTCTCATCTGGGATTGGTGTTGTCATAACCTTGATTGGTAGATGGTCATCCTTCCTCGTGAGGCCCTCCCTAATATTATATAGTCTTGCTAGGTTGCTCAGTCTCTCACCAGTCTTCTTTAGTTCCTCAGCCGTCATCTCGATTCCAGTTACAAGCGTGTAGTATTTGGCTAGGTCCTCAAATCCCTTATAGTAGACGCCCCTGGAGAATTTGCAGACGATTAGCGAGTCAATTATCATGTATAGATCTTCTATCTCAATAACGAGCTTAGACCTTCCCTTCTCAAACTTGAATCTATCTACCTTCCCGGCTATATCTAGGGCGTATGCTCCATGCCTGTTGTGGTCTGCTCCACGGAATGAGACCGCATATCCAACGGCAGCAGTCTTGAGCCCCCTAATATCGTAGCCAGTCATCTCAAGTCCCTTAATGTGGTTAGCGAACTTCTCAGCACCCTTCCCAATTATTTCAGCAGCCCTCTTAACACCCTCAGCCAATATATTACCCAGCCCCTCACGCCTACCAATCATCTCGGTGAGCTTAACCATTGCCTCAGCATTACCGAACCTTAAGTCCAGCCCACCAGTATCATCCTTGGTGAGGATTCCATGCTCATAACAGTCCATTGCAAAGCCAACAATATTACCAGCGGATATGGAATCCATGCCATAGTAATTGCATAAGTCTATAGCCTTAATTATGGCATCCATGCGGTCAACACCACAGTGCGGTCCAAAAGCCCAAAGCGGCTCATACTCAACCCTAGCCATAGTCCCCTTATATGGCCCTTCTGGTACGACCGCTATGTGCTCACATCTCATGGCACATGATGAGCAGCCAATAATCTTAGTAACGAAGCGCATGTTAAGGTATTCGCCACTAACCTTCTCAGCTCCCTCAAAGACGGCGTTCGTGAAGTTTCTTGTTGGTAGGCAACCAAGTGAGTTATGGACTAAGACGTTCTGTGGGGTTCCAAGGGTTCTGTATTTGACAGTTGCTGGGCCCTTCATCCTCTCATGCAGAACCTTAACGAATTCGAGGAATTCCTCCGGCTTGGCTACCGGAACATCTTTTGTTCCCCTAACGGCTATAGCCTTAAGGTTCTTTGAGCCCATAACAGCGCCCATGCCGCATCTTCCAGCGGCCCTAGTCTTATCATTAATTATACACGCAATCCTCGAGAGCTTTTCACCAGCCAAACCTATTGCTGCTACACGGATATAGTAGTCGCCCAGCTCCTCCCTAATGATATCCTCAGTCTCCTGCGGTGACTTACCCCATAAATGCTTGGCGTCCATAATTTGGACGCTATCATCATCTATCCAGACATAAACTGGCTTCTCGGCCTTACCCTCAAATATTACAGCATCGTAGCCGGCCCTCTTAAGCTCCGCACCGAAGAAGCCGTGCGACTTAGCCTCGCCAACACCATTAGTTAGCGGGGACTTAGCGACAAAAGCGTGCCCATTACCACCAGTAGGCGCGATTGTCCCGCTAAATGGCCCCGTCGTAAGTATTAGTAGGTTCTCTGGACTAAGTGGGTCTATACCCGGCCTGGAATTGTCGATTAGTAGACGTATACCTAAGCCTATTCCCCCAATATACTTTTTCGCTATCTCCTCCTTTAGGGGCTCTGTCGTAATCTTACCGCTCGATAAATTTATTCTTAAAATTCTGCCGGCATAACCAAACAATCTTCTTACTCCCCTTAGAGTGGAATTAAATTAAAAAAGCAAAAACTTGCTTATATTGTTTTGTTCTCTTCGGTCTTCTCAGACAGTTTGGTCGCCCCTTATTATTCCGCTTTCAGACTTAACTTCGGGCTTAGCGTGCTTCTTAAGCCATCTGGCAACCTCAGACAATATCGGATGGTTTGAAACATCCAAAACCGGTATCTCTAGACCGCCAACCCTAATTGATGGAGAATACTTAGGCATTAGAGCGAAGTTAACTGAACTCCAGAAGATTCTTCCCCTAAGATAATTCTCCATCAATTCATCCGTGTCTGGAGCTAGTGGAAAATATATGAAGATTAGCCCCTCAGCCCACTGAGCCATCACCGGTAAGCCCGAATGTATAAGCCTAGCGAACATCTGGTCTAGGGCATCCTTGGAGAACTGAAAGAAGTCGAGTATAACTATTTCCTTAGCTGGCCTATATATAATTTTCACCTTGCCTCTCGCCTTCGAGCCTTCTTCGCTACCCATCAAAATTCCCCATCCCTAACCTGCAATCTTGTCATTCCCATCTTTTTAAAGCATTATTTTTCGTTGTCGGCGAGAACCGCATTATCCATTTTCTCCGTAACCCGCTTATAAATATATCTTTGATGTTACGCCACTAACCACAGGCCATTCGCCTAAAACAGAAAAATTTTAAGCAATTTAATTGAGATGATATTTTCGCCATCACTCTAAAATTGAAGTATCGTGAAAAAAGCCTTCTTACAGAATTACTACATTTTTTTTCAAGCCAGTTTCATAAGAACCTATATCGAAGTATACAAAAAATTACAGAAAATAAAATCATCAAAATCCCGAATATTAAGATAGTATCTTAAGTTAACCCGTCCTCAATTAAAGGGGGAATATTATGCTTCCGGATTTAGCGTCTGATGAGATTAAAGTCTCAACTCATGCTGAAGACCTGAAATTTCGCCTAGCAACTGTTGAGCTGCTTAGAACTGCAAAAAAGCATTTCACTTATAGGGAGCTCGCGGCCAAAACAGACTTGCCAGTAACGGTTTTAAGTAGGTATGCTAAGGGGCATGTTCTCCCAAACATTGAGAGGGCACGTAAACTCTGGGATGCGCTATCCAAGATTGTTGGTTTGGAGAATGAGTTTAAGAGGAGACTTAAGTTCAATAATGATGGCTACTTTGATAATACGCTTATTGTTGGGGATATAATATTGCTTAGGCAGGCTGCAAATTATGTTATAGCGAGGTTTGCTGGTAAGAGGATAACAAAGGTTCTGACGGCGGCTGTAGATGGCATACCGCTTGCAACTATGGTTGCTAACGCGCTGGGGGTTAATTTAGTTGTTGCAAAGACGACGAAGGAGGTTGGAGTTCAATCTTTCATTGAGGAGACATATGTTTTAAGCGACTCAGGCTACACTTTAACGCTTTATATTCCAAGAGATTCGCTTAGGAAGAAGGATAGCGTCTTGATAGTGGATGATATCATAAAGAGTGGTGAGACCCAAAATGCCCTATTAAACCTTGTATATAAGGCTAAGTCAGAGGTTGCTGGGATATTTGCAATGATAGCCATTGGAGATGCCTGGATAAAGAGGATGAAGATTCCGCAGGACTGTCCGGTTGAAATAATATTAAGGTTAAACTGAAATTATGATATTTTTTCATCAAATTTTTAGTTTATCTTGTCTTCTCCCTCTTCTTCCACCTTAAGTTTCTGCTTCTGCAGTTTCTGCATTTCTCAGCGGTAGGTGCATTCCTAACACCGCATACCCTACATATTTTCATGTAAAGTCTCTTTCTCTGCGCTATACTGCGCTTTAATGGGTCGACTATTGGCATTTTCCATCGCCCTTAATATTGACAACAAGAGCTACATGAGGGCTAAATATATTTTTTGGTTCCTCAGATTATGCCTGCCAGCTTCTATACCACTTTGCAAATTCCCTCAAAGCCCTCGCTCGATGTGAGAAGCGACATTTCTCCTCAGTAGTCATTTCACCAAATGTTTTTCCAGGGCTTTCATTCGGCTCAAAGATTGGGTCAAACCCGAAGCCACCGCTCCCTCGAGCCTCTAACGATATTCTTCCCTCAACTATGCCGTGAAAGCATTTTAGGTTGTTATTTGGGTCGCAGAATGCAACCACTGACTTGAATTTAGCGCTTCTATCATTAACTCCATTCAGGAGTTTGAGTATACCGCCTAAACCTATCTTTCTATAGACATATGACGAATATGGTCCTGGGAATCCCCCGAGAGCATCTATGAATAATCCGGCATCCTCGACTATAACTGGCAGGTTTACTTCACGCACAGCCTGGAGCACTCTAATCCTCGCAATATTTTCTATATCATCATCCTGAACCTCTAAGGTTCTCATCTTTATCATAGCAACGGCCACATTATATTCGGCTAAGACACTCCTAGCCTCATTAAATTTATGTGCGTTCTCCGTAACGAAGAAGATTAGTCTCCCGTATGGAAAATTCTTATTTATTGTGGACAATTCGCTTTCACCTCCTAGCTACATATCGACCTCTCCTCTCAATCTCCCTAATTTTATCTAAAACCTCCATCGTTGCATCATCCCCCATAATCTCCCTATACCCTTCTATAACAGCGTTAAAACACTCATTAACATATTTATAGTGTGTGCTCGCAAGAGCCCTCCTCATCAAATGTAAGTCTACACCCCTAGCTTCAACCTCAAAGCTCTGTTCACTCAGCCCAAAGTCTATAAGCACAATGCTCCCATGAGGCGTTAAAATCATGTTCGATGTCGTTAAATCCCCATGAATTATCCCATTCTTATGAAGCTTGCCAACGAGCTTACCGATTTCACGGCATATCTTAACCCTTTCCTCACTCGATATTTCATTAAGTATCTCTTTAATTCGAACCCCCTCAACAAACTCCATAACTATCGTAGCCTCCTCAAGATCTACTAGAAATATTATTGGTGTTGGGACGCCAGCTTCCTTAGCCTTGTGAATCATTTGTGGCTCATGCTTTGTCCTTCGAATTTGGAGTATTTTATCGAGCTCGGGAATTCTGTATTTTTTCGGATATCTTCTCTTAAATATGACCTTTCGCCCGCACCACTCCTCCATGTATATGCTTGCCTCAGCACCCTTCTTTATGAGGATGCCCAATTTAATACACCTCAGATAGTCGACTGCTCAACCCATGGGACCTCAACTTCATCCAGTCTCCACTTAAGCTTCACGTAGCTTCTCTCAATAGGTATTGTAATGCCATGTTTGTAGCATAAGACCCCAGTCCAAGCTATCATGGCGCCATTATCTGTAGCATATTCCTTAGGCACAACACAGAATCTAGCACCATGCTCCTCACACATTACCTTAAGCATGCTCTGCAATCTTTTGTTAGCTGCAACCCCACCCGTTAAGAGAACCTCATGTTTCTCAGTATGGGCAAGCGCCCTCTCAGTAACCTCCGTAAGCATTGAGAAGGCTATTTCTTGGAAGCTGAAACATATATCCTCAAGCGGATGCCTCCCCTCATGGAGCAAGCTTATGGCTGCAGTTAATAGTCCACTGAAGGATAAGTCCATGCCCTTAACAGTATATGGTAGGGGTATGAACGATTTGCCTCTAGAAGCCAGCTCCTCAACTACAGCGCCCAGCGGCTTATCAACCCTAGGCTTTAAACCAGCCTCCCGGGCGAAAACATCTAGGCAGTTTCCAACAGCTATATCCAGTGTTTCTCCGAAAACGCGGTATTTCCCAGCCTCAAAAGCCGCAACAATAGTGTTTCCGCCGGAAACATAAAGCGTAACTGGGTCCCTTGCTCCGCTAACCATTTTTCCTATCTCTATATGCGCTATGCAATGGTTAACCCCTACAAGGGGCCTACCTAGATATGCCGCTAAAGCTCTAGCCGCTGTTGCCCCAACCCTAAGGCATGGGCCGAGTCCAGGTCCTTGTGAGAATGCTATAATGCTTATCTCTTTAGGCTTTATACCAGCCCTTCTTAGGGCTTCTGCGATGACTCTTCCAGCTACTGCTGCATGATGTCTGGATGCTTCTCTGGGGTGTATCCCACCCTTCTCTGGTATGTAGACGTCGTTAACGTTGGCTATTATCTTTCCATCGAATGTTGCTATTCCAACTCCAAAGTCGTCAGCTGTGCTCTCTATGCCTAAACAGTAGCCTTCCTCATCTCTCATAAGATTAATGATGGATTCGGCTGCTCTTAAAGATTAATTCTGAATGTAACTCTATTCAGTTCAATAGATTTATGTGCTTGAAAATCCATTAATTATTTCATAGAGACTCTCCCAGGGGAAAGGGCATGCCCAAACAGAATGATTTAGAGCAGAAGGCGCTTGACATAATAATGAGTAGAGGAGAGAAGGGCATACTTCAATCAGATTTATGGCGTGAGATGAAAGCCACTAGTAGAGAGGGCTCGCGAATATCCATTAGGCTGGAGAGTAAGGGGCTTATCTACCGTGAACCAGAACTGTCTAGGGGAAGGTGGACATATAGGCTCTATTCAAGACGGCAGCCAATCTCGGTGGACTCGATAATTGATTGTCCGTGTCTCTCCTGCGAAGAGAACTCAAAATGCGGGGCTGGTGGAAAAATATCCCCGATTGAATGCGAAAAACTTGTTCAGTGGGTTCTTAACGAGAACTAGCTAGGGCTAGGCTAGGGAAGAGAGTTAACTTCAGGTGTTATTATTTGTCTAAGAGCTGGCTGGAGAGACGAAAGAGAGACTATTACTATAGGAGGGCAAGAGAAGAGAATTATAGGTCTCGGGCAGCATACAAGCTTCTCCAGGCCATAGAAAAGTATGGTTTAATAAAGCCCGGCGATGTCGTTGTGGATTTGGGTGCGGCGCCGGGTGGATGGTTGCAAGTAGCTAGACAGGTTGTTGGTGACAAGGGCTTCATTTTAGGTGTTGATGTTAGGGAAATTGAGCCCCTAGATTACGGGAATGTCCATGTGATTCTCGGCGACATCACGGATGAGGAGACCTTACGGAGAATTAAGGCTGTTCTTCCACGGCCGGCGGATGCTGTAATCTCTGATGTCTCACCAAATATCTCTGGCGTTTGGGAGCTTGACCATGCTCGGCAAATAGATTTAGCTGAATATTCCCTGAGAATAGCGCTCTCAATACTTAGGAGGGGAGGAAACCTCTTCATAAAAGTCTTTCAGGGAGAATTTTTTGATGAGTTTTTAAGCGAGGTTAAGAGATATTTTAGATACGTTGAGGTATTTAAGCCTAAGGCCAGCCGGAAGGAGAGCGCAGAAATTTATATAGTCGGGATGGATTATAGGGGCTCTCAACTCAATTCCCTAGAGAGCTGGTAAGGTTTATAATGGCATCAACCATAGTCCTCAAACCATTTATTTTCATGACGCTCTTTTGGATGCTCTCAACATTCCTTTTATAGGAATTGTCTGACATAACCCTATTTACTAATTCGAGCAGCGTTTTCGGGCTTAAATCGCTCTGTTCTATGACCTCGGCTATACCCATCTCCTTAACTCTTATGGCGTTATTTGTTTGTTCTGTATGGCTTGGTGTTGGTATGAGTATCATGGGTTTACCATAATAGATGCTCTGTGATATTGTTCCATGACCAGCCCTAGAAACAATCACATCTGAAGCCTTCAAGTACTCAAATCTATTAGGAATCCAATTGTATACGGTTAGATGCTTATATCTGGCAATCTTTATTGGGTTACTCGGGCTACCAGTCGACATGACGATTTGATACTCACTTGGAAAATCCATGAATATCCTCTTTAGAACCTCAATTACATAGGTCCTCTCTTTAAGTGGGCCACTTATCGGGGCGAAAATTAGAGGTCTATCCGCATCTAACCCAAGCCTTTCACGCAGTTCCTTCTTACTGGGAAGCTCGTTTGGATAGACTGGCAATATTGGGCCGATGAATTTAACACGCTTAAAGTATGCCATTGGCATCCTAAGGTTTCCGGCGGATATAGTGTATGGTGGCGGGAAGTCTGGGATTAAGAGCGGCATTGTTCCGCTAACCCATATCTTACCGATTATCGCCAGTCCACCAGTCTCGGTAATCTTTGCAAGCCTAAGAAGCCTTCTCTTTCTGGGTATTATAATTTGGAACTGATTGACTATACAGAGATGTGGAATATTAAGGGCTTTAGCTGCCAGCAGTGGTGAAACACGTGAATCTGAAACAACAACATCCGGCTTAAAGGCTCTCATAAACTTAATCTCGGTTTCAATTTGCTTCGTGAGTATTAGGGCTGCTAGGATTGGGCCTGGATTTGCAACTGTCTGCGCAAAATCTATTGTTCCGTCAGGTTTAACCATAACCTCCATGGAAGGGGGCTCAACCACCGGATAGCCTTCTCCCCTAACATATTCGACCGCATCCTTATATGTTGAGAATAGGATTTCAGCGCCCATATCCCTAAGCCTATTAGCTACTGGTATACAGCGCCCAGCATGTCCAAGCCCTATGCCGCACACTCCGAAGTAAATCCTCATCGTGAGCCCCCATCTCCTTCTTGATACCCGAAATCAGCATTGGGAGATAATTCTAGGAGATGTACTAATACAATATTATGATTCAATGATGTGCGCTCTTAATATTTTTGGAAAATTAGGCTCTGTATTAGGGCAAATAGGAGCCCGGATATAATGAGGTAAAGGATTAGGAGGGCAAGTGTTATCAGCAGATTCCTCTTCCACCTTCCACGGCTCCACGCTATGCCGAATGGAATGCCGATTATAAAGCCTATTAGATGAGGTATGTAACCTACATTCGTTTCGAGACCTAAGAATAGGGCTGCTAAAACATTATAGATGAAGTAGAGAATGGCGACCAATCCTAGGGGCATTAGGAAAAGTAGCGAGAATTTTAGGGGTTTTATGAGCATGACTATCGCAATTAAGGTGAATATGGCCGCTGAGGCCCCAACCATTATGATTTTATGTCCATAGAAATATAGGCTTGTGATGAAAGAGAGTATGCCGCCTAGGAAGAATGCCAAGAGCATCCTTGCGGAGCCAACCTCTTTCTCAAGCGTCCTCCCAAAAACATATAGAAATAGCATGTTTCCGACCAGATGGACCATACTTGCATGTATAAATATTGATGTCACTGGAGTCCAGAAGTATCCTCTTGCAAGGTTCTCGCCGCTGAAGTATAGGGATTGGGTAAGGGGGCTGTCATGTAAATAGAGGTGGATTATGGTTGCGATTATGGAGAGCAGAATAAGCAGCGTGGTCTTCTTCAACACTGAATATCACCACTCACAGATTTCATGCATCTTCTCCAGATAAGTATTTGGGTCCGTCTCTTTAACAACCCCCTTATCCACATCAATTATATATATGGCGTGAAGTCTCGCGTTTCTTATCTCCTCGATACTCACTGGAGGATTACTATAATATAGGTCGCATAGAGATTTTATCTCCCTTATTTCACTGGTTGTCCTATATCGTGGCGGCTTCGCTAATGCTGGTGGAAACCACAAAGTATAATATGGTGGGGTTGCTAGAGCAAACTTCTCTGCATAGCCGCTGTATCGGGTTATTTTACTCGTCACCCTAGCCTTACAATATGTTATTGGGTCAACCGCGTGCTCCGGTGGAACATAGCCGGTTTCAACCTCAACGATTAGGCTGCCTAAACCTTTCAGGGCATATATGTCGCATGATATTCCATCTAGGGCATACTCTAAGTCAACGTAATATCCGCTCAAAATAAGGTATTTAGCGCACACGAGCTCCATAATGGAATGATTTATTTTAACGGCGTTTCTCCTATAAAGAAGAATGAGCTTATCCCTTAACCTAAAAATCTGCTGACAAAACCTCTCACTCTCACCACTACAAAGCCTATTAACGATTAGATTCAAATCTTCCTCAAACCGCTCAGCAGCCTTCTCCAACACCATAACCCAAAAAATATTTAACTTTTAAATTTAAAAATTTGTGCAAAAGGTTTTATATATAAAATTCAAGAAAAATAGTTACTGCCAAGCCGGGAAGTAGGCTTTAAGCACCGCGTTTAAGCAAAGAGCACGCCAGCCGAAACGGCTGAAGACTGGCGTGCGATAAAGACTTTGCTTAAACGGGCCGGACGGTGCTTAAGGCTTAGACCCGGCTTGGTTATCTCTTGTTCTATCTAAAAAATTTGTCATTCAGCCTCTATCTTCTTCAGTTGCCTCTTATACATTTCTACTATCTCGTCTACTCTTGTTGCGTCCTCTGCTGATTTGTCCGTTCGGTATCTTCCGGTGAATCTTGGGAATCTTATTGCTAGTCCACTCCCCTTCCTTATTAGGTCTCTTGCGCATGTGTGGATTGGGCTTAGGGTTATCTCTGCGCCAATAACCTCTATAACCATTTTCGGTAGGAACCATACGTTTGCCTCTAGGTTTGAGTTGACTCTTGGATGCCTATGCCCTATTCTATATGGTTCGAGCATTTTTGGGAGGTTTTGTAGGTCCTCATCCGTGAACCCTGAACCACACTTACATATAGTCTCAAACGTGTCGTTCTCGTGGTTGTAAGCTGCTAGGAGGAGTGCGCCGTATGTCCCAGCCCTTTTACCTCTACCATGGAATGCTCCAACAACCACTAAGTCGACCGTATCTGTCATCTCGCTCTTATAATCCCGCTTATATTTAATCCAGAGCCAACCCCTCGCTCCAGCCTGATATATCGCATCACCACCGAGAGATTTACAGACAAGTCCCTCACACCCAGCCTCAACAGCCTCCTCAAAGAATCTCTCCAAGTCTTCTGTGTTGTCCACAATCATGTATTTCGCCAGCTGGAATCTATCGTTCTGCTCGATTATCTTCTCAAGAATCTCATGCCTAACTGGGTATGGCTCGAGGGTTAAGTCTCTCCCATCAACATAGAGGGCGTCGAATGCAAAGAGCGAGACTGGATATTCGCTCGCAGCCTTCTCAATATCGTATTTGCGCCTTCTATGCATGAGTTCCTGGAAGGGCATCATCTCGCCAGTATCCAGGTTCACGGCAACACACTCAGCCTCTATAATAGCCTCTCTAGCCTTAATGTGGTTTCTAATCAGCTCGACAGCGTCTGGATACTGGCTGGTTATATTCTCAAGCCTCCTAGAGAAGAGTATCACGTTATCACCGCTCTTATGGGCTTGTATCCTCTCGCCATCATACTTGTATTCAGCTATGCACTTCCCACCCAACTTCTCAAGTATCTCAGCTGGTGAACTAAGCCTCTCAGCAAGCATGGGTCTAATTGGGTTGCCGAGCGATATCCTGAAGTTTTTGACGGCTTCTATCCCGCCCTCAGCAACAGCCTTTGCAACCTTACCTAAATCTGAAGATATATTGTAAGCTCTTTCAATAATCTCCCTCGCACCCTTCCCCCCACCATAAGCTATCGCGAGAGCATCTAGAACGGTCATGTCAGCTATTCCAAGGCGGAGCTTTCCAGTAACCGTTCTGATAATATATTTTGCATCCTTTGGTGATGCATCCGCCAGAAGCCCTGCCAGAAGGTTCACCTTCAAGTCTATTGAGCCTTCGCCCGAAACACGCGCTATCTTGTCAAGGGTTTGATAAACCCTCTCAACAGTTAATGGCTTCTTGAAGAATGAGAGCTGCTTTTTCTTCTCAAGGAACTTCTGTGCAGTCTCACCTAAGTCACCAGTTCTTGCAAGGTCCTCCTCAATCTCGCTCTCCCTTCGCCCAGATGCCTTAGCAACTGCTTTTATAGCGAGCTTCTCTGCAACGCCCATCTCTATACCCATGAAGTCTGGATAAAGCTTACCCTGGGTTAAATAGACAACCTTATCGATTATTTCTTTAGGCGTCCTCCTGAAGAACTCAACTAGGTAATCAGTCATCTCAAGCCTCTTGGTTGTGCCCTCAATCCGCTCATATACCTCTGTAACTAACGAGTAATCCAATGATAGAGGACCTCCAATGCTTCGGCTAAACCCACAATATCCTATGCTCAAAAGACCAATTTAACTTTAGCTTAGGGCTGATACAGCCAGATATATCGATGCATGTTAATGAATAGAAAAACTTATTTAAGATAGCCTAAAACCCTATCTTTAGGGTGGGGATGGAGAGAAGATATTTCAAGTAGAGGTTTGTGGGAAAAATTCGGAGATTCCGAGAGATAATCCATCCCCACCCTCCTTCCATTCAGTTTCTAGCGTGATGTATTAGGTTATCTTTGGCTACCCTTATTCCGCAGTTTGGGCAGTAAAGCGCATCGTATGGAAGGACTTGCCCACAATAATGACAGAACTTCACCTCAGATATCATTGGCGGAGTTGGCGGATACTCTGCTTGAGGTGGGCGCTCCATCTTCCATCTCCTTAACTCATAATAATACTGGGTTATGCTTATTGGATATATGGGTTCAGCAAGTGATACTATGACGAGTCTAATCACTTCCCTGAGCAGCATCTGCCTATAGGACCTATAAAAGAGGATTCCAAGCGTCTCCGCGAGCAGATAGGCTACGATTAATATTATGGAAGCCGCCAGTAGAAGCTTAAGGGTCTTCCACCACATGCCATCCGTTAACTCCTTGCTCCTCCTCATACTGCCGAAGATACTTAAATCCTCAATTATAAGGGCTGGGATTGATAGGCTGAAAATTAGGGCCGTAATCAACCCAGGAAATACTAAGAGTATGAAGCCCAGAACCGTGAGAACTCCGGTTATCATACTTGTTGCGATTATTCGGCTAATGAAATGGGGCATCCTATTGAGGCTTCTCCGCACCCCCGCCCCTCTTCCCTCAATGATTTCTGAGATATAGCATACGATTAAGCCATTGCCTATGTTTGCTGCGAGCCAAGCGATTATGAATAGAATAGATGCTGTTAGCACCATCGAGGCGCCATAATTTATCAGCCAGTTGAGGATGTTGCTGGTTGAGACTGAATCATGCGGCAAATTGGGGGGTGGCATAAGATTAAGTATGGCGCGAAACAGAAATGTATTGACTATATTTAGAAGTAAAAATATTGTGAAGAACTTCTCTATCCTAGCGGAGTAGATGGAGAAGGAGTGGTCTAAAATGTCTAGAATTGAGAGACTTTTGGTGTAGGCCCCGCGTTCACCGCGCATACTTGGATACAATGTCTATTTTCCCTCAAATAATCCCTACTAGTGTATGGAGGGGGAACAGAGTCCAAAAAAGGAGGGAAATGAAGGTTTTGTTGTCCATTGGCCTACTTCTTTACGTATTCACGGATTTTCTTGCCGCAGCATTCGTAGAGTTTTACGCGAACCCTTGGTCCTAAATCCCATTCTTTAATGAGCTTCGCTTCTTGACCGCAGACTGGGCATTTCATGTAAACTCAGCCTCCACACCCATACTATTATCCACTATGCATATTTAAGATTTATAATTCTGGCTCTTTCTCCATAAATAATTGGGCTTGTGGTGTTCATAATGAAAATCTACAATTCCGTCCTTGAGACGATTGGCAATACACCATTAATACGCCTAAATAAACTCTCTGAGGGCCTTAAATGCACAATTCTAGCCAAGCTTGAGTCGCGTAATCCGGGTGGAAGCGTTAAGGATAGGATATGCCTAAGTATGATTGAGGAGGCTGAGCGGCTTGGCTTAATCAACAAGGATACTGTAATTATAGAGCCCACAAGCGGGAATACTGGAATAGGCTTAGCGATGGTTGCGGCTGTTAAAGGCTATAGGCTGATTATAGTTATGCCTGAAACGATGAGTGTTGAGAGACGTAAGATTCTGAAGGCTTATGGAGCCGAGATAGTTTTAACGCCAGGTGAGGAGGGCATAGGGGGCGCGGTTAAAAAGGCTGAGGAGCTCGCTTCAAGAATACCTAACTCTTTCATACCAAATCAATTTAAGAATCCAGCGAATCCGAAAATACATAGGGAGACAACTGGGCCGGAGATATGGCGTGACACCGATGGTAAGGTTGACATATTTGTTGCTGGTGTTGGAACCGGTGGAACAATAACTGGCGTAGCCGAATATATAAAGCCCTTAAAGCCGGGGTTCAAGGTTATAGCTGTAGAACCATACAACTCTCCAGTCTTAAGCGGCGGCAAACCAGGAGCGCATAATATTCAAGGGATAGGCGCGGGGTTTATACCGGATGTTCTTAGGCTCGACTTAATTGATGAGATTATTAAGGTTAGGGATGAGGATGCCATTGAAACCGCCCGCCTACTCGCTAGGAAAGAGGGGCTACTTGTTGGAATATCCTCTGGCGCAGCGGTTTACGCAGCCCTGGAGGTTGCTAGGAGACCGGAAAATGAGGGTAAGCTCATAGTTACGCTTCTTCCGGATGGAGGGGAGCGCTACCTGAGCACGCCGCTCTTTAGCGATGAACCGATAGGTTTTTCCATATCTTCTCTATAAAAGATTAGAAAAATTGCATGATGGCGGTGGCTTATGGAAAGCGTTGAGGTGAGGAAGGGTAGGGATTTCCTTGAGAAGGTCGATAAGACAACGCGCATATGGGTTTCTAGGCAGATGCTTGAGATGCTAATGGAGGGCGAAAAGTATTGTGAGGATAATTGGCTTGAGGAGGGGCTGCCGAAGCTCGTTGATAGAATAGTTGAGAGCTACGAGGAGTATGGTGGAATAAACCGGTCTGAGGGCGAGGACTTACCATCAAAGCAAGCGGTTATAAAAATACTAGAGGATTTATTATCTATAATCTTTCCGGGATACTTTGGAAACATGAAGGTCAATAGGTCTAACGTGAGGTATTTCGTCGGGAGCCTCCTTAGCTCAATATACTCTAGGCTTGTGTGTGAGGTCGAGAAGAGCCTAAAATATATATCCAGAAACTTTGGGGTTGCATCGGAAGAAGTATGCCGTAGGAGAGCACGAATGATTGTGAAGGAGGTTCTTGAGAAGATTCCGGATATAAGGGCTATGCTAAGTGGGGATGTGCAAGCAGCCTATGACGGTGACCCAGCGGCAAAGAGCACTGATGAAGTTATATTAAGCTACCCGTGTGTTTTAGCCATAGCGACGTATAGAATCGCGCATGAACTTTACATCAGGGGCGTACCGCTCATACCGAGAATAATGACCGAATATGCCCACTCAAAGACTGGCATAGATATTCATCCCGGAGCGAAGATTGGGAGAAACTTCTTCATAGACCATGGAACTGGTGTGGTTGTTGGCGAGACAACAGAGATAGGTGATAACGTCAAGATTTATCAGGGTGTTACGCTTGGAGCACTAAGTTTTCCGAGGGATGAGAGGGGTAAGATAGTTAAGGGCTTAAAGAGACATCCGACCGTTGGAGACAATGTTGTGATATATTCTGGTGCGACAATTCTAGGTGGAGAAACGGTCATAGGAAACGACGCAGTAATAGGTGGAAATGCTTGGATAACATCTTCAATCCCGGCTGGAACAAAGGTTATAGTTGCGCCACCAAAACTATACTACAAGAATAGCGCCGAAAACAAGAATATAGACTCAAACCAGCAGTGAGAAGCATCAGTGGACTAGAAGAAGTGAGAGAAGAGAGGGAGAGGCTATCTCAGAAGATAGGGAGGTATCATCTTAAGCGTAATAGTGAACTCTCAAGAAAACTTTATACATAAATTTTAGGTTAAGAATATTTTGGGTGGGAGATTGCCCAAAGTTTTAATTATCGCCGGAGATGGTGTTGAGGCTCAGGAAATTTTCTATCCATTTTGGAGGCTTAAGGAAGCCGCCTTGGATGTTGTGGTGGCCGCGCCCTCAAAGAAAACCCTATTCACAGTCGTCCATGATTTTGAGCCAGGCTGGGAAACGTATACCGAGAAGTCCGGCTACAGATTCGGCTGGGTTGACCTATCCTTCAAGGATGTTAGGCCGGAGGAATTCGATGGTCTAGTAATACCGGGTGGAAGGGCTCCAGAATACATAAGAATATGTCCAGAACTCGAGCCCATCGTAAGGCATTTCTTCGAGAAGAATAAGCCGGTAGCAGCAATATGCCATGGTCCACTGGTAATTGCCGGATATGGATTGGCCAAAGGAAGAAAGATGACATGCTACATGGCGGTTGCACAAGACCTAAAGCAGGCGGGAGCCGAATACATAGACCAAGAGGTCGTTGTTGACGGAAACTTAGTTACCAGCAGGGCTTGGCCAGACCTACCAGCATTCATGAGGGAATTCCTAAAAATCTTAACGAAAGAGGTGCGCTAAAATCTATTGAGGACTTAGACACCACTCCTTAATAAATCTCTTCATTTATTTCATTTCCGTTATTCTTCTAACCGATTCAATCTCATCCTTTAATTCATGCATATGTAGAGTTGGCATCTCAATAACTCTTCTCTTCAATATTATTTGTGTAAAGACCATTCCATTCGGTATAAGTATCTCTGTTGAGCCATCCATTGTTTCGAGCGTCAAATGCATAATCCTCATCTCCTTAACCACCCCGGTCTGACCAGCTATAGTAATAACATCACCAAACTTGAAGGGGCGGGTTAACATAATAAATAGACCTGCAACAAAATGTGAGAGGACGGTTTGCGTTGCGAATCCAACAACCAAGCCGCCGAATGAGCCGACCGTTAGGGCTGTCCATGGTCCGGCACTAAGCATTGACGTAACAGCTATAAGTAAGATTGCTATTCCAGAAGCCCAAACAACAGTCTTTACGGTTGCAGCTGTAGGGTGGCCAGATAATCTCCGCATATAAACATATACGGCATTACTGAAGGAGTTGACTATGAGGTAGCCTAGGGCAAAGACAACCGCCGCCTGAATATAAACAAGATAGGGGTTAACAGTCAATATGAGGTCACTATAGGGCTTCAGAAAGTCAGGGATAACCTCCCTACTTGACCAGCCGAAAATAATGTTTAAAGCCGATAAGAGAGCGGAGAGAAACAGAATATAAAATATTGTTTTTAGACTTTTTCTTCTAAAACTCAGCGATCTTGAACTCCCATCCCTAGAACCCAACATGCGCCACCATCCACATTATACTCAGTGGATAATAGTACTCCTAAGAGCCTAAAAATATTTGGGGGTTAAGCGGGCTATCTACATCAGGTTAATTGCCAAAAAATATATATGATAGTGAATAATTATTCTGCAACAATATGCAAAAGAATATATGGAGGAATAAGCGCTCAGTCCAGCCATAAAATATTATATAATTACTTCAGCACAGCCTTAAGGCTTCTTGGGAGGCTGAGGATGTTGTCATCCGAGAAGACTGAGGAGTTACGAACAATAGATGAGATAAATGAGAAGATAAGGCGTGGTGACGCCGTCGTATTAACGGCCGAAGAGATGATTAAGCTGGTTGAGAGTAGTGGGCTTGAGGTTGCCGCAAAAGAGGTTGATGTTGTGACAACTGGAACATTCGGGGCCATGTGCAGCTCAGGCGTCTTCCTAAACTTTGGGCACTCTGACCCGCCGATAAAGATGACGAGATGCTGGCTTAACGATGTTCCAGTATATAAGGGGCTTGCCGCCGTAGACGGCTACTTAGGAGCAACAGCCATGAGCGAGACTAGGGGCTTTGAGTATGGCGGTGGACATGTTATAGAGGATTTAGTCTCCGGTAAAGAGGTCGTCTTGAGGGCTGAATCCTATGGAACTGATTGCTATCCAAGAAGGCATATTGAGACCGTCATAACAATTGACGATTTAAACCAGGCAATACTCGTTAACCCAAGAAACTGCTATCAAAGGTATGACGCCGCCACAAATAGCTCCGACAGAGTCCTCTATACTTACATGGGAACACTCCTACCAAACTATGGGAACATAACGTTCTCAGGCGCTGGACAATTAAATCCGCTCTGTAAAGACCCAAACTACGAGACTATAGGTTTGGGAACAAGAATTTTCCTGGGTGGTGGAATAGGCTACATAATTGGTGAGGGGACACAGCATAGTCCGGGAGCCGGCTTCGGGACCATCATGGTTAAGGGAGACCTAAAGCAGATGAATAGCAGATACCTGCGTGGAGCGTCATTCCACCGTTATGGGACAACGCTATATGTTGGTATAGGCATACCAATACCGATAATAAACATGAATGTTGCTAGGACGGCGGCCTTAAAAGATGAGGAAATATTTGTTAATATACGCGATTACGCTGTTCCCTCAAGACCGGACCTAAGACCGGTTGTTAAAAGAGTCTCCTATGCGGAGCTAAGGTCTGGAAAAGTGAATATTGGCGATAGGGATGTCCCATCATCATCTCTATCAAGCTATAAGATGGCCAGGGAGATTGCTGAAACACTTAAGAAGTGGATTCTTGAGGGAACATTCTTCTTAACCAAGCCCATAGAGCCGCTTCCAAGACAGAGAGAATTTAAACCATTAAAGGTTAGAGGTAGGGAGATTAGGGTTGGCGATATAATGAGCCGTAATGTCATCACAGCAAGGCCGGACGAAGATATAAAGGCGGTTGCATCAAAGCTCGTTGAGAAGGGCATAGACCACCTGCCAGTCGTCGACCAAGATGGTAGACTTGTTGGTATTGTGACATCCTGGGATTTAGCTAAAGCCATAGCCCAAGATAAAAGGAGACTTGATGAAATAATGACTAGAAAGGTTATAACAGCGTTTGAGAATGAGTCAATAGATGTTGTTGCGCGCAGAATGGCACAATACAATATATCTGGCGTTCCAGTGGTTGATAGATTAAATCATGTAATCGGGATATTGACAACCGATGATATATCGAGAAAAGTTATCGGAGGCAGATGTGCACAATGAGGGTCAAGCTAATTTATTCGCATGAGGTTGTTGATAAGCCCATATTGGCCAGTATAATTCTAATGGCTAAAATACCAATTAACATACTTGAGGCTAAGGTTAATGCTCAGAAAGGCGAGCTGATAGTCTCAATACCGGCAACAGGGGATAAGCTTAAGGAGATACTCGATTTATTCAGGAGGGAGGGGGTGCAGGTTCAGGAGTTCGCCGAAACCCTAAGAATAGACTGGGATAAGTGCATGGCATGTGGCGCATGCATATCGCCATGCCCAACAAAGGCCCTAAGGTTCAGAGAGGACTGGTCGCTGGAGTTTGACGAAGAAAAATGCGTGGCGTGCAAGATATGCGTGACAGTATGCCCGGTTAAGGTTATATCTATGCCGTGATGGAATAATGATTCATGAGTATGGCTTAACATTTGGATACTCAAAAATACATATTAAATGCGATAAGAGAGAGGCCATCCCAAAAGCGGTCGAAGAAATAAAGCATCACGTAAGAGAACTCCTAGATTATGTTGAGAGAAACCCGCAGTTCCGATACTTACTTGAACCGCAAAGCGTGGATTCAAATGCGCCACCAGTCATCCAAAGAATGATTGAAGCCTCAAGGATAGCGAATGTGGGACCAATGGCTTCCGTCGCTGGTGCAATAGCGGATTTAGGGCTTGAAGCATTGCTCAAGATGGGCTCCAGAGTAGCGGTTGTTGAGAATGGTGGAGAAATAGCCGCATACACAGCAGACAAGAATATTCCAGTCTCGGTCGTAACAGGCGAGGGGGTTCTCTCTGGAAAAATAGGATTCTTAATCACCACTGATGATTCGCCAGCCGGAATAGCAACAAGCACCGGAAAAACACTGCGAACGATAAGTTTTGGGGAGGCAGATTCAGTTACAGTGATTGCAGAGAATGCCACCCTAGCGGATGCCGCAGCAACATCAATATGCAATGCAGTCTCAGGCAAAAACATTGAAGATTCAATACGCAGGGGATTAGAGAGGGCGAGAGAGGTAAGCGGTGTCAGGGGCGCAATGATCTTTCGGGATGGCCATGTAGGCCTAATTGGCAAACTACCAAAAATAATCAGATTAAGATAGAGGAGAACAATAATCCTTTAGTGTGGCATCACACAAAATAAATTCTGGGCCCGTGGCCTAGCATGGATAGGGCGCAGCGCTATGCTACTAATGGCTTAAGCGCGTAGGCCTTCGGAAGAAGCATGGAGAAAGCCTGAGGTCGAGGGTTCAATTCCCTCCGGGCCCGCCACTTTTCAAACTCATCTCCTAGCGAAGAATAGTTGGGTGGATAAAGAGGGGTGAATTATTCTCTTAAAATCCTTTTATAGACTATTATGATGGCAAGTAATAATGATGCGATTACCGTGGCAACAATAAGAGTTGAATATGAAATTGGCTGATACTTAGAATAAATTTTAGGTTCTACTGTGATTTTTCCTATTATTCCTCCGCCATCATCGTTGTATGGTGGTGGACCGCTGTATCTCCGCCCTATATTCGCTACGGCTTCTTCCATGGTGCTTGCACAGTCCCCCCTAATCCATATATAATATGTGCCTGGCTTACTCGGAGCTCTAATCGAAAATCTCCACACCATTATCACGCCTGGATAGCTTCCTGAAATACCAAACCATAATGGCAGATAATGCGTAGGTGGCTCCCATACACTCGACCAAGAGAAAAGAAGAAAAACCTGGTTAAGTTCATCTGCATCGCCTATACTCCACCTCTGAAACTTTATTTCAGCCACAATGAGATCACTTGTTTTTACGGTGATTGATTGTTGATATCCCTCAGATAGAATGTCTAGGTCAAGGTAGTGGCATGCGATTCCAGAGCTCCATATATATGGTAGAGACAATGGTTCTTTCTCATCACCATTGGGCGATTCAATAGAAGGGAATTGGCTCGCAAGTATATTTGTGAAAAGCAAGAGGATAGCGAGCGAGAAAAATTTCATGAGTTTCATGGATTCTTCTTTACCCTACCAGCTCCATGGTTACCAATAATATTTAAAGTTTTACTGCCCTCCCCTCTTACATTATTATCTATTACTCTAATGCTTGTAACTGAAGAAAGCCGATGATTGGTAAAAATCATCGGTCCAGGAAGAAACTAACCGTTTCACGGCACTTTTCACGAAAGAAACTATTTCGCAAACGCATCTTCACCACCATATAAAAACTCTAAAATCTCAAGTCTAATAGGATCTGCAAGGGCTTTGAAGATCTTAGCCTTAAACTTCTTTAAATTCTTCAACATGGGACCTCGTGTAAAAAAGATTAAGATCATACAATCTTATAATCATTGGTGACAGATGTGAGGGAAGTTAAAGTTGAGGTTAGAGGTCCTGAACCAGCATGCGCTAGGTGTCAGGCAGCTAGAAAGGCTGTTGAGAAGGCCGCTGAGAATCTTAAAGACTCTGGCATCTCAGTAAATATTGAGAAGGTTAATATTCTTTCCAGGGAAGTCGTTCAAAAGTATGGTGTTCTAGTCTCACCATCTATAGCAATAAATGGTGTTGTTAAAATAGTTGGGCGCATCCCAAATCCCGAAGAGATTGAGAGACTAATACTTGAAGCTGCGAAGTGAAGGTGTGTTGATTGAAAGAGCATGTTAAGAGGAGACTTCAGACATACATAATCATATCTTTTTATGTAATCGTTATAGCTCTCCTGGTGAACAGTCGCATACAAGCATACTCGCTTGCACCATCCTACAAGCCACTTGAACTGCGCAATCACCCAATATGGTTTATACCATTAGTATACCTCTACGATTACTTCAGCCATGCATGGCTCTGCTTACTATTCGCTTTCTCGATCGCTGGCCTAATATATGAACTTGTTCCCAAGGAATCTATAACGAGATATATAGGTAGCAGCAGGGGTTACAGGATACGCTATGGCGCTTGGGATAGCCCCCTTCCTAACAGTATGCTCATGCACGATGGTTCCGCTGTTTGCCGGAGTCCTATATAGTGGCGCCGGCATAGGTCCGGCATTAACATTCCTTTTAATGGCTCCTGCATCCAATATTTTAGCGATCTTGCTGACTGGAGAGCTGATTTCTTGGGAGATGGCTGGCATTAGGGTTCTCGCCTCCGCTACGACAGCCCTTGCAGCTGGCATCATAATATCTAGAACGCCATGGGGTAAGCATATTGAGCAAGAGCATCAGAAGGTTATCTCTCAGCCCACTAGCGCAGTTGAGGTTGCCAAGCCGCCCCTAAACGAGAGACTCGTCACCTCTCTAAAGTTTGCTGTATACTTGGCGAGGATGATTCTACCGTACTTTATTGCTGGGTTAATCGCCGTAAGCTATCTGGAGGCATTTCTTCCAGAAGAAATAATTAAAGGATATTTAACTGGCGTGAAGGGAATCCTCTTAGCCTCAATCCTAGGCGGTCCGCTTTATACGCCAACGCTCGTGGAAATAGTTCTAGGCAGAGGAATATGGGTTAAAGAAGGCATAATACTGTCGAAAGGTGCGCTTTTAAGCTGGCTTATGGGTCAACCCTATGATTTCGCAAATGCTCTGGCGGTATCAAGGATAACCGGTTGGAAGATCGTAATTAACTACGTTATTATTGCTTGGACTGGAAGCATAACATTTGGGCTACTCTATGGATTACTAAGTGGCTCACTATAACAAATTATTAGATGGAATTTGAGGAGACAAGCAATCTGGTATCCAACAATTTTCCCGGATAAGTGTGACGGATGCGCTGGTTTCGATACACCTAGATGTTTGAGTTTCTGCCCTCATAAGGTTTACGGCATCCTTAATGATAAGGTTGTTGTCATTAATCCGCAAAACTGTATCTATGGTTGTATAGCATGTGAGCGTGTTTGCCCGAGGAAAGCAATAGCGTTCCCAATGCGTACTGCTGATAGGCAAGTGACCCGGAAGGATAAGGGCCTACTTAAAAGGGTTAAATGTAAGGAATGTGGAAAAGTCTTCTGCACAAATGAGGAAACAGACTTATGTTTTGACTGTAGAAAGAGCTTAAACTTAAAATAACATTCATTAGGCTTAGAATTTTAGGGGAGGATTCTTGAGCGGTAGGGTTCTCAGAGTTGATTCCTGGGAGGAATTTAAGCAATTAATCAAGAAGCATGATGCAAAGGAGCTAGCCTATAGAATCGAAATGGGGGTTCCAGCAAGACACTTAACTAGTCTTAGGCTGATACTACCTATTACTGGCACGCAATATATCTTCATAGACACTGCGAGCGGAGATAGGCTGAAGAAGACTGGGATAAGATTAAGGGTCGATAAGCTAGGCAACATGTATGTCAGCGATGAGGATGTCGCAAACTTTGTTAAGTCTGAACTGGGCAGAGATATAAAGCTACGCTCTTATTTCACGATATGATTAGTCTAGCGCCCAGATATCATTTCCATCTCGCTTCGAAGCATTACGTGAGCCTACTCTTTAAGAAGAAAAAGTGCCAGACGAAATGTAGAGGTTTAGATTGACTTATGGAGTAATGTGTCAGGGTCTATAGGCGAACTTACTGGCTAGTGAGGAAAGAGCCTAACCTAGAAATTTTTGACCTTTAAAAAAATTATAGGGCATTGGGATTAGACAGAGTTAAAGAATTTTTCTTTAGGAAGCATTAGTGACTAAGTTGCGGATGAAGCCCATTACCCAGCATTAATCCAGCATTAATAGTGAAATATCTTCATGTATGCAAAACGTTCGATTATTCAAAAATCTTTCGCACAGCGCTTACTTCGATGCTCTTTTTAATTGGTATTCTTGGTTTGTTTTGCCATATCTTGCTTCAAGATAGGCGCTGATGCTCCGCCAGTCATCTGATATTTTAGGCCAGAGCTCGCTAAACACGTATTTATCAACGTAATCCTTCATCGCCTTTTCACGCCTAATTTTTCCCTCACGCCAGTCGATGGATACCAGGTTCGCTCTACGCAGATACTGGAGGCTATGGTAAATCTCCTCCGGGCTGATGGGATAGGCTACCGCGCGCTCTAAATCGCTGATTAAAGTGTTTATGGATATCTCATCCTCATACCTCAGATAAATCATAGCTATAGCATCTTGAGTCACCCTCATGGTTCTGCTCAGATACAGCCCAATCCCCCTAGACGGCATTAGCACCTGCTCTAAGCGGTGCCCATACCTCCTATAGAACCAGCTCTTAGCAGTCTCAACCAGCGCTAGGTATGCGCCTATTATGGCGGCCAGCGCGAGATAAAATTCGATTGGGGGCTGAACAAACCTGAAGACCGTTCCCAGCCACGTGTATGGCAGCACTAGAGCGAAGATTATTACGGATGCACTTGTGAAGATCAAGGCTTTGCTGGGCCTACTCCTGTAGAATGGGGATAGCCTTGTCCTTATGATAAAGACGACCAGCGTCTGCGTTAACAGGGACTCTAGGAACCATGCTGTCTGGAACAGCGGCTCAGCGGCCTTAAAGGCTAAGAGCATCATGAAGTATGTTAGAAAGTCGAAGAGTGAGCTTATAGGTCCGAAGACCACCATGAATCTTCTCACGAAGAATATATCCCACCTCCTAGGCTTCTCTAAATATTCCCTGTCGACGTCATCCAGCGGGACAGATGTTTGAGTCAAATCGTATAGTAGGTTGTTTAGGAGTATTTGTATTGGGAGCATTGGTAGAAACGGTAGGAATAATGAGCCTATGGCGACGCTGAACATATTCCCGAAGTTTGAGCTAACAGCCATCAGGATATACTTCATAGCGTTGCCGAAGGTTTTCCTACCCTCTAAAACACCATCATGGAGTATAGTTAGATCGTTCTCTAGGAGGATTATGTCCGCGGCTTCCTTCGCAACATCGACAGCATTATCCACGGATATGCCAACGTCAGCATTTTTCAGCGACGGCGCATCGTTAATACCATCGCCGAGGAAGCCGACCACATGCCCATTAGCCCTCAGAGCACTTATTATCCTATTCTTTTGGGCTGGGGTCACGCGGCAGAAGACATTCACCTCCTCAACAGCTCTCGCTAGTGCGTCATCATGCATATGCTCAATTTCGCTTCCGAGGAGAATTCCTTTAATCTCAAAGCCTAAATGCTCACATACTTTCCTAGTGACGAGCTCATTATCGCCGGTAAGTATCTTTAGCTCCATGCCCACCTCCCTTAGGAGCCTTATTGCTTCTCTCGCGGTTTCTTTAGGAGGGTCGAGGAAACCTATGAAGCCTAAAAAGATCATTTCGCTCTCATCGCTGACGGAATATACGGGCTTATATTCCCTCAGGCGCTTATATGCTACGCCCAAAACCCTATAGCCCTCAGCGCTCAGCTCAAGGTATTTCCGCTCAATCTTTCTACGAGTCTCATTAGTTAAATCGGATATCACTTCGTCTAGCTCATAGAACGAGCAGATCTTTAGGATTTCCTCCGGCGCACCCTTAGTAATCATGTAGCGCTGGTTCTCATGCTCAACGACTATGGAGAGGCGCTTACGTATGAAGTCGAATGGTATCTCATCGATCTTCATGTAACCCGTAATATCTATGCTCTTATATGCCAGCACAGCCTCATTAAGCGGGCTCCTCAAGCCGGTTTGATAATAGCTGTTTAAGTACGAGTACAGTAGCACCTTCCCGCTTTCCTTTCCATCGATATCGACATGAAATATTAGCCTTATCCTATTCTCCGTTAATGTCCCAGTCTTATCCGTGCATAAGACATCCATGCTCCCAAAGTTCTGGATCGACGCTAAGCGCTTAATTATAACCTTCTTCCTAGCCATATCTATCGCGCCCTTAGACAGGTTTATTGAGATTATCATTGGTAGGAGCTCCGGGGTCAAGCCGACGGCCAATGAAACTGAGAAGAGAAGCGACTCGAGAACATCACGCTTATAGAGCGCGTTTATGAAGAAGATGAATAGGACTAGTAGAAAAGTGGTCTCCATAATCATGTAGCTCCCTACATTCATGATCTCTCAGTTCGTGAACATACTTTTTGATGTATTGGAATAGTGGATCATACTTCTCCGACTGTCTTATTGGATTAAACACTAGTTCTAGTGCCCTTCATCTCACGAATGGATTCTTTACTCATATCTAGGCACCTTAATAATATTTTGTTGTCTTCCTGGTAATTAAAGGTTAAGATACCAGACATTCGAGGACCCGCATATGCGGGTTAAGACGAGACTGAGGCTTGAGGGAGACGGTTTTAGGACTCTAGTTGGGATTATACTGGAATTATCTTGACATGCCAATGGAGAAATGATTTATCGGAAGAGTTCAGGAATATTGAGACACTTTACTTCTTCCCCTCCCCTCTAATCTAAAGGTATTCATATCTAAGGAGGGGTTAATTCTGCTCTCGATTAATGGATGGTATACATTATTCGACATACCTTGCGGCATTAGTAGAAATATTGAGCAGATAAGACTGGCAATAAAATATCTTGAGAAAAAGATTAGCGAAATAATGGGAGAACCTATAACCATAAAAGTCATGAAAGGAATCAGAGATGTTTATTTGAGCACCCAGAGCATACTAGTGATGTCCAAAAACTCTATTGAGATTATCAGCTTTCACTCAAAGTATACTTCGATACTACTCTTTCAAAATCCATCTGAAAAAGCAACTCGGTTATCACTTTATGCTTCACTGCATTAGTTTTAGGTTTAAATTCGCTATGATCTTCAGAGCGATTAGTGTAGACAACAGATATATTTTTGATCTTAATATTTACCCATTTAATTTTAGCGGCTTTTTGCATGAGGGGCATACGCCGTTCTCTACATTTACACTGGCGCAGAAGCAACAACTTTATTATGATGTGAGAGCTATTATGTATGGGTTTTTCGAATGTCTAAGGTGGGAGCTGAATTAGTTGGGATACTGATGAAGCGTTTCCAACATTGCATACTAGAGTTTTCAGCCCCAAGAGCTAACCGTATATTTATCCACTTAGGTAAAGAAGACTTTAAAGAAGTCGTAAAATTTCTGGTGAATGAGGGTTTCACGCATCTGTCAGCAATAACGGCGCTTAACACTGGAGACAGCCTTGAAATCCTCTACCATTTAAGCGGAAGCAGCGTCTTAATAACTCTACGTGTCGCATTACCTCCAAAAGATTTTGTTATCCCAACAATAACGGATATTATCCCAGGGGCGCTACTACATGAGCGGGAAGTTCACGACCTCTTCGGAATTAAATTTGAGGGAAACCCGGACCTAAGACCGCTAATCCTGCCAGAAGACTGGCCAGCGGATACTCATCCCATGCGTAAAAAGTAGATAAAAGAGAAACATAGTTTTGTCAAAGCTAACCTTACATTAATTTTAGGCTTATTTATGGCTTTTGAACAACAGTTTTTCAGACAACAAAAGTACATTTTGGTGTAGAAAAAAAATATAGCCTAGTTTGTCAACTTAATTTCCTAAAGGCATAAAAATGCGGTTGCTCTTAGAGATGTTGGCTGGAGCCGTTATCTCAACTGAGCATTATTCTTTAGCTCTCGCGGCAATATTGACGCCGATAGTTGTAGCCCTTCTAGCTCACCTCATCGCTCGAACCCCGAAAATCGGAAATAGCTTAGCAAAGGCTCTATGCATACTCGCGTCCTATTCGACGCTTCTCATGCTGCTTAGACTAACTCAGATAGTGTTGGGGAACGGGCCGATTGTGGGCTCTATTCCAATAGCATCCTTGCCTCTTGGAGACCTCGCATTAACGATTTATATCGATGAGTTAGCGTTGATTCCCGCTATTTTCTTCGCGTTATTCGCCTCAGCCGCAATAACGTACTCCGTTAAATATCTTAGCCCGGAGAACAAGTATCGCCCGGTGCCGAACACTTTTAACAGGGGCTTTTCATTTATGCTGCTCTTTCTAGGCTCATTGGTAGGGTGCTGCTTCTCAGGTAACATGATATTCTTCCTAGTCTTCTGGGAGATGACGAGCCTCTGCTCATTCCTCCTCGTCGGCTTCTGGCATGATGACCCTAAATGCGTGGCAGCCGCCTTCAAAACCTTTATTATGCTGCATGTTGGCACATTCGGCTTACTAATCGGCTCAATACTAACCTATCTAGCAACCGGAACATGGGAAATCCACGCTTGGAGCTACAGTCCTCCTAATCACACAATTATGCTCCTAGCGACCCTACTGTTTTTTATTGGACTTTTACCTAAAGCTGTCCAATTCCCATTACACAGCTGGTTTCCAGACGCAACGATCACTGCTACTCCCATAGTAGTTTATGTTCACAATGGCTTCTTACCGGCTTTATACGCTTTCCTAAGATTTTGCGGTCAAATATTTGCTCCCTCAATTAGATTCGCAGAGACGCTACCCCCAGCATTATCCTCATTTTTCGGTAATCTTAGTATTTGGGCATTTATAATGTCTTTTATAGGCGCCCTAACATCGATTCTAGCGCCATTATTTGGGCTGCTGGAGAATGAAAGCAAAAAGGTTATAGCATATTGTGACATCTCCGCGTTAGGGGGCACGGTTATGACCCTTGGATTTGCTACATCTCTGGGGTTTGCTGCTGGTTTACTTGGCATGGTTTACCATGTCCTTTTCATCGCGCTCATATTTCTGGCTTTGGGCGGAGCGATATTTCAAGTTGGAAAGACATCGATGGATTTTATGGGGGGATTAAGCAGATACATGCCGATCACAGCCACTATTGGAACAATAGGGGCTCTCTCTATGGCTGGTTTCCCCTTCCTCGGCTATTTTACAGCCTTATGGCTTGGGGTTCACGCCGCATTAGAATTGAACGCTATAATCTTTATCGTTTTA
>JAGTQF010000008.1 GCA_018396655.1 Candidatus Bathyarchaeota archaeon
GGGTTCACCCTTACATAGCTGGGGTTAACCCCAGGGTGCACCCCGGAGCGGCCCCAAACCAGCAAAATATGACCCCTATAACAGAGCCAATTTCAAGCCCCATTTCAAAAAATAATCAAGATTTTTTGGTGCGGCCGCCGGGATTTGAACCCGGGATCGCAGGCTTGGAAGGCCTGTGTCCTAACCAGGCTAGACGACGGCCGCTTGTTCTTTATAGTCTATTTTTGTCTTTTTTGTTGCGGGTTAATTAATTTTTTGTGTTGGTTATAGGCGTGATATTTTGAATCTTGGGTGGTTTGGTTGTGGGCGTTTTCCTTCCTCCATTAGTATTTGTGCGTATGCTGCGTTTATTAGGCTTATTGCTGGGAACATGTATTCTGCATCGTTTATGGGTCCATATAAGACGAAGTCTGCGCCTACCGCTATTGGCAGCCCATTCGCTATTGCTGAGCAGACCATACTCAAAATCTTATCCTTCTTTTCTTTAAGGGATTTCCATGATGCTATTGCATTATGCGCTCCACATCCAGCTGGATAACCATATCGCTCCTTAACCTCATATATTGCCTTACAAGCTAATCCCAGCGTTGCTATATCCAAGACAACTGTGTCGACGAGTATCTTCTTTATTCCAGCTCCCTCAATTTTTGGGATTAGAGATTCAAAGAGCTTTATTCTTTCTTTATAGGACACTATGGCCCTAGTGCTATATGTTAACGCTATGGCTGATTGTATTCCAACCTCTCTTGCCTTCTCATATATCTGCGGCTTAGTCTCTGGATTAATGGAGTTCAGAATAGTCCTATCAAGTATGCCAAGCTCTTTAGCGGCGTCCATGCCACCTATGGCAGCATCCTCAGAAACATAATCTATTAGAATTGGCATACTAGTTGCATCAGCTGCAAACTCAAGATATCTTCTAGCATTCTCCCGATTAGAGCATACAACATCGAGCATAGCTGGAAGCCCGGTTCTATCCGAGATCTCCTCGAGCTTTGTGACTAAATCTTCGGCAGCCTCTTGATTAAATATTCCGGCTTTTTCGTCCTGAACGTTCTTATCGCCCCTATAAAATATGCTTCCAATCATAACGGTTGGGTTCTCACCGGGTTGCCCTCCAACCTTAATTCCCGATATCTCAAAAACAATCTGCTCCTTACTAAACTTGAACATAGGGGCACTCCACCTTTTAAGCCAATTTAAATTAGAAAGGAATAGGATGCTTGAGAATTTAATGTTTTTGTTTTAACTCCATAATTTAATTTAGAGTTTATTTTGATGGAAATCTAAATTCATTTTAAGATTCGGTTGGGGTTAAATGGTATGGAGAAAGGTAAGTTAATCTGCATTGAAGGGCTTGATAAGAGTGGAAAAACAACACAATCGCATCTTCTTGTTGAAGCCCTCAGGAGTTTGGGTTTCGATGCGGTCTACACAACGGAGCCTAGTGGTGGGGAGATTGGGAGGTTCATAGAGCGGTACGTTCTCCGGAGGAGGAGGCGCATATCTGCTTCTATAGAAGCTTTGTTGTTTGCGGCTGACCGAATAGACCATTTTGAGAGGGAGATAAAGCCGATGCTGGAGAAGGGGAAAATCGTTGTCTCAGATAGATATGTTTATTCATCCTTTGCCTATCAGGGTGCTGCTGGATTAGATATCGAGTGGATAAAGGAGGTGAATAGAATGGTTCCGGCACCAGACCTAGCCATATATATAGATGTTCCACTTGAAGTTGTAATTGAGAGATGCAGAGGAAAACGGAGGTCTGTTATGGAGTTTCCGGATATACAGGCGAAGGTTCAGGAGATTTACATGCACCTTGTCAGAGAGGGTAAGCTTATCCCGGTTAATGGAAACCGCCCAATAAATGAAGTTTCGAAGGATATTCGAAGAATAGTCTTTGAGAGGCTGGGGATTTAAGGAAGCCATAAACGCCTAATTTTAGGCATGTTAAAACCCTTCTTAGCTATCTCTGAACTTAAGCCTTCAAGGATAAATTTGAGGAGGTCTTCAGCTGATATGCGCCCTAAGCCCCTCTCATGAGATACTTTAACTTCGAGTTCACTTCTACTGAAGATGACCCTTAAGAAATAGTAGTCGAATCTTAGGGCTCTGCGTGTGCCATTATTTTTTAGCGCATAATATCTGATAACGCAGAAGAAATCTAGTATTTGGAAGATTCTCTTATTAATCTCGCTTAGAAGAAGATTCAGAATCTCCTCATTAATATAGTTGAACGCTAGCCCCTCCGCAACCCCAAACTCAAGCATGACGCTTACGTTTTGTCCAACATGATTTAGTAGCCAACCGCCCACACTGCGCCCATTTATGTTATGGAGGAAATTTAGAAGTGCCCTTTGTGCCTCATCTACTGGAGCATTAAGCTCAAGGAGCATGGAGGCGTTATATGTGCTCGGAAAATCTAGGTAAACGCCTAAGCTCCTTTTAGTAGGCTTCATGCCTTAGATTTCCCAATCCTTCTTATTCTCTCGAGATTATCCAGTAAGCTTGAGATTACAATGCTTAATCTCCGAATCTCCTCCGGGTCCTCCTCAATCTTGAGTCTCTCATTAACCTCCCAAATCTTCGTTAATAGCGTCGATTCTGTTTGGCTTAATGCCGATAGAACTTCAATCTCTCTAGCCTCTTCCTCCTCCTTAACGACGACAACCTTCTTTTGGCATTGGGCACACCAGAGCTCACCACTTTTAAGCCTAAAGATTGGTGAGGCACATGCTGGGCATGAGAGGTCCGTTAGTGTTGCACCGCTCCTCAGCATATCAGCCATTAAACGGACTTTATCGCCTCTACCGCCCTCCTTAGACAAGCCCATATTAACTCCCCTTTATTCCATCTTTTCTCTCACTTTAATAGGGTTCCGCCCCTATTAAGCGTTATTTAAGCTTAGCCTTGTATAGCTTAACGAGTTCAACGGCATCCCTAGCATCCTTAGCCTTAGCCAAAACCCTAACCCCAGTAGGGTCCATACGAATCTGGTACCCGCATTTTAGGCATTTGGCGGTCTTCTGCCCCTCCCTAGCATATCTAATCATACCGCATTTTGGGCAGGCGAAGACTATGTAATTGGCCATGGCGCTAAACCATCAAAAATTAAATTAGTAATCCATAATAATTTTTTCATCCACTTTAGGAAATCTTGTGCATCTATGGTATGCATCTCATGCAAGCCTATATAATGTGAAGCTAAATACACCGTTCCTATAAACTGGGTCTACAACTCTCGGTACAACTGGCACTGGCAGCACTATATGCCTATAAAACCTAACATCCCCATGCTCGGCTTCGATTGTAACATCCCACTCAGAAACCGATAGTCTTATGTCGCCTTCCTCTAAGCCGGGCATATAAGCCATAATAAAGATCCTATCTGGCTCAACATAAACGTCTACAAGCGGTGTCCTAACCCAAGGTGCAACAATAGGCTTAATCGCCCTCTCCTCAGCGGCAGATATAGGCCTCCTCCTCGGCTTTATGCCGAACGCCTTCACAGCAATCAACCCAAAGACGAAGCCACCTATGTGAGCCCAGAAAGCTACGCCGGAGCTTATGCCAGTTAGGGATATCATGCCCATCAATAGTTGATAGATAAACCAGAAGCCCAGATAGTAATATGCTGGAATACTGACGATTGTAATGAAAATATAGAATACCAAGGTTCTTATTCTAGCCCTAGGATAAAGAAGCATATAGGCGCCCAAAACAGCCGATATAGCCCCGGAAGCCCCAACAGCTGGTGTTGTAAGGTCCATAATTACGTAGTAGATTGGAGCCGTGTAGAGTGATAGAAGCGATGAGGCTATATGCGCAAAGCTAGCAAATAAGCCTCCAGCCAAATAGAAGGCTAAGTATTTCCCATGTCCAAGGGCATCCTCAATATTATCGCCGAAAACCCATAAATATAGCATGTTTCCGAGAAGATGTAGAATATCCGCGTGGAGAAAAATGCTTGTGAGAAGCGTTTCAAGCCTCTTCCCCTCAAGAATATATATTGGCCTCATGCCATACCCGGCAATGGCCCATCTAAGAGCCCTCTGCCTCAGAGGGTCCAGAAGATAGAGGGAGAAGAAAACCAGTATATTTATGACTATTAGTGCGTAGTTCACGTAGGGTCTTCTCAGCGGCCTATTCTCATCATGGATTGGTATCATTTCCCGGTTCTCACGATTGGCTTAAGGCTCGCGATAAATCTAAAATCTTCCTAATCGCCCTTTTATAGATTTTTATGCCTACTAGATATTCCGGTATGCTTATGTATTCATTGGGGGTGTGGCTTAGGCTTGATTCCCCCGGACCATATGTTGCAACCGGCACATTATAGTGGGCTCCAAAGATATTCATGTCCCCGGTTCCGGTCTTCCGGATAAGCCTTGCCTCCTCACCGGTCTCCTCTAGAATCGCCTCCCTCAAAGAGCTTATTATGGGCGTGTCTCTCCTAGCCACATATGGCTCAATTCTATCAACAATCCTTAATCTGATAGTGAACCCATAATCCCCACCCCTAAATTCATTCAATAGGTTGCTAACGATTTTTATTGCCTCGCCGCACTTTACTGTCGGCGGTAGTCTCAAGTCGACTTCCAGAATACATATGTCCGGTATGCTTTTTGTTGTCCCGCGCCCATAGACTCTAGTTATTGCTGGCGTTAACGAATAGAATATTCCATAAGGCGACTTATATTCTCGTTCGCAAATATCCTTAAGCCTAGTCCAGAACTCAAAACCTTTCTCAATAGCGTTTGGTAGAAGGTGCTGAGCCCCAACATGCCCAGTGAGAGTCCTAAACTCAATCCTAATTTTTAAGTGACCCTTATAAGCGAACACTATGTTTTTTATTCCGCTCGGCTCGCCGAAAATTGCATAATCAATTCTCGGCTCATCCCTCACTAAGCGCCTAATCCCCCTAGCCCTCCCTTCCTCATCAACGACGCATGCTACTAGAATTCTACCCCATGAGAGCTCTGGTTTCAAGCTTAGGGCTGAGACTATCATGGCTGCTAAAGATGATTTCGCATCCACTGAGCCCCTACCATAAATCCTCTCGCCCTCAATCCTAACCGGTATCCAGCCCGGCACGGTATCCATATGCCCACATAAAAGGATTGTTGGTCCATCTGAGCCAATCTCACCATAAACATTACTGACCGAGTCCATCCAAACCCTACTAAAACCAATTCTCTTAAGTTCATCAGCTAGAAAAGATGCCATTTCATCCTCCTTGCCACTTGGGCTGTAAATTTCAAGCATCCTCTTTAGAAGCTCTATCGGATACTGTTCATCCATATACATGCAGTTTCACGTGCCATCATTTATTACGCCTTTTGCGAGAAGTGCCTCCTCCTCGGAGATTGCCTCTCTAAGAACGTTGGCGACGGTCTCAAGTTGCTCCATGCTTATAACTAGTGGTGGGAGGAAGCGTATCACGTTTCTGCCACAGTAGAGCAGTATTATACCCATCTTAAGAGCCCTCATGAGAATATTATGAATGTCTACTCTAGCCTCTAAACCTAACATTAAGCCTAAGCCTCTAGCCTCCCTCAAAATCCTAAACTCATCAATCATATCATTTAGAATTCTCTTAAAGCGCTCACCGAGAATCCTAGCCCTCTCAACGAGATTCTCCTCAATTATCACATCTATTGTTGCGCATGCAGCAGCGCATGCAAGTGGGTTCCCGCCGAAGGTGCTTGTGTGCTCACCAACCTTAAGCGACCCCATCACATCATCCCTTCCAATAGTTGCTCCTATCGGCACACCACCACCCATGGCCTTAGCAACACACATTATGTCCGGTCGAACGCCCCAATGCTCGGATGCCCACATGCACCCGGTGCGCCCGAAGCCAGTTTGGACTTCATCGAAGATTAAAATAATCCCGTGCTCATCGCAGAGTTTACGTAAGCCCTCAAGAAATCCGTTTGGTGCTACATGAACTCCTCCCTCACCCTGAATTGGCTCAACGATTATTGCAGCTGTATCCTTGGTTATTGCCTCCTCAACCCTATCAAGCTTACCAAATGGCACAAACTTGAAATTTGGATTTATAAGATTTCTGAATGGCTCACGGTATTTTGGATTCCACGTTGCCGATAATGCGCCGAGCGTTTTGCCGTGAAAGCCCCTAACCATACTTATAATCTCATGCTTACCCGTGTATTTTACGGCGGCTTTTATTGCGCACTCAACAGACTCGGCCCCACTATTAGACAAAAATATCCTATTTAATCCTTTAGGGGCTATCTTAACAAGCTTCTCGAGAAGCTCAGCCCTCCTATCATTATAGAGCGAGCCATGGCATGCTATTAATCTCTCACACTGCTCCTTTATGGCTTTAACAAGTTTAGGGTGGCAGTGTCCAACTAGGCTTACGCCGTAGCCGCCCATACAGTCTATATATGCCTTGCCGTTCACATCATATAAGACTGCGCCTTCTCCCCTAACAATACATACCGGAAACTTCTGGTAAACGTTCGCTAGATAAGCGTTTTCAGCGGCTAATATTTCTTCCTCATTCAGTCTCTATCACCGTGCCATTTAAGCCATTTAAGGCGCTTAATATTGGATTCTCTACTAGACCGCATGCTATTATAGCCACCTTAGCGCCAGCTTCCAAAGCCTCTATTGAAGCAATAACCTTCTTATCCATGCCCGGCCCTATCCTTGGAAGAATATTTTTGGCTCCACTTAAGGAGGTTCTCTTAATATATTCCTCGCCTAATTTGACACCCGGAACATCTGTCAGAAAAATTATCTTATCAGCCTTGAGCGCTCCAGCTATCTGCCCAGCAGCCCTATCACTATCAACATTCAAGTATTCATTCTCTTCGCCTATAGCCACCGGCGAGACCACTGGAACATATCCATTCTCGATGAGAACTTCAAGAAGACGCGAGTTAACTTTAGATATCTTACCAGTGAATCCTCCATCAATTATGCGCTTTCTACCCCTCTCATCGATTATAAGGAGCTTCTTCTTTCTACTCGCAACCATCAACGCTCCATCTATGCCGGATATGCCGACTGCAGGTATGCCGTGGCTTATAAGCCATCGGACAATCGCCTTATTTATTCTTCCAGCCATAACCATAGTATATATTTCAACTGTTTCCTCATCAGTATAACGGCTTCTTATACCCTCAGGTGAGGTTACGAAGACCTGCTCCTTACCGAGCTTCTCGGCTATCTCTGTGACTTCATCCCCTCCACCATGAACTATAACTAGCCTATCGCCCTCAAGAATCCTCTTTATGTCGTTGGCTAGGGAATCATTTAGTCCGCCCCTAAATATATCTCCACCAATTTTCAGAACCAACATCTCTAAGCTTATCCTCCAGAAGGCTGAGATTAGATTGGGTGTAGGGCTGAGTAACGCAGCCCCTCCCCCTCATCCCAACCACACATGATGTTCATGTCCTGGACCGCCGTTCCAGCAGCACCCTTCATTAAGTTATCTATGGCAGATAAAATAACAAGCCTATTAGTATACTCGTCTATTTCAAAGCCTATATCGCAATAGTTTGAGCCGACAACGATTTTGGGGTCCGGATACCTGAAGACGCCCTTAACATCACGCATGAATCTTATGAAGGGTTCATTGGCGTAAAACTCTCTATATGTGCGCCAAACCTCAATGGATGTTACTGGTTCCCTTAGGAAGACGTGGCATGTCGAAAGTATTCCCCTAACCATATTAACGGCGTGGGCGGACATCGAGACCCTAACTCTCTCGCCACATAACAGGCTCAGCTCCTGCTCTATCTCGGCCGTATGCCTATGCCCAACTGGCTTGTAAGGTCTAACAACACTATAATGCTCAGAATGATGCGTCGATAATGATGGCTTAGCTCCTGCGCCAGATGAGCCAACCTTAAAATCTATGACGATTCTGTCTCTCTCGACTTTATTGGACCTAACTATTGGGGCAAGCGCAAGTATCCCGGCAGCAGCCATGCAGCCCGGAACAGCAACTAATTGAGCATCTTTTATCTCCTTACGATGAAGTTCCGGTAAGCCATAAACGGCCTTTTCAAGGAGCTCCGGACATTTATGGCTCCAGCCATACCACTTTACGTAGTTCTCTGGGTTTTTAAGTCTAAAGTCCGCGCTGGTGTCAATTACTTTAAGCCCCGACTCGAGGAGCTGCGGTATAAATGTTGATGAGACCCCATGTGATGTTGCCACGAAAAGTATGTCACACAATCCCATAACCTTTGCTGGGTCGGACTTAATGAATTTTAGGGTTGTTTGACCCTTCAGGTTTGGGTGAACCCTGTGAACATACTCACCTGCATACGTGTTTGATGTTGCAGCTGTAACTTCAACTCTTGGGTGTGCGAGTAGGAGGCGGAGTAACTCGCCGCCTACATATCCTGATGCGCCGAAAATACCAACTCTCATCTCTTCATCACCTTAACAGCGTATTCAATAATCTTTTTTGGTATATCAGCCTTAGTCGCCGAATATAATCCCTTAAACTCCGGAGTATTATTAACTTCATGCACAATTATGCCATTTGGAGACTCCATACAGTCGACTGCTAGAACCCCTCCACCAACAGCCTTAGATGCCTTAAGGGCTATCTCAGCAAGCTCACTGGTCACTGGGAGGGGCTCTGTCCTTCCACCCCGCGCAACATTCGTTCTCCATTCTCCATTAGCCGAGTAACGATATGCCGCCGCAACAACCTCATCGCCAATAGTTAATACGCGTATATCCCTTGGGGGTCTCTTAACGTATTCCTGGAGATAATATATTTGCATGAGGGAATTCTGCATCTCCTCACGGGACTCTATTAAAGCCTGTGCTGAATCCCTATCTCTAACAAGCGCGACGAGACGGCCCCAACTGCCAATAACTGGCTTTAGGACTGCTGGATAGCCAAGGGCATCTAGGGCTTTAAAGGCGCTCTCGTCAGTGAACGCTACTAAGGTCTTTGGAACTGGAACGCCAGCCTTAACCAGAGCTAATATTGTAAAGAGTTTATTGCCGCATATTAGAGAAACATTAAATGGATTAATCACCTGGAGTCCGGAGTTCTCTAGTATGGCTGTTATATGTAAGCCTCTGAAATAGCTTATGCAACGCTGGATAACTATGTCGCCGAACTCCTCCCTAATCCTACCGGAATCCTCATCGGCACTTAAATAAATATCCTTTGAATCGGTTAGCTTTAACTCTATACCAAGCTTTCTTGAAGCATCTATTAGCGCCTTCTCCTCCCACCGAATCCTATCATACACTAGACCTACTCGGTTCATTCGCTTCTACTCGCCCCAATCTTCTCCCTCTATCTCAGCTACCTTAAGGCTCACCATGCCACTCTCATCAAACTTAACCTCTAGGTCCAAGCCGCAATCTGGACAGCTAACTATCTCACCCGAGATTGCGTCATCTGGAACCTCAATTTCGGCATCACATTCAGGGCATCTTGTTTTGAAGGCTATCGCCCCCTCTCACTTTATCCTCTAATAGGAGAATACATTTTCTTTATAAATATTTCGGATTGCTCAAAAAATCTTTAACATTTTCTTAATTGAATATTTTTTCCTCAAACAATTTATATACTTGAATGAGGAATTTTTATTGAGGATGGAGGGTTAATAGGCTGAGCATCGATGAAGTTGATAGAGAGATTTTAAGGATGCTGCAGGAGGATGCTCGGATATCATTTAGAAAGATAGCTGAGAGACTAAATATGAGTGAGGCAACAGTATTCGTTAGGGTTAAGAAGCTCCTTAAGAAGGGCATTATAAAAGGCTTTACAACAATAGTTTCGCCGGAGGCCTTAGGAAAAAGAATGACGGCATTTGTCTTGATAAGCGCCGACCCAAAAAAGCTTCAAAAGGTTCTTGAAACTCTAAGTAAAATGAAAGACGTATATGAGGTCTATGACGTAACAGGCACATACTACGCCATAGCAAAGGTTCGCGCCGAAGACCAAACCCAGCTGGCGAGAATAATTGATGAGATAGGTATGATTGATGGTGTTACAAGCACTGAAACGGCGCTAGTCTTAAGGAGCATAAAAGAGGAAATGCGAATAAGCATCTAGGCTATAATGTTTAGTCAGGAGTCGGTAAAAGATATTTAAGGCGGCTAACGTGATTATGGTTAGTTTATCTTAAGGGAGGATATCATATCAGACGTATAATAGTTATTACTGGGACTCCAGGCGTCGGTAAATCCTCTGTTTCAAGGGTCCTTGCTTCTAAAATAAATGCGCACCTTATATCTATAGGTGAACTTGTTAAGAGGGAGAAGATTTATAGCGGCGTGAATAAGAATCGTAATACCTTAATTGCGGATATAGATAAAGTCTCAAGGCGAATTAGAGAGATTATGGCTGAGGTCTCAGGCGACATCATAATTGAAGGGCACTTCGCTGTCGATGTTGTTCCACTCGAGGAGGTTACAGCGGTCTTCGTCTTAAGAAGAGACCCTGAAGAGCTTAAGGGGATTCTTGAAAGCCGCTCATACAGTGAGAGGAAGATTAGAGAGAATCTTGCAGCCGAGATTCTAGATGTCTGCCTTTATGATGCAATAAAGAGGTGTGGTGTTGAGAAAGTTTGTGAAGTAAATGTGACATCAAGGGATGTTGAGGATGTTGTTCAAGAAATCATGGAGGTTCTTAATGGCACGAGGGAGCTCAGAGTTGGAATCGTGGATTGGCTTGGAAAACTTGAGTCTGAGGGAAAACTCGACGAATATTTAAAGGGATTCTAGAAGGTTTTTATGCCCCTCAAAATGTCCGACCTAGAGAGTAGCCTTATCCCCCTACGGCTTGCATAAGCCTTTGCATGCTCGCTGAATTTCTCTGCTATAATGATTGGATTTGAGAAACCGAGGTTCTGAGCGACCTTATCCGTGTTTATAACGATATTTACACCGACAGTTCTATTCCACTCCTTAATCCAGACCGGATATGCTTCGCTCCCTCTTCGTACCAATAAATCGAACTTCTTGGTCGATGATGGATTATCGTTTTGTCCCGGATTCTTATCTACAATATAACCTCTTCTAGTGAAGTACTGTATAGCGAGGTTTTTTAGTGACCGCCGGTTCATTCCTTCCACACTAAAAGATTGACATGAGAGTAGAAAAACCTTTTCATCAAATTTATGTCTCTTTAGGGTCTCTGCTGAGCAGGCTTTTTACACCTATCCATTGAGCTATCGCGTAGCCAATTATTATCTGAAGCCAGAATGTCACAACCCTTATAAGAAGCGTTGCGATTCCGCTAAGGGCTAATGGAATACTAAATAGTGTATAAAGATTTGTCATAACTATTTCCACAAGACCTAATGGCAGCGCTACCGGAATGGACTGAAGCGCCATGCTTAATGAGTAAACCACGATGGTTTCAGAGATTTTTGTTGAAATCTCATAGAAGCCCAGTGCATAAAAGACTAGGATGAAGATGCTCATGTGAAAGAGCCATGCCATGATGCCATAGGTAATGGAGCATGCTAATGCCCCTCGTTTTTTGCCAAAGGACTTAAACCCGCTGTGAAAGTGAATGAGGTTCCGTTGGACCCTCTCTTTGATATTCATGATGTTTAAGCGACCTCTAACTATGAATGCGATTAGCCTAAGTGGTAAATCGATAAGCCTCTCAGCAGCCTCCTTCTTTAGAGATAAATAGACCAGAGATACTATCATTATTATTGAGCCGGAGAGAACTGTCAGAAGAAGATATACTACTTCAAAGCTGATTTCATATTTCAGAAGAAAAAGGAAGGACGCGAAAATCAGGCTGCCTAACGTTATAATCGTCGTTATTATGCGGTGGACAAGAACGGACGCAACAATCCTTCCAGAAGAATCACCCGTTTCCTTATGGACAAGATAGATTCTGGTCACTTCCCCAGATATTGTTTCTAATGGAACTACTAAGTCAACGAATATTCCCAGCCAACAATATATAAAGGCCTTTTTTAAGCCTACATTTATCGATAGGGCTTTTAGCAGACTGTTCCAGCTCATTGAATAAAAAAGCATGCTTAGCAGCATAGCTATAATGGCGACAGAATAATATATTAAGTATTTAGAGGGGTCAACAAGCCTGAAAACCTCAATGATATCGTTGAAGCCAACAAAAAAATATAAATATAAAGCGAAGACTGAAACTCCAACGCCAATAAAGAGAGATAATTTAGCAGATGAACCTATTTCCATCGTGAATCAACCAAAGATACTCTCTAAAGCAATATATAGATTATCTTATCCCATCCATTAATTATTAGCGATACTGTTCACCCGGCATCAACCTTTTTATACTCATATTCTCTAGTGGAATACTAGGATTGCCAGATGGGTAGTGTGAAAGCCGTAATATTTGATTTAGATGATACATTAATTTATTCTGGAATAAACTATTATGGAGTGAAGGCTTCAGTAATCAGATTTTTAGTTGAGGTGGGGGTAGACTCAAACGCCATAAGCGAAAATATGCCAAACCTAGAAATAATTAGGGCAGCTGTAAAAGACCTGCGTAGTAAGGGTATGTCTGAGATTGAGATTAAGAGGGTTCTAAATCACGTCGATAGCATTATGGATAGAGCTGAGATAGACTCGTTGGGTAATGCTAGATTGAGAGAGGACTCTTTAGAGGTGTTGAAATCTCTGAAGGAGCGTGGATTAAAAATTGGTATAATAACTAATGGTTGCAGGGATTACGCTACCAGAGTAATTGAAATGTTCTCGTTAAATAGTTATGTTGACGTATTAGTCGCTAGAGATGACGTTATCAATCAGAAACCAAGCCCTGAACCCCTCCTAAAAGCCCTTAAAATTCTAGGTTTTTCAGCTGGGGAGATAATTTTCGTAGGTGACCACTGGATAGATGCTCTATGCGCGGAAAGGGCTGGTGTCAAATTCATTTTGCTCCAAAATAAAAGATGGAATTTTGAGGGATTAAGGATTAGAGCGATGGCAGTTATTGAGGATTTAAGGGATATTGTGAGATTGCTTTAAGGCGCGAAACATTTATTATAGTGGCGTAATATTCACCAAAATGCCAACATCAGGGCGGTTAATACTTAATGGAGTATGCTGTTGAAACATTCGATTTAACCAAGGTATTTGTGGATAAAGAGAAGAAGGGTGCTGAGCGGTATGTTAAGGCAGTTGACCATGTGAACATTAAGGTTAAGCATGGAGAATTCTTCGGTCTACTCGGCCCAAACGGTGCTGGAAAAACCACCCTCATAAAGATGCTCTGCACAATAATACTTCCAACTGAAGGAACTGCTAAGGTGAACGGCTATGATATACTCAAGGAACCAGTGAAGGTTAGGAGTTGCTTAGGATGGTTTCACGGTGAAACCGGTGGGAGGTCGCTCTACTGGAGACTTAATGCGGAGGACAACCTAAGATTCTATGCATATCTGCAGAATGTTCCTAAGGATGTTGCTGAGAAAAGGATTAATGCACTCTTAGAGTTTTTTGAGTTAAGCAAGGATAGAAAGAAGCTCGTTAAAGACTACTCGACTGGTATGAAGGTTAGGGTTATGCTGGCTAGAGCCCTACTCCATAATCCACCAATTCTATTTATGGATGAGCCAACAATAGGGCTTGACACTATAAGCGCCGTTGAAACCAGAAAGCTTCTGAAGGCCCTAAATACTGAGCTCGGAAAAACCATAATCTTCACAAGCCACAACATGTTTGAGGTTGAGCAACTATGCGAGAGAATCGCAATAATGAAAGATGGGCGCATAATAGCGGATGCTCCACCATCTGTTCTGAGAGAGATGCTCAGGGATGTCCACGCAATTGAGATTGAAATTAGAGAAGTCAACAACATCTCTGAGACCATTCAGAGCCTATCCAGCCTATCGATTGTTAGAAAAGTTGTTGAGACGAGAAATGATTCACTGAGTATCATAGTGCGCCTTCAGGTTGATGACGAGTATGAGGCTATACCAATTATAGCCAGTAAGCTCCGCTCTTTAGGCGTTAAGGTTTCAGCTATCCGCAGGTCTGAGCCAACCCTAGAGGATATATTCGTGAGGTTAACTAAGGAGGGAGCTGCTTGAGGGTTGAGGATATAATTGAGCTTTTTAGGGAGGATAAGCCTCGCGTATCATCAGAGATTAGGCATGTTTGGGCTGTCTTCTGGGCTAATTTCAAAATATTCCTCTCTTATCGAACATGGGTCATAATGGAGACCATAAGTACCGTTGCATCGGTTGCCATGTATTCCTTCATGGGGCTGCAAGTTGATGCGAGAAGGGTTGCTTTAGCTGGTTATGGTGAGGTTGATTGGCTATCCTTCGCTCTGGTTGGTGTTGCCACCGCGAACTACTTATGGATGTGCATTAGTAGGTTAAGCCACTCCCTCCAGCATGAGATACGTGAGGGAACATTGGAACCCATAATCACATCATTAATAAACATGAGGTCTTATATTATTGGGCAATCAATTAGGGGTTTTATAGTTAGCGGATATTTTATGCTGGGAGTTTTAGTTGTTGGCATAGGTATTTTAAGGGTCCCATTAGTAATTAACCCCGAAACAATTCTATCCTTCATAGCCATAATACTGCTAATGGTTCTAAGCTATGCTGGAATAGGGATAATGGCGGCTGGGCTAATCCTCGTATATAAAAAGGGCGACCCACTGACCTTCCTTTTTGCCAGTATAACAGAATTTTTGGGAGGGGTTCTATTCCCATTAAAATATCTCGAGAGCATACCAATTCTCTACGCAATAGCTTGGTTAATGCCCTACACCTATGCTCTTGACGCTGCTCGTAGGATTCTAATCAATGGTGCAACTATATTTTCCCTAAACGTCCTCATAGACGTCGCGGTTCTGCTTGCCTACACTATAATATTTATCCCAATAGGATTGAGAGTTTTTAGATGGGGTGTTAATCGCATAAGATACGAGGGAACCGTAGCGACATATTAACTTGGCTAAAAACCTGGGGATTAGGGAATGGATGTTAAGAGACTTATCGAAATAATCTCTGAGGATATACCGCGAAAGAAGACGCCTATATACCGGATAGTTCTCTCCTTCATCATTAGAGATTTTAAGGTCTGGTGGACATATAAGTTCTGGCTGCTCTTAGATATCTCAGGAATAATCCTATTCGTCATCACATATTACTTGTTCTCGCTCATCACAACCTCACAGCAGGTTCAAGAGGCTGGCTACATGGTTGGGGGATACTTCACATTTGCCCTAATAGGCATAGCATTCCAGCAATACGTTCACTTTGCGGTCCAGAGCATAAATGAGAGTATTCGTGAAGAGCAATGGAATGGAACTATGGAGACGATTCTCTCAACGGCAACAGACTTTAAAATATTTCTTTTAGGCGAGGTCTGCTTCTCATTTATAGTCTCATCCGCCCTACTCCTAATGTCTCTTCTGCTGGGCATTCTTTTAGGTGCAGAATTCTATACGACGCCAACCTCGATTCTAACAGCTATAATATTGACAGTTCTCCTAATTGCAAGCCACATGGACATTGGAATATTAAGCGCTGGAGTAATAATGAAGGTTAAACAGGGCAGTCCAGTTACATGGGCGTTCTCATGGCTAAGCCAGCTCGTCTCCGGAGTCTTTTATCCGCTCAAACTATTGCCATGGTATCTTGAGTGGCTTGGAAGGGCTTTTCCATTGACATATTCTCTTGATGGGATAAGGTTATGCCTACAATCTGGTAAAGATTTAACATCACCAGCAATACTCTCAAACATCATGTGCTTAATCGTATTTGTGATTGTAGCAACACCTATAGCCCTTTACATATTCAAAGTAGGTTATGATGCGGCTAGAAGAGATGGCTCACTAGGACAATATTAGCCAATCGTTACTTCCTAAAACTATCATTTGTTACTTCCAAAACATCTTACACCAAGAATTTTTAATGCCGAATGTATAAGGCATGATGTGACGGCTATGGCTGAGATTATTTCGGGAACCGCTATGCCCGCACTGTAAACTTTAGCCCAGTAGAGCAGCCATGCCAGTAGCCCTACCGAAAATGCTCCCACACCTAACATAGACCTTCTCTCCACAGAATAAATAATGCAGGATACGCCAGTTGAAACAAAGAATAGCACCGAAACCGTTGTGTGGAGTCTGCCGTAAATTTCATCAAATGTTGCCACGGTTTGAAGCATTAGGGCTGAGAACGCTAACGATATGCTCGTGTATCTAGCATAATTAATTAGGGACCTAACCGAATATATCGCTGTCAGGAAACCGGAAACCAGTAGGCCAAGATTGAATATTGGCGCGACACTACTATTCCGAGCGTGCCCGAGGTCGCTTAAGGCATTCTTATACCAGCTGAAGGATGGCGACAAGTAGATTGATAGCCCTATAGATGCATAGGCTATTAATGGCCCTATAATTCCAAGTAAGGCAAAATTTTTATCATTCCAAGATTTATCCAATCCATTCACTCCTCTAATCATCCCCTCTTATACCTCGCTATTCCAAAAATCTATCGCATTACAATTAATAAACGTGAGGGATAAAAAGGATGGAGGAGCTGGCTAGAGTTATTAGGGGCATTCGCAATCTCATTTAAACACTAAGATTTTGACGCTCTTCACCCCAAATGGTCTCAGCATATACTCATCAGTCCAGTTGGCCATGTCCCTAAATGTCTCCGGCCTTATAGATAGTGGTTCTCCCCCCTTATAATGGAGTGGACCTAAAGCATTTCTCAAGCTTCCAACCAATAGAATTTTTATCTCGTTCTCTCCCGACCTCAGGAGGCTTGTAACGTCAACATCGTATGGTGGTAGTATAGCTTTTCCAGCCTCCTTACCGTTAACGTAGATTATAGCTAGCGAGGAGCTAGGCTCTTCAAGCCTAATGGTGGCTCTAGCTTTTTCCGGCAAATCCAGATTGATGTGCTTAGCTAGCTCTATCTCTCCAGCATAGAATGGGTAGCCCACCTTGCATAGGTCTCCGAGGCTCGCATAGAGTGGCTCCTCAATTATCTTCGATGTGCCTTTCTCGCCAACCTTAACCCCAAAGTCGCCCAATAAATAAATGTTTTCCAGTTCAGGCTCCGAGCCAACCACTCCCTCAAACTCTATAATGTTTAGACCCTTCCCGACTAAGCCTGAAATATCTATCATTGGGAAGTTCCAGTCGAGCCAGTATCCACTTGATTTGGGCTCAATGTTAACTCCATTTACGTAAATTTTAAAGCGCTCTGGTCTTTCAATGACTAAGTATATACTTCTACCTTTAAGCTCAATCTCCGACTCAAACTCAAACCTCAACGAAAACCTCGTTCCTAAACCGCTCTGCACCAGAGAGTCGTGCACCATGTAAACTGGCATATTATCGCTCCAAGCCCCTCTAATGCGATACCTGCAATAATCCAAGACAAGTATGTTTGGATTTAGCCTCCTAATCCTCCATAATCCTTCCAAGGGAATCTCACAAATCTTAGCCCGCTCTTCGCTGAAAGTCTCCTTTCCAATTTTATCAGCTTTTAGAACGAAGAGCGCTGAGCCAATAGGCTCTAGCCTTGTGCACCAAAAGGTCTTTCCGCAGCTAAACTCTGATGGGTATGTTTTTATCTCCCCGCTTATTGCGTCCCAAGTCTCAACTTTAAATGAGCCATCCACGGACAGTCTCAAATTGTGAGAGTTTTCGCGGCTTGTATTAGCTAAGAAGAGTATGAGCGCTCCGCTCTCGTCATCCCGTCTCAAATGATATAATATGTCTCCCTCCTCATCCCCTTCTAATATAAGCGGTTTTGGAATGTCTTCAAGGGCTTTGATTATTGACATCTTCTCAATCCCATCAATAATAGTCGCCCTCTTCAGCAACTCTTTAATAGATTCTTCAGGCTTCCCTTCAATCAAGAATGGTGTTGGCGACACAGCTATTAATTTGCCACCCGACTCTACAAATTTATGCAGTAGCTGAACAGTGCTACTCGCTAAAGTTATGCTTGGCGGTATTATGACAGCATCATAAGACATCTTGCCAACAAGAAGTTTTCCACAGCTGACATCGCCATATTTCGCCATTAAAATTTCGTCTCCCAAGTCGAAGTCCATATGCGCTGAGAGGAGCGTTCTAAGTAGCGCCGTAAGATTTTCATCGAGCTCTCTCACCTTGGATGTGTTTAGATGCGTAAAGACCGCCCATGCGCTGCCGATTGGATGTATGACCAAAATGTTAACTACTCGCTTGCCTCGAGAGAGCATGTAGCTTAGTCTGGCAAAATAGTCCTCTATAATCCTATTATATTTCCACCATGGCTGGCTCCAATGAAAATTAAGTCCATAATCTCTCTTTCTCCTACCGCGCATCGAGTATGGGACGAGATGGTGGTTTAGAAGGTTGATGCCCATAGCGTATAGCCAATCCCCAATCCACTTCCTATCAGCAAAAGAGGGGTAATTTCCAGTGCAACCATAAGCTTCGCATAGAACCCTCTCCTTCCCGAGCTGATTAGCTACGCTTGAAACCTGCTTGGCGGTTAGTAGGCTACCCCAAATATGCATACCTAAATGGTCTATTCCAGGAACATGCTGATATTCATAGTGTGGCATAACCATGCCAACATGCGTTAGCTGGCTGAGAAGGGTGTCCTCGGCTAAATAGTGGCCAGTAAACTTCAATCTGTGCCTATCACACCAATCATATATTTGCTTTGAGAACGCCTCTAGAAACATAATGCTCACTGTTCTCCAGAAGTCATATCTAGTCTTCATGTAATTTCCAATATCAAAAAAGAGCTCAGGCAACCTATCCACAATATTATAGCCATTCATCTCCTTAAAGCGCTCAACAAGTCCATCGGTCCATGGTAGAGCGAGCGAAGGAAACCTTGGCCCTCTAGGCGGAATTGTCCTTTGAGGCAAGACGAACCTAGGTCTACTACTTGAGATATTTGGTTCATCAGTAAATACACCTGGTATACATTTTCCAATCTCATCCTTAAAGCGGCTTATATAGGGCGCGTAAGCTACTTCAAGGAACTTTTCAACAACCACCGGATTAAGCAGGTCAACGTAGCTTAAACCACTAAACCACGTCTCACCAGGCGGAGCAACATAAGTTATGAATGACAGATAGATGTAATTGCCGCCCTCCTCACCAGGCTTCGCAATCTCATACTCGCAGGGAATCCCATTAGTATCAATTTTACACTTAAAGTTCGCTATGATTTCCTCACCGCCATAAGCCCTCTCACCCATAATCATCACTAAAGCTTTAGCCCTATACTTCGGACTTAAAGCCGGAACAATTCCACCGGCGAACCCGGATGGCCACCAAAGCTCATCATATATCCAGACATACATACCGCGCTTTTTAGCTTCGTCAACCGCAGCCTCAAAAGCCCTAAACCACTCCTCACCGAGGAATGGTGTAACTAACCCCTCCCTTGCGTGGAAGAAGACCCCTCCGTATCCACCCTCCTCCAAAAGAATGATTTGACGTGCCACCTCCTTTGGGTCAAGCTGGTCATTTATTGACCAGAATGGCACGCCCCTAAATTCTGGCTTAGGGTTCCTAAACTCCTCCTCAATCAACATACCAATCCCTCAACCAGCAATATGATACTAAACCTCTCAGTTTAAAACATTTATTATTGAGCTGGCTCGCTTATTAAGGCTGGAGTAGATATTTGTATTGGAGCATGAAGGAGTGTAAGGTGGCTGAAACCATTGAAAAATCTCACCCGCCCAAAATTTATAGCCCTTTTAATTCTCCTATTATGCTCTTCCATGGAGGCCTTTTCTAAGGCTCAACCAGCAGCACAAATTCTCGACTTTAATGTTGTCAGAATTGCTCCCTTAACGATTAGGGTAATATTTGTGGGCCCATACTTTGAGCCGAAGATAATTGATGCGGCGGCTCTTGAGAGTCTACTGCCAAAAGAAAAGAATGGCAGAATTCTCATGGATGAGAATACAACCGGTGTTATGTATAAATTTGATTACGAGTTCATTTTCGCACCTTCATCCTTCAGAACAAAACTCCTAAAATTTCTCACAAGTATTGAGGAGAGGATTGAAATAGAGAACCCATGGTTCTATACTTTTGAAGCCGGGGAAGAGTGGTTTGTAACAAAGCCAACTAAGGTTACAGCGGCAATTTATGACGCTAGAAAAGTGGAGGAGTGGTTGATGGAGAACATAAGTGAACTCGGCGGACAGCCAGAAAACGGATATACCATAATAATAGCCGACTTAAGAGACTTGCCATCAGCAACATATAATGAAATCTCGGCGTTTTTAAAGGCGAGAACCTTCGGAATTACTCCACCTCAAGTTAAAGCTCACTATTATAAAGTGAATTATGTAGATTTTGATAGGGGTTATAGGCTGAGATATAGAGAGTTTGCCATTGGATGGGGAGGCTCATCTAGATTCTGGTTTATCGATTTAAGCGCCGGCCCAACTTTTGTTTCAATGTGGTATGACCTTCCAATACAGGTTGTCATGGAGGACCAATCCATTAATCCCTTCACCAGTAATGGTGCAATGTGGCTTACAGAGTATCTAGCCGACTACATATGGGAGTTCATCTATAATTTGGCAGCTCCAGACTTCGTTTACGACCCTCCCTGGAGCATGAGGTTTACGATTAAAATATCAGTTATCGACTGTAGGAGCGAAATCGAGAGGGCTGCTGTTCCAATAGAGGGGACGGTAAACTCTACGCTAATAGAGGAGGCTATAAGGGAGCTTCTACCATTATCGGAGGTCGATGTGGAAGTTGCCTTCCTAAATATATCCGGACTCCCGGAGCTTAATGCGCTCATCCAAAAATATTCGGGGGTTCTTAAGTCTTGGATACATGAGTATCTCTTTCTCTCTCCAACAAATCTGCCCTATGTCGACGCGCAACCAATATATGAATATATCAAAGGTAATCTCAACTTATTTACGCCTAGAATCGTTAGGAATGAGAGTGAATATGTAATACCCATCGTGGCATTTGCATTCAGCCAAGACAAGCACTTCATGTTTAAGTATAAGTGGCTGATTGCAGGAGTTAATCCCGAGACGAGAATGATTTGGGGCTTCTCCTTCAGAGAGTTTGCCTTAATAGGATTAAGCCACAGGGACTTCCTTTATGGAGATTATGTAGAGCCAAAGCAGGAGGGTAAGGGCTTCGGCTTCAGCCAAGCAATCATTCATGAGATTGGACATATGCTTGGCCTATCCCACCCGCATACATATGGCGATTTAGGGGACTTTGTATGTTCCGCTATGAGCTACTTTTCATATGAGTATGGATTCAGCGTATTTGATAAAGACGCTTTGGCTAGGATGCATGCTGATAAACTCCTTATAAAGGCGTATAAGGAGGTATCTAAGGCTAAGAGCGAATTGTCTCTGAAACTTGACCCTGAAGGGGTTAGCGCCATAGAGAACTTAATAATAAATGAATTTAATGGTCTACTTGCCAAAATAGATGATGAATATTCTAGAATGAATTATGTGGAGGCATGGAGGATGGCATTAAATGCGTATGATATGGCACGCAAGATACTCGAGAAGACAGAGTCTCTACCATCAATACCCAGAGAAATTCTGAGGGAGCTGGAGGAGAAAGATTTAGAGATTAAACTTTTAAACGAGAGATGCCTAGAATTAGAGGCTAAATATGAGACCCTTTTAAGCGAACTATCCCTCTCTAGAGGCTTAATCATCGCTCTCTCAATTATAGTGGTTTCCCTTACAATTGTAACTCTTCTTCTTAGGAGAAGAGCTGCCCCCATGCCGAAATAAATGCTGCTAATGCTCGAAAAATTCGGGTTAAAACGATAGGCTAGAGCCTACCCTTATCTTGGCTTACATATAATCTCCCTAATTTTTCTCCGCTCTTCCTTCCTGCCGAAAATAGTCTCCAACTCAAGGAAGCTCTTACTCCTCATGGCCTCAACCACTATGGCGGTATCCATCCCACCACCCTTATCGTAACCAAGTCTCCCAGTTCCCCCAATAGCGATAACCTCCTCACCTGGCTTAATGAACCCAGCTTCAGTCGCCACTAACGTGACCTCAACGCAAACCTTAAGCCCCTCACAGAACCTACGTAGTGTGTTTTGCACAGCCTCCGGAAACTCATATTTAACATCCGAGGCGTAACAGAAATTGTGCCCCATCTGCTCCAGCTTACGCCGTAAATCCTCCGGAAAACCAGGAAAGGGCGAACCCGGCGGGCCCTTTAGACTAACGATGGTCAGCTTAATATTTGTATCCTTGAATATTTCCAGTGCTCTCTCAGCTGAGAAGCCTGTGGTCGAAGCCAAGATAACGTTCTTTATTCCTCTCTCAATAGCCCTCTCCTTAGCCAATTCAAGCGTAGCGTCAGTATTATGTCTCCCACCACTTTCGAAGTAAACTATCTTTTCCGATATCATTGTCGGGTTCTCCCCATTCTACATAGTCGAATTTATATTTGCTTTAAGTATTTAAAATATGGTGATTTTAGGTGCTCTTTATCCAGTATGAACCCTTTTCAGTAACCTCTCTCTTCCATATTGGAACTTCATGCTTCAGTCTCTCAATTAATTCTATTAGGGATTTAAAGCCCTCCTCCCTATGCCTTGATGCTACTAGCGCATAAACCGTGTCCTCACCCACATGTGCTGGGCCAATCTTGTGCTCGACTATGGCATCAATTATCCCATACTTATCCTTTAAATCCGAGATTATCTTCTCCAGGGTTTTCTCGACAACCCCCTCATAGGCTTCGTATTCAAGTCTTAAAACCCTCTCGCCATCCCTACCTAAACCTCTGACTGAACCAACGAAGATTATTATGGCACCTATATCGGTAGATGTCTCCTTAATCTCATTCAGCAAACTGTTTAGGTCATCAAGCTTATCGGAAATCTTAACTTTCATTTAGCATTGCCGCCTCCAACCGGTGGAAGAATGGCTATCTCATCTCCATCCTTAAGCCTATAATTTAGCTCCGTGCTCTTGCCGCTAACAAGTATGAAATGGTTCTTTAAGATTGGCATTCCATCTTTATTGATGGCAACCTCGCCCCTAACCGTTGCGAAAACCGTTTCCCTCCACTTATCGGCAACCCCAGCGTGTCTATCAGGTATATACTTTAGAAGGAGCTCGGCTATAGTAGCATCTTCAACGTCATACTCTTCCTCCCTAATGCCCAAAATGTCATGCAGTTCACCAAAATACTTAACCCTGACCTTAACCATTCGACAAATCCTCCTTTGGGGATGGTTCTCAACGCGCTTAGCTTTAAAAGTGATGCGGTGGATTTAATCTTTTCCTTTAGAGCGAAAATGTAGGTGGATTATGAAGGTAAGTTTATTACATTCAATATTATCCATTCATGTGATTAAGGTTGCTTGAGAGCGATAAAACTGCATGTATGGAGCGGTTGAGCGAACTTAGAGTCCCTAATCTAGGGAAGAGTATATATATTGAGAGTTATGGTTGCGCCGCTAATAAGGCTGACCTTGAGATAATGCTCGCCCAAATATTAGATTCTGGCTATAGGGTTTCTGAAAGCCCCGAGGCTGCCAATATAATTCTGCTGAATACTTGTGGTGTGAAGAAGCCAACTGAAGACCGGATGATAGAGAGGCTTCGGAGACTTAGCGAGCTTAATAAGCCGCTTATAATTGCAGGCTGCTTACCAAAAATAAACTTCAAATCAATAGTTAGCGCTGCTCCAAACTTCTCGGCTCTCTTAGACCCCTACAGCATTGACAAGATAGTTTTAGCGTTAAAGTCAGCTGAGAGTGGAGAAAAGGGAAGAATCTTTTTCTCAGATAAACCGCCCATTAAGGTTAAGTTACCTAAGATTAGGCTTAACAGCGTTATTGAGATAATTCCGATATCTGAGGGCTGCTTAGGCGCGTGCTCGTTCTGCTGCGTTAGGTTCGCTAGAGGCACATTGTTCTCCTACCCAATCGATTTAATTGTCGATAGGCTTAAGAAAGCGGTCTCCGAGGGTGCTAAGGAAGTATGGTTGACATCCCAGGATAATGGTGCATATGGATTGGACATAAAGACTAATTTGGCTGAGCTTTTAAAGGAATGCTGTGGTGTTGATGGCAAATTCTTTATTCGTGTTGGAATGATGAACCCAAACCATGCAATAAAAATTCTGCCAGAGATGATATCGGCCTATAAGGATAGGCGGGTTTTCAAGTTCTTACATATACCAGTCCAGAGCGGTGATAATATAGTTTTACAGCTGATGAGACGCCGATATACCGTTGAAGAGTTTAAGAAGATAGTAATCTCGTTTAGGGAGGAAATCCCAGATATAACCATTGCCACAGATGTCATATGTGGTTTTCCAGGTGAAAGCAGAGATGCTTTTGAGCAAACTTTAAAGTTAATTGAGGAGGTTGAACCAGACATAACCAACATATCGAAGTTCTTTCCAAGACCAAATACACCAGCCTCGAAAATGAAGCAGGTTGATACAAGAGAGGTTGCTGCCAGAAGTCGCATGATGACAGAGTTAGCTAGCAAAATATCGCTCAAGAGGAATGAGAGGTGGCTTGGCTGGGAGGGTGAGATATTGATTGACGAGAAGGGCTCGGGTGACTCTTGGATTGGGAGAAACTACGCCTATAAACCAATAGTTGTGAATAGCAAAAGAGACCTCTTAGGGGAATTCGTTAATGTTAGGATTGTCGAGGCTCACGTAAACTATTTGAGCGCTAAGATTATATAGTTGGTGGAAAGTCTCCAGCAGCCATTCAGATTTTCTCCCTAAACAGTTTGAGCATTTCTTGGGCATTATGCAGCATATTTGTATCATTATTGAAGAATATGTAGACGGCCTTAGGATTTACTTCGAGAACCCTCTTTTTTATCTCCTCCATTTCTCCACATGTGTAGTTATGAGAATACCATGCTGCTCTCCCATGCATCCTCAAGTAGACTATGCCGTTTGTATTGAAGATTTCTAGTGGGAGGTCTGGACAGTCAACGCTCACAAGAGTTATGCCCAAATCTGAGGCCCACCTAACAACGTCATCGCTGCCAAACCACGTTATATTCCTCGGCTCTAAAGCGAACTTCTCTCCAAGATTAGCGGCATTTATAAACGTCTCTATTCTAGAAATGTAGGAGACCTTAATTGATGGTGGGAGCTGAAAGAGATAAAAGTCGATTATATGGTTCATGGGCTTGAATATTTCCTCAAATCTCCTCCATGTGCCAAGCGCCTTCTCATTAAACTTGAAAACATGAGTTATCAGCCTGTTGACTTTAATGGCCCACCTCAGTTTCCCGCCCTTAACGCTCCAAGACCTCACGGCGTTTGGGAAGGGGAACCTATAGAAACTAGCATTTAATTCTACGGCGTTCAGCCCAGAATTAGTAACATACCAATCTAGACTCCCACTCTCATTCCAACTATACATCCAACCAGATGTACCAACATAAATATCCAAATAGACCACTCATCCCCACAAAAATTATTCTTGGTTAAAGATAAATGTGATGAGAGAATTTAAGGATGAGCCTTTTAGCGTCTCCTTTTCCCTATAGCCACATATATTGCTCCATAGATTCGATAATGGCTTCTACATTTGCTGGTGGTGTGGGCGGGTGTATTTCAGCCTCAATCATTAAGCCTCCCTCCTTCATGGAGAGCTCCTCAACGATGCTTTTTATGTGGGATTTAATCTCTCCGGGCTTCCCAAAGGGGATAAGATGCTGCCTATCAACATCAACATCTACGCATATCCTGCCTTTACATAGAGATTCTATATTATCTATGCCATTCACTCTATCCTGAACATTCAGTATGCTAGCTCCAGCTTCAATCAACTGGTCTAACACTTCAATTACATGCCCATCTGAGTGAAAGTATACGTGAACGCCCTTCCCTCTTATTCGCCCGAAGATTTTCCGGTAACTAGGATATAAGAGTTCTTTGAATGCCGCTGGGCTTATGGGCATTCTTGTTTGTGTGCCTAAATCATCACCAATGTATATTACGTCTATTGGGCCGCACTGCAGGAGCCTATCGATGAGTGCCAGAATATATTCTGTCAATCTGTCTATTAGCTCGTATATTTGTGGGGGACGCTCCATAAAATCCCTCATTAAATTTACGAATCCACGGAGATAATAGAGCCGCTGAAAAAGTAGCCCATGCATCAGCGACACCTGAACTAAACTACCCTCAGCCTTCAGCCGCTTAATATTCTCAGAGATTGTGCTCCAGGGTGTAATTTTATCCGAACCCTCTGAGGGCAAACCCTTTTCTGGGTCTGGGAACTCATAATTCTTGAGGCTCTCCCACTTTGCGAGGGGGTGCTTAATAACCTGCCCCTGATAGCCTTCTATGTTGAAGCTCCATGTGCATCCGAACGGGTCTATAAGCGTTCGACTCACTCTGGGAACATATAGTCCTTCATCGCGCTTTTCACCCTCCTGTCTAATTATCCCATCCCAGGATGGGTGAATAACATGTGGGTGGATGAGGGGTTGACGTCTCTGGAGGGCTTTCTTAATCTTCTCCCCATATATGCGCCAGAGGGGCCATGTGATTGATACCCGACATGGTATATACTCTGGTCCTCTGAATTCAATGCTCCTCAAATAATTCTCTCTGAATGAGAGAATGGGCTTCCTCATACAATTGTCAATCAGCAATAATAGTCCATAAATAGTTTATCACCTAGGAAAGTCAGCACTAACTAAATTAATGGGGAATCCGCAATTATCTTGCGTGAAAGAGAACATGCAAAAGATAGGCATATTAACGAGAAATGAGCGTTCATGGTGCTCAAGCCAGCTAGGAGAAGCCATTATTAAGCGTGGTTTCCAACCAGTCTACTTTATTTTTCCAAGGTTGATGGCTAGGGTTGGCTTTAAACCCGAAGTGTCCCTTGAAGATATCGATGTTTTAAGGGGCCTTAAGGCCATAATTGTTCGTCCAATTGGGCGTGGCTCACTGGAAGAAATCATATTTCGGATGGATTTGCTGCATAGACTTAGAAGACTCGGCCTATACATACTGAACCCTCCGCATGCAATTGAGCGTTCAGTTGATAAATATTATACACTATCGCTTCTCGAGGAAGCCGGCTTACCGGTTCCGAAAACCGCTGTAACCGAAAGTGCGCGTGATGCCCTAAAAGCCTTTAATGAGCTTGGCGGGGATGTTGTCATTAAACCCATATTTGGGTCACGTGGGGTTGGTTCTGTGAGGGTTTCAAGTCCGGATGTCGCCGAGAGAATATTTAGGGCGCTTGAATTCCACCATCAAGTCATATATATGCAGGAGTTTATAGAGCATGGAAACTATGACCTGAGAATATTCGTTTTGGGTGGGCGTGTGCTGGCTGCGATGCGTAGGGTATCCCAAGGCTTATGGAAGACTAATGTTAGTCTTGGAGCCACACCAGTACCTTATGAACCACCAATGGAGATTGGAAGATTAGCTGTGAGGGCTGCTGAGGTTGTGGGCTGTGAGGTTGCTGGAGTCGATATATTAGAAAGTGATAGGGGCCCATTTATTATCGAAATTAATAGTCAGCCGGGGTGGAGGGGGTTACAGACGGTAACAAAATTTAATATAGCCGAGAAGATTGTCGATTACGTTATCGGCAGGATTAGTGAAATGGAGAAAGGGTAATGGATAGAACAGCAATAATACTTGCCGGAGGCTCCTCAGAGAGGTTTGGAGCCGATAAGGGGCTTGTAAAACTCGCTAATAAACCGTTAATATTGCATGTTATTGAGAGAGTTCGAGACTTGGTTGATGAGGTTATTGTCTCCGTAAAATCTAACGCCCAACTATCACTTTACAGGCCATTAATGTCGAATTGTGATAAAATAGTTGTTGATATGGAGGGTTTTCCAGCATGTCCTCTCACTGGCGCCCTAACTGGACTAGCAAACTCGGGGGGTGAGTATTCGATTCTGCTGCCATGTGATACGCCATTTATTTCAAGGAGCGTTATAGACCTACTCTTTGAGATAGCGGTTGGGGTTGATGCTGTAATTCCAAGATGGCCTAATGGTTACATAGAACCATTACAGGCGGTCTATAAAACCAGTAGCGCTCTTAAGTCTGCTAGGGAATCTCTTGAGAGGGGTGAGATTAGGATGCAGTCCATGATATCTCGGCTTAGAAGGGTCCGCTATTTATCAACCCTAGTTATTGGGGAGATTGACCAGAAGATGCTCACGTTCTTCAATATTAATACGCCTATCGACCTCAAGAAAGCTGAAGCCTTAATAAAAAGGGGTGTATTGGACGAGTGAAACTGAAGATTTATATGAAGAGGTCCTTTTCTCTGGGTCTTATAAGGTCCTTCGCTGTTGCACCCTCATCCCTCTCGTAAGCGTAGCCTCTAATTATGGCTGCTGGTATGCCCTCATCGGCTTGCCCTATAACCAGCTCGGCTGCTGAGGAGAGTTCATCGGCTATGGCTGTCTGCTTAACCCTAAGCACATATCCGAAGAGGTCCTTTTCGCCCCGCCTATCACGGATGGGCTTTATTCCAGCCACACCAACCGCAACATTTATCTCACCGTTTCTGAGGGGTCTACCATGAGTGTCAGAGATTATAACAGCCACGTCTTTTCCACTGACCTCTCTTATTCTCCGCCTTATTATGCGGGCTGATAGGTCTGGGTCTTTCGGTAGTGGCGCTACATTCCTCTCTCCGGGAACATTAGATTTGTCGACGCCCGCGTTTGCGCATATAAACCCATGTTTTGTCTCAGATATTATGTGTCCGTTGCCCATGCGGATAATGGACTTAGATTCTCTAAGGATAACCTCAACTAGGGCCGGGTCTTTCCCAAGGTTTTCGGCCACAGTCTTTGCGAATTCCGATGGGATTATGCTGTCAAGGTTTACTATATTTCCCTCGGCTCTAGAGACGATAACATGTGTTATAACTATTATATCGCCATCCTCTATAGGCGTGCCCTGCCTTGCCGCTGCCTCACATATTAAAAGTCCTAGGTCGTCACCACTCCTAATTATCGGCATTCCAGTAATTGGAATAATCTCAATTCTGCGCATAACACTATATTGAGCAAGGCTGTATATAAAAAGATGACTTTAGGGCTTGAAAACAATAAAAAACAAAAAGGGTAAAATTAATATTATCTTGACGGGAAATCTCTCACTATGCTTTAATAGAGGAGTTGATTAGTATGCCATGCATAGTAGTTGTCTGCGGATTTTTCGGCGATACCGGGAAGGGGAAAATAATATCTTATCTCGCGCTAAAAGACAAGATTAGCGTAGCTGCCAGGGCGGGTGTAGGTCCAAACGCCGGACACACTGTTGTCTATGGAGATAAAACCTATAAGGTCCGCATGATACCAAGCGCCTTCGTCTATGAAAAGTGCCGCCTATTGATAGGGCCGGGGGTCTTAGTGGACCCAAAAATATTTCTGGATGAGGTTAGACTCGTTAATGCCGAAAATAGGGCTGGGCTTGACCCTCAATGTGCCATAATAGAGCCTAAGCATATTGAGGCTGATAGAGCTGGGCACTTAGCATCAGAGATTGGAACAACTGGAACTGGAACTGGACCATGTAATGCTGACCGGGTGCTTAGAAGGGCTAAGCTGGCGAGAAACATCCCTGAGCTCCAGCGTTTCCTCACTGATGTTCCCCTAGAAGTTAATAATGCAATTGATAGCGGAGAGAATGTTTTGATTGAGGGGACTCAGGGAACATACCTCTCCTTATGGCATGGAACATATCCATACGTTACGTCTAAGGATGTGACTGCATCAGCGGCTTGCTCGGATGTTGGGGTTGGGCCAAAGAAGGTTGATGAGGTAATAATTGTTTTTAAGGCGTTTGTAACTAGGGTTGGAGCCGGACCACTTCCAGGCGAGATTCCATGGGAGGAAGCGGAGAAGAGGGGATGGGCTGAAGTAGCAACGGTTACTGGTAGAAGGAGAAGGGCTGCACCATTCAACTTTGATTTGGCTAAGAGGGCTGTCATGCTAAATAGCGCTACGCAAGCTGCCATAACTAAAATCGACGTGTTATTCCCGGAGTGTAAGGGCGCAAGAACATTTGGAGATTTATCGGATGAGGCCAGAAAGTTCATTAGAAGGGTTGAGGAGGAGATAAAGATTCCAGTAACATTAATAGGAACCGGGCCGGAAGTCTGGGATATTGTGGATAGGAGATTTGAGTGATTCTTCAGGCTCTAAAAACTTATCTTCTTGGCGATTAGTCAAAAAGTTTTTAAATTACTCCTATATAGCATTTATAGCCTTAAGCGATAATTATTCCAAGTCGTGATTTGGAAGGAGTGAGCGATTACGTTCAATCTAGCAACTGTGGAGGATACGGTTCGCATACCGCCCGACAAATTTAATGAGCCACTTGAGAAGGTCGCATTAGAGCAGCTAAAGATGAAATATGTGGGCGTAATTGACGATGAGCTGGGCTATTTAATAGCGGTCACAAACGTTAGAGTCTCCCCCATTGGAAAGATAATTCCCGGGGATGCTGCAATCCATCATAAGGTAACCTTTATGCTCCTAACATTTCTGCCAAAGGTTCAGGAGATAGTTGAGGGTGAGGTTGTTGAGGTTGCAGACTTTGGGGCCTTTGTTCGTATAGGGCCCGTTGACGCTCTCCTCCATGTGTCACAGTTAATGGACGACTTCATAACGTATGATGAGAAGCAGGGTGTTTTAATGGGCAAGGAGACTAAGCGTAAGGTGACTGTTGGCGATAGGGTGCGCGTTAGGATAACAGCCGTGTCGATAGGTAGGGGTGCTGGCTTCGGGAAGATAGGCGTGACCGCACGCCAACCCTTCCTTGGAAAGATTGAGTGGATTGAGGAGGATTTGAAGAAACTGAAGGCTGAGGCTCAGGCGGCTGAGGCTAAGGGAAAGGAGTAGTGTGGTGATATCGGATTGGTTGAGAGGGCTTGTAGGAGATGCCATTATATAACTGAAGAGAATATTTGTCCAAACTGTAAGTCGACGGATTTAAGCGAGGACTTCAGTGGACTAGTAGTAATATTCGAGCCAAAAAGCTCCGCCATAGCTAAAACGATGAAGATTGAGAAGAAGGGGCGGTATGCCATAAAGGTGAGGTAGAAAGTGGCATGTATATTCTCACGCCAGAACTTAGAGACGAGCTTAAAGCCCCATTAGGCCACCTCATCAGAGGTTCACTTGATGATGTTATTAGAGAGTTAAAGGAGCTGATGGAATCAGTTAGGCCTGTGAAAATAATCTCCGTGGGCGATGTTATATCGAGAAGCATGCTTGAGAGGGGGCTTCCACTAAATGTTTTCATAGTTGATAACAAGTCTATGCGAAGGCCCACCGAGCCCATAAAATTTAGGGCGGATAGAATAATGGAGCTCACCAATCCGGCTGGCACAATTATGGATGATGCCTGGCGTGTTATAGGTGAAGCCACTAAATTGGATGGTTTAGTTGAAGTTCTAGTTGATGGCGAAGAGGATTTACTCACAATCGTTGCGGTCCTTGTGGCTCCTGAGAAATCCATGGTCGTCTATGGTCAGCCTAATGAGGGAGTTGTTGTGATTAATGTTGATGAAGAGACTAAAGCTAGGATGCGTAGGATTTTGGAGAGGATGGAGCATAAACCGGAAAGCTAAAGTATGGGGAGCTCTTTCAAGATTTAAGTTAGAATCTGGAGGTCTACGCCGAAATGAAGATTAATATTATAAGCAATAGGCGTAATGAGCTGCTTAAGAGAAACGAGATTATTTTCAGCGTTATACATGAGCGTGCACCAACCCCATCCCGTATAGAGGTTAGGCGGGAGCTTGCCAGAATACTCAGGGTTGATGTTGAGAGGGTTTATGTTAGGAAGGTGGAGAGCGTGACTGGGGCTTCGATGACTATGGGTGAAGCGCATGTTTATGATTCGGAGGAGCATGCTAAGCAAATAGAACCGGAACATATAATAATGAGGAATTCACCTCAAACAAAGGAGAAGTGATAAGTAATGTCCAAGAAGGGGAAGAAAAAGAAGTTTATCTCCTCATATTACAAGATTGAGGATGGGAAGATTAAGAGGCTACTTCCGGTGTGTGATAGATGTGGGCCGGGATACTTTATGGCCGACCATGGAAACCGCTACGCTTGCGGACACTGCGGCTTCACGAAGTATAAGACGCCGAGTTTAAATAAGAGGGGTGCTGAGGAAGATTATTCCTCAGAATGAGCTGGAGGCCTTAAAAGGAGGAATAGCTCTATACCCGCCGCGACACCAAGAAGACCGATTATTAGGAGCGTTATTGGGACGATAGGCTGCATTTCTGGATAACTGCTTATTACCGGAAAGAAAACCAGCCCGATATAGCCTATAAGGATTAAGGTGCATATAAAAGAGATTAAATAGAAGATGTTTATCTTACGTTCGCCCATAAATGTCTCCTCAAATCTAACACTAAAAGAACATCTTAACCAGACTATTTAATATTTTCCGCCTTTACTAGTGTTCAATAATTGATACCTCCCTATCATCTTGATAGCCTCTCCCTCTTCCCCTAAAACCCTATAAAATCATCTACTCCTACATGAGTGGTGAAAGGCACCAGAGCCCTTCGCTAGGGTGTGCCCTATACTTTAGCGTTAATAAACTGGAAGATGGCTGATGGCGAATTTAAGCCCGCTAGGCTCTTAACCATTAAGTTTGAAGAGTTATTATCTCGGCTCGCATGGCTTTAACGTCTAGAATCGCCATCGTTGCATGTCCAGTCAGATACCCGCATACCTCACCAGGATTTATCACTAAAGTCTTTCCAACATTATAGGTTTCGGCCTTATGTGTGTGGCCATGAACCACGACATCATAATAATTCGAGTTGATTAAAGCCTTAAGTAATATTTCGTCCTCACCATGAATTAGCGCCATTCTCAATCCATCAACGTTTATCTCCGCGAACCTTCCATATATTTGGGCCCCAACCTCCTCAAACCTTCTCCTCAGTAAATTCTGGTCCCCATCGTTGTTGCCAAAAACACCTATCAGCTTGGCTTTGAGAGGTTTAAATCGTAGGGCTGTGAATGGAGCAATATAGTCTCCGGCATGGAGCACAAGCCTAACACCCTCACTATTTAATCTCTCCACAGCAGCATCGATAAGCTGAAGTCTATCATGCGTATCAGCAATTATACCAATCTTATCCCAAGCAGCCAATTAAATCACCACCGGATTTCAGACCAAAATTATCTATTGGCTCCATAACTTAAAATTAGCGTACTAATCAGCACTCATGAAAAGGAATATCCTAGTTCTCAACTTGGGAGGAGAGAGGAGAGGTTATCATGATGATAGGGAGTATCAACTGGTATATTTGAGGGTAGGTTGGAAATTCGGCGAATCCAACAAGGCTTAAATTTGCCGTAGCTTACTTTCTCAGCCAATGTCAATGGAAGAGTTAAGGGCTATCTTAAGGAAGGCGGTCAGCCTAACGCTTATATTTAATTCAGTTGCTAGCCTACTCTCCTCTATAGGCGTTTTATGCGGGATTTATGTGGGGGTTTCATTCATTTTCATCTGCAGCCCATGCTCCCTAGAGGGCCTCCCACTCTTCTTCGTAGCCGCAACATCAATATTGAACATAGCTCCAGCAAAGACTATTGGGAGAGTAAACTTGAGGAGGATAATGTTCCATCACTACGTTTATGGCCTCCTATCAATAGCCGCTTACTTCGCTCTCTCCATTCCACATCTCCTACTAGTGGACGCATTTTCCTTCAGCAGATACCAGGTATATGCGAGCCTCTTCCTCTACTGGGGAATAACACTCACGATAGACGATTTAGCCGACGTATCGCCTAGAATAGCGCGCCTCCTCAATCTGATTGGGAATAAGGTGAGAAAGGCTGGATGGCTGATTCAAAAGGTCCATCTCATATCAAGTTTGATCTCGGTTTTCGCCGCAATTCATGTTCTAGTATGCTCTCTTGAGAGCCGCTTTCTCCTAATTGACAACTCCTTTCTCAGCTTTCTCCATGCACTTTTAATAGTGAATCTGCTGATAACCGCAGTATATGGGCTGAAGATATGCGGGGAGAAGGTTTGGCTTAAAAGTCTCTAAAATTCAATTCCAGCTCATCCGGGCTTTAGTACGGTGATATTCTTCTTTAACCCCTCCCATCCACCCTCAGCCTTTAGCATTAAAATCCTAAATGCTGTTTTAGAGTCCATCTTATCCCAGACTTCACCAGTTGCCTCTTTAACCAAATATTTCGCGGCATTCAAAACCTCGGCATTCATCCTTGAGTCGGCTTCATCCGCAATATGGCAGATTAAAGCCTCAATAGTTTTAGGCGATATTGGGCCGGCTTGACCGTGACTGGCAACAACAATATGAATCAAGTCGAGTGGGAAGCCCCTCTTAATAAGCTCCGAGGCCGCTAAAGTTAAGTGGTCTAGGCGTTCGCCTAAAGGTGAATTTCGATAGGCACCATTCTCCCCCCTCTCATATGTTAGTGGCTTAAAAATGTCATGCAATAAAACTCCGCTGATAACGAGGTCTCTATTCACCCTTCCACCATAAATCTTTTCGATGGAATCGCATATCGCCATAGCAATATTAATCGTCGATAGTGTATGCTCTAGAAGCCCACCCGGATAGCTATGGTGATGAAATCTGCTTGCGGGTGCCTCTTCAATAGGCATCCCAGAGTAGGATGAAGCACCAAAGTTCACTGAGAGGTCGCTTAGGAGCCCTAAGATTTTCTCCCTTAGAGACTCATCCTTAATCTTATTTACAATCCTCTTGAGTTTAGAATTCAAATCTCCCTCCACCAATCCACCCAAACAAGCCTATCTTATCTCAGATACCATTCCCCTTTTAGTCTTTTCGGCGAGAATATGCGCCACTCTTAGAGGCTCAGGAATCCTATGCCCTCTAGAGCAGTCTAGAACGATTTTTATGGCGGTCTCCAGCGAGATTTTATGTCCAACGCTAACATAAATGGGCTTTGCACCCAATTTTGTGAAGACAGCCCCACCGACAACCTCACCATTAAAGATTATGGGCTTCCAGAGTTCACAGCCACCCTCACCCACATCACCACATAATAGGCTTTTCGCAACCCCAACCGTAACTATATCCAATGTTACGCCTAGATGGCTTGCGAAGCCAAGCCTATAGGGGTGAGCAATCCCCTGACCATCAATTAAGAAGACATCAGGTTTAACCGTTAGTTTCCTTATTGCTGATACAGCTGGCGGGATCTCCCTAAATGATAATAATGTTGGTATGTAGGGGAAGCGGGTCTCAACCCTCGCTATGCTAGACTCTACGGGCTTCATGGAACCATACTCTAGAACCACAGCGGCGCCAAAAGAATATCCATGAGCATATGCAACGTCAACTCCGGCTATGAGCTCCACTGGCTTGTAGAAGCAATCCTTTACTATAACCCTTCTGGATAGGCTCTCTTGGATTCTTCTCGCCTTTTCTATAGAGAATTTGGTGTTCTGTGATAGAAACCCCTTAACCTCGACCAGGCTCCCTCCCATAGTCAATCCTCGATTCAAGGGTCCTCTGAAGCTCCCTCATGAGGTTATTGAGAACCATCCTCCTAGCCTCAGTTGTAACATCACCTCTCGTAGCCTCTATAACTCTTCTGCCAGTATCGCATTTCCTTCTGAGTCCTGGAATCAATATGAGTAGCTCATCGCATCCTATAAGCTCCGTATAGATTGTCTCCATGATGTCTAGGCAGCGCTCAGCACCTTCAATATCACCCCTCCTTATTAGGTCTAGAGCCCTACGTCTCAGCTCACCGATGACATCCGCCAAGCCCAGAGCATACGCCTCATCTGGAACATTAATATCGCTTGGACCGAGGAATCTACCATTCTTAATGAGACCCAGAAATATTTGGGCCTCAGCATACTCTTCGAAAGCTGAATCGACAAGCCCTGTATAAAATAGGTCTAAATGGAGCTTTGAAATCTCAGCCAGCCTACTAAGATTTGCACCAGCCTCCTTAAGCAGATTTTCAGCCTCCTCAATTCTATCCCTATGCGTTAGAAATATTGCTTGCTTAGAGAGCCTAGTGGTTCTCCGGGCAATTACCTGAATCTCCTGCCGCAATCCATCCTTCTTAAGCGCCAACTCCCTTATATTATTAAGTATCTCGCTTAATGACATAACTCTACACACCATAAGAATATTATCCCATAGGCACTTTAAGGGTTTCCCCCAAGAATATTATGGATGACAATAAGCAATTTAAGTGGGAAGCAACCCTTTTATCTTCTGGGTAAAATATTATGGTGCTCGGTAGACTATTTAGAAGAGGGAGAAAGGTTAAAGAGGGCCTCCAAGTGCCCAGGAGCGCCTTCCTTAAGGCTAAACCCATTAGAAATCCAATATTGAAGTGGGAGAAGGATAAGAAGACAAGGGAAATAAGGATAAAGGTTCCACTAAAAACCTCGCAGAAAGAGGAGAAAAAGAAGAGAAGCATCCTAGACAAGCTATTTCCACCAGAACCCAGAGAGAGGATAATCAGCCTTGATAGGGTTGGGTCGGTTGTCTGGGAGCTCTGTGATGGAGAGAGAACAGTAGGTGACATAGCAAATTACCTAGTTGAGAAATATAAGATAATGCCTGAGGAGGCTGAGATATCGCTGAGCGCCTACCTCAATCAGCTCTCTAAGAAGGGGCTTATAGGATTTATACTTCCAGAGGAGCTCAAAGATAAGATTAAAGAGATCGAAGGGGCGCAGTAAAGTTATTAGTCGCATAACCTGGTCTGGGAGGCTAGTTAAGAGATGCCAACATTTAGAGCAGAGCAACTATTGGATATTGGGAGGAGAATATTCGTAGCAGCTGGCGCCCCGGATGATGAGGCACAATTAGTCTCAGAGTTTCTTGTTAAGGCTAACTTGGTTGGGCATGATTCTCATGGTATAATACGCGTAATACAATATGTAAATGATATTGAGAAGGGTTTAATAAAGCCCGGGGCAAAGATAGAGGTCACTAGAGAGACTAGGTCCTCAGCTATCTTAAACGGTAATTGGGGTTTTGGGCAGGTTATAGCCAAGAGAGCTATGGAATTAGCCATAAGGAAGGCTAAGGATGGGGCCGTGGGAGTGGTCTGCGCCTTCAATTGCAATCATATAGGTAGATTGGCTGATTATACGCTGATGGCCCTAAAGAACGATATGATTGGTGTGGCGATGGTTAATTCAACGAGGTTTGTGGCTCCCTTCGGTGGGAGAGAGAGGATGCTCTCAACCGGACCAATTAGCTTCGCATTTCCATCCGACCTAGAGTTTCCACTTGTAATCGATATATCTACGAGTGTTGTCGCTGAGGGAAAGGTTAGGGTTATGCTGCATAGAGGCGAGAAGATACCATATGGCTGGATAATTGATAAGGATGGAAACCCAAGCGATAACCCAAAAGACCTCTATAATGGAGGCGCAATATTACCATTAGGCGGGGATGAAGCGGGACATAAGGGCTTCGGACTTGGCTTAGCAGTTGAAATATTAAGTGGAATTCTATCCGGCGCCGGATGCGCATATGAGGAAGCCAAGAGGGGGAACGGTGTCTTCTTCGAGGTCATAAATATCGAGGACTTTATGCCAATAGAGGAGTTCAAATGTAAGGTTGGCGACCTAATTAGGACCATAAAGGCCTCGAAGCCTAGGCCGGGCTGGAAGGAGATAACCATACCGGGTGAGCCGGAGTATTTAACAGAGAGGATTAGGCTTAGAGAGGGCATATATATACCAGAGAGAACATGGGATGAGATAAAGCAGATAGCCAGCAAACTTGGGGTAGGCGATATACCATAGCCCATAAATTGGTCTGCTCAGAGCTAACGAAATCTCAGCCGCTTTTCAACGTTAAATTCTACTTCTCCCCCTAAAGTGTGGGAAGTTGAATCTTTCATTTAAAATATCCTCTTTTATTCCTAAAACTTAGGTATGGACTAAATATTGTTAGATATGCCAGCATGTTTAGAACAATTTTAATTCCCACCAAATAATCCAATCTTTTGATGCCAGATGTCTCTTACAAAGATTCTCGCTGAGATAGACGTTGAAGTCGCGTCACTTAGATGGAAGAGGGAGATTTTAAAAGCCCTCCTCAATGAGGGCAGAGTTTCTGAGAGGGCATTTAACGCGCTCAACAATATGTTGTCCGAGATTGAGACGGCAGCCCTCAACTTAAAGGAGAAAATTGATAGGAGTAAAAGTTTCTGGGAGAACACGGCGTATGAAGAGGCCGGAATCTTAGAGGGTCTACTCGTCGACCTTAAATTTAAGAGTTTGATTGGTGAGCTGGATGAGATGAGCTGGCGGAGCATGAGTGCGGCTATAGAGTCAGGCATAGGTTCCATCAGTGCTCACGCTAATAGAAGAAACATTAAAAACAATGATGCTAATCTGAGAGTTAATGCTTCTTTAAGGAGGCGTCAGAGTAATATTGATTTAAGCCCAAACCGAAGGAATAAAGCGCTAAATGGGCATGAGAGAAGATTTTCTGAGAGCCCACTTGAACCTAAGTCATCGGATGGCTCTCACTGTATGAACCCATGGAAGCCAAATTGCAGAAGAACAGACATTAAGCTGAGCATCTATTATGAGGGGCGCTTCCTACCGATATGCAACGAATGCTGGAAGGAGATAGCGGAAAAGAACATAGAGTGGACCAGATGAATATAAAGGGAAAAGGGAATCCCGGCTTAAGCTTTTATTAGCGGCTCTATCTTCTCCCTAATATCCTCCGTGCTCATCTTAACCTTCCCAACATTAAGAACCCTCCAAAACTCCACATGCTCAACCACATCGAAGGGCTCAACTGTTTTAAGCGGTCCAAGGGTTTCGAGCTCAAGCATCTCAGGGTTTGTGTAGACCTCAACGCTACAGCCGAAGTCAGGATACTCAGCCCCACTATCATACTGGAATTGCTTGAGGAAGAGCATGCCCTCAACCCAGTAGGCCGCCCAATTTGGGTTTGCGTTCACACCAATCTTAAGTGGACCCTTAGCCTTAGGGTCCTGCTTGACGAATATGTATTCGCTGGTTAAAGATAGCCTTTTGTCAGCTATATTCGTGTATGGCCATATTGAGATATGCCTATCTGGAAGCAAACCCTCAGCATCAACCCTCATGGGTTTGATGGGCACTATTGCGAAGCCATTCCTCCGCATTACCGAAAGAGCCCAGCAAGCCAGCTTAATGGGCCAGCGGCCAATATTCCTAATCCTATGAATCACTTGAATTCCACCATCCGAACCTGCCCTAACCGATATCTCTTTCTGTATGGAATTTTTCTCTTCTGGATTTCCGTAAACTCTTAGTGAGTCGGAATCAGCCTCTATCTTCACTGGCTGGTTGTCAAGTGAGTATGAGCGGGGCTTAGCCTCAGGAGCAGTCCAGAGCCTATGCCCACCGTAAATCCTCCAGAAACCCTCGGATGTCTCAATGCCGAAATATGGGAGAACGCCGAATAAATTCAGTTTTGGCTTCTCCACACTTGCGAGATAAATTATTCTTGGGCCTACATCGCATGTTACGCCGATTAATAGACCGCCTATCTGGGCAATCTTGACCCTAAAGCCCTCAATCGTTTCCTCCTTTAAAGTCATGGTCTCAGCGTTCATGAGATATTTCCACCTATATGACTGTGAAACTCTCAACCGTCTCCTTATCAAGCCTCTTAACAAGCTCGATAACGAGTTTAACCGCGTTTTCGACATCCTCTAGGCTTAAGAGACCAACGTGGCTATGTATGTGTCTAGTCGGTATGCCTATTACGACGCTTGGGCATCCAGCCCGACTAATATGTATTCTGCCAGCGTCAGTTCCACCCCTAGCAACCTGCGATAACTGAAGTGGTATTCCAGCCTCCCTAGCCACCTTTATGACGAATTCTTTTAGGGGCTGGTTCGGAATCATGCTACTATCATATGTGCATAGGCTTGGGCCCCTCCCCATCTTTGTCGGAGCCTCCATGGGCTTTATGCCCGGAACATCACCGGCAATATCAACCTCGATCACTAGGGCTACGTCCGGGTCAACTATATGGGCGACCGTTTGGGCCCCCCTTGCTCCAACCTCCTCTTGAACTGTTGCTGCACCATAAATTGTGTTTGGATGGCTAATCCTATCCTCCTTTATTCTCCTTATAGTCTCCATCATCACAAATGCGCCTATCCTATCATCAAACGCCTTCCCCATCGCAACCCTACCGCCATTAATGAGCATAAATGGGGACCATGGAACAACCGGGTCGCCAATCTTAACACCGGCCTCAATGGCTTCCTTACCAGACGTCACACCTATATCAATATACATGTTTCTCCTATCAACCGGTTTCTGTCTCTCCTCATCCGTTAGGAGGTGGGGTGGCTTGGCGGCTATAACACCATATAGGTCGCCCTTCTCAGTCCTAACAACAACCCTCTGTGATAGTAGAACCTGGTCCCACCATCCGCCTAGAGGATTAAATGATAGGAAGCCAGTGCTCTCATCTATGCCGGATATGACGAAGCCAACTTCATCTATATGCCCTGCTATGAGGACATGCGGTCTCTCCGATTCACCCCTACAGACAAATACTATTGAGCCTAACTTGTCAGTTAAAATCTCATCTGAGTAGGGAAGCATATATTCCTTAATTATTTTAGCGGTCTCCCTCTCGAAGCCTGAAGGACCGAAGGACTCGGTCATCCTCTTTAAAACATTTAGGGCTTTCTCATCAAACATGTAATATACCACCAGGGAGCCTACAACCTTGAATATTTAATAATGAAGTCTTTAATTTTTTCTACGGCCTCGACTATAATCTCAAGGCTTGTTGCATAGGATATACGTATATGCCCCTCACCGCTCTCTCCGAAAGCGCTACCAGGAGTCGTTGAGACACCCTCCTCCTCAAGAAGTTTCATGCATACATCAAAGCTCAACATACCCATGTCTGGAAGCCTTGGGAAGACGTAGAATGCACCCTTAGGCATGGTGCATCTAACGCCCGGAATCCCATTTAGGGCTTCAACAATGTATCTTCTTCTGCGGTCAAATTCCTCAACCATCTTTCTGACGCACTCCTGCGGACCTTTGAGGGCCGCTATCCCGGCTTTCTGTATGAAGCTTGAGGGGCATGTCGTTGTCGCCTGCTGAATCCTGTTCATGGCATCTATTATTGTTTCGTTCGCCACAGCATAGCCGAGTCTCCAGCCTGTCATGGCATATGTCTTGCTGAATCCATTGATAAGTATGACCTTATCTCTGACATCGTCGAAGCTAAGCATGCTTCTGGTCTGAAAGCCATCATAGATTATTTCATCATAAACCTCATCTGAGAGGACAAGTAAATCATGCTCCTCAGATAAGTCGGCTATGATTTTAAGCTCGTCTACGCTTAGAACTCCACCGGTCGGGTTGTTCGGCGAATTGATAAGTATCATCTTCGTTTTATCGGTTATCTTCTCCTTAAGCAGCTCCTCCCTTAGACTATATGTTTCCCCGCATGGAACCTCAATAACCCTCGCCTCAGCCGCCTCAACGCACGTAAAGTGAGTCGGCCATGTAGGCGTCAAAACTAAAACCTCATCCCCCGGATTTAATGTTGCCATACATGCGCAGTATATTGCATGTTTGGCACCGGGCGTCACAATTATCTCCCTCTCTGGGTTAACCTCTAGCCCCTTCCTATCCCTTAGATAATCAGCTATAGCCCTTCTGAGCTCGATTATGCCGAGGCTGGACGTATAGTGCGTGAAGCCACTCATCAGAGCTTCTATTGCAGCCCTCTTTATGTGCTCTGGTGTGTCAAAGTCCGGCTCACCAACATCCAGATTATATAATTTCTTTCCGCTCTTGGCCAGCTCACGGGCCTTCTCAGCCATCGCTATTGTTCCGGATGGCTTAATAATTTTCATTCTATCCGCAAGCTTCATCTTATCACCAGCATTGAATCAGTAATCCGATATTAGTTGCATTTATCTTATTTTTTGTTTTACTACTGGTGGGCTCCTCCTCTTATGCTCGGTCCTCATATATCTCTTAAGAATATCGTTGACGATATCTATTGATACGTTTAGCCTCCTACTAACCTCCTCAGCTGGAAGCTTCTCATCGAATAGACCAATTAATATCGGGTCGATTATAGAGTAGTCGGCTGGGACCTCATCTGCCAGCTTATGGCCCGGATATAACTGTGGGCTGCTCGGCTTCCTAACAATCCTCTCTGGTAAGCCTAAGTATGCTGCCATCTCCCTAACTTGCGTCTTCAATAAATGTCTTATTGGGAATATGTCAGCTGCCCCATCACCATACTTAGTGAAGTATCCTATTAAATACTCGCTCCTATCACTCGTTCCAACAACAAGATAATTATGGAGATTTGCATAGAAATACAAGATTGCCATGCGTATTCTCGCACGTAGATTTGCCAGCGGCATCCTATAAGCCGGGTCATTCTGGTCGATTCTTAGCGCCTTCACGAATGCATCGCATATGCCATCTATGTTGATGAGTTCTGTTCTTATACCCAGCTCCCTCGCTAAACTTATGGCGTCCTCTAAATCTTCCTTGGGTGTGAAATTCGTTGGCATTATTAAGCCTAGAACCCTATCTCTGCCAAGTGCGCGAACACAAAGGGCTGCAGTTAGACTACTATCTATGCCACCACTTAAGCCCAGAACAACACCGGATGCACCGGATTCTTCAACTCTCCCCCTTATGAAGTCCACTATCTCATCTATAGCGCTCTTAAGGTCTATTTTTGGGAAAAATTCACCCAACCCTTTCCCTCCAACCCTCAACCTTAAAATCCTTTTCGCGGAATATTTAAATTAACCCAAATCTTTTCCATGGCAGTAAAACTTAAATTTATGGCTGATGCCTCCTCTCTATAGGTGATGGTTGAAATTGGCGAGCGATGAGGAGACCACGTTACTTTATCAGTGCGTTAAGTGCGGTGCTATCGTTAAGTCCTCCGAGCTTGAGCTTGGTATAAGATGCCCATATTGCCGATACAGGGTTTTAAGGAAGGTTAGGCCACCTGTCGTCAAGAGAGTTTTAGCCAGATAGGGAAGAAGCGGCGAGCTTACTAAGTATAAAAGGTGCCTCTTTACTCATCTCTTCTCGGTGAAGAAGAATGGTGGAGTTTAAGGTTAAGGACTTAGGTCTAGCCGATAGAGGCGAACTGCTAATTGAGTGGGCCTCTAGACATATGCCAGTTCTAAACCAGATTAGGGAACGCTTTAGCGTTGAGAGGCCGCTTGAGGGCTTGAGGATTGGCGCATGCCTACACGTGACCAAAGAGACGGCGGTTTTGGTTAAAACCCTTGTTGCTGGCGGGGCTGAGGTTGCATTATGCGGCTCCAACCCGCTCTCAACTCAGGATGAGGTTGCGGCGGCGCTGGCTAGGATGGGTGTTAAGGTTTATGCTTGGCGTGGTGAAACCACAGAGGAATATTATTGGTGCATAAACCGGGTTATAGACTATCGGCCAGCAATAACGCTCGATGATGGCGCAGACCTTGTTGGAACAATCCACTCCTCTAGGAGGGAGGCATTAAAGAATGTTTTAGGTGGAACGGAAGAGACGACTACGGGTGTTATACGCTTAAAGGCTATGGCTCAAAGGGGCATCTTAGAGTATCCAATCATAGCCGTTAATGATGCCTACACAAAATATCTTTTTGATAACAGATATGGAACTGGGCAGAGCACGGTAGATGGGATTCTACGTGCAACAAATGTTCTTCTGGCTGGAAAGAAGTTTGTTGTCTGCGGATATGGTTGGTGTGGCCGTGGGCTGGCGATGAGGGCTAGGGGTATGGGCGCAAATGTAATAGTTACTGAGGTTAACCCATTAAGGGCGCTTGAAGCTGTTATGGATGGCTTCCAGGTTATGCCCATGAATGAGGCGGCCGCTGTAGGAGACATATTCGTGACCGTTACCGGAAATATAAACGTTATAAGGGGTGAGCATATGCTTAAGATGAAGGATGGTGCAATACTGGCTAACAGCGGGCACTTTAACGTTGAGATAAGCATACCGGACTTAGAGTCAATCTCGGTCTCAAAGAGGACCATAAGACCAAACTTAGAGGAATACACGCTAAAAAATGGGAGAAGAATATATCTCATCGCTGAAGGTAGGCTTGTAAATCTAGCATCGGCTGAGGGGCATCCATCAGAAGTTATGGACATGTCCTTCTCAAACCAAGCATTATGCGTTGAGTATCTGGCTAAGGGACCTAGACTTAAGCCCGGAGTATATAGAGTTCCTGAAGATATTGATATGATGATTGCCAAGCTTAAGTTGAAGTCAATGGGCATAGAGATTGATGAAATAACTGAGGAGCAGAGAAAATACTTATCAAGCTGGGAGACTGGAACAACATAGCGTTAATCTTGTGGTCTGCTCTGGAGGCAGAGGGGTGGATTGAGCGGGTATTATCTGCCGAGGTGGATGCGCCCCTCAACATTGGAGGAGCGAAGGGCATTCTATACCGAAGAATTCAATATTAATGGTGTTAGTAGCTGGCTTAAGGGCTGGTTTGGTAGGGTTATATTTGCGGTTATAATTGGAAGGCATACAAGAATCTATCCACCCGAATATGAGGAGGACGCTGAAACAACAATCCTAATAGACAACTATAGAAGTCTGGAGGATGTTAGAGGATGGATACTTGAGTTCCTACCAGAATCAGTCTACTATGACAGAAACATCTACGATGATGACGGCAAAATCATTGGTCAAGAACTAGCATTCGACCTAGACCCGGAAAATCTAACATGCCCAATACACGGCTCCCTAGAGGATAAAATGCGTAGGCATCAGGGCTTAAGCTTCTGTGAAATCGAGCTTGAGATGGTTAAGGATGAGACGATAAGGCTCTATGATGAGCTCTCAAAGGTCTTCTCAGACTTAAGAATCGTTTATTCTGGCAGGGGCTTCCACATACATGTCTTCGACATAGAGGCCTTCGGATTAAGCCTGAAAGAACGCAGCGAAATAGCCAAAAAGATTAGGGAAAGAGGATTTATGATAGATGAGTGGGTGACATCAGGAGGCATGAGGCTCATTAGGCTTCCCTACAGCCTACATGGTATGGTATCAAGAATAGCTATACCATTAGATATCAGGGAGCTCGAAGCCTTCAATCCCATTGAGGATGAGAGATGTATACCACGCTTCCTTAGGAGAGAAGAATCGCCAAAAATCTAGCGAATAGACGGCTGAGAAATACTCCAATCATTTGCTTCTCTTGCAAGTCCTTCTCCTCTTTACCTCCTCAGCCTTCTCCTCCTTCTTTCCATAATAATAGTATTTCTTTTTCTTCTCAGCTTCAGCCTCGGACAACCTGTTAACCTCCGAAATTATTTAGCAGCTTTAGTGCATATAAAACTTAACATCGCTTTTATAGTGAAGAATATTTAATGCTATTAGAGAACCGCATGCTGGTGGATAGATGGGTTGGGAGCTTAGTCTGCTGAGCGAGCTTGCTAAAGAGATTTACTTGGCAGTCCATCCGATTCTCGGAACGCCGAAGGCTGGCGAAACTCTTGGCTTAGGATTTGGCGGTGACAGAACAAAATTTATAGATGCTATATCAGAGAAGGCGGCTCTCCAGTATCTAAAGGAGAAGGGGGTTTCATGCATATTTGTTGGTGAGGAATGTGGTGTTATGGAGATTGGCTCAAAGCCTGAATTCTATCTCATCGTTGATGGAGTTGATGGAACAAATAATGCCGTGAGGGGTCTGAAATTTGCCTCCGCATCAATAGCTATGTCTCCAACCGGAATGTTGCGTGATTTAGAGGCGGCCGCTGTAATAGACCTATTTGATGGCGGATTATATTCGGCTAGGAGGGGAGAAGGCGCCAAATATAATGGTAAGCCGATTAGAACATCAAATGTGGAGAGACTTGAGAGTTCCATTATAAGCGTTGATGTGTCAAGAAGCCAAGAGTCAATAAAAAGGACAGCGCAAATCATGGGGAGGGTCAAAGGCCTGAGGGCATTAGGCTCAGCATCTCTAGAGATATGCCATGTAGCATCCGGAATCCTAGATGCATACGTAGACCTACGCAACATGCTCAGAACAATAGATTTTGCGGCTGGCATGCTCATAGTTAGGGAGGCTGAGGGAATATTTCTGCAGCCGAGCGGTGAGGATATTCCAAATGTTCCATTAACTGAGGTTAGGCGATTCTCGGTTATAGCATCGGCGAATAGAAAGCTTTTTGATGAAATAGTCTCTTTAATCAGCTTGTAATGTTTGGTTGAGCGCATGCTTATGGCTGAGGGGAATGGAACGCTACTTAAGCCGGTGAGCCCCTACGCAGCGTTACTAATAGAGCATGGGTCCGAGAGGGTCCTAGCCGTATCAGATATACATTTGGGTTGGGAGGCGACATTAATAGAGGAGGGCATACATGTCCCATCCCAGACTAATAAGCTCCTCAGAAGGCTTGAGCGCATAATCTCCATAACCAAGCCAGACTCTCTAGTGATTCTCGGCGACATCAAACATACAATCGAGAAGATTGAACTTGAAGAATGGCGTGACGTCCCAATATTCTTCGAGAAGATACGCGGAAAAATACCGCACATAAAAGTTATTCCCGGAAATCATGATGGAAACGTAGAGGTTCTACTACCGGAGGACATAGAGGTAGCACCACAGCAGGGTATGATTGTGGGCGATGTCGGTTTACTTCATGGTCACACCTGGCCGGATATTAAGCTACTTGGTTGCGAAACCCTAATTATTGGGCACATACACCCAACAATAACATTTAGAGACCCTATAGGATTCCGCATAACAAGTCAGGTCTGGGTGAAGGCTCCGTGTGACAGAGTAACACTTGTGAGGTCGACGCTTAGGCATTATAATGTCAGGTTTAAGAGGGATGAGGACCCCAAAGCCATATTAAAGTCCATGTTCTCAATAGAGCCTAGGGTTAAAAGCCTCATTATAATGCCCTCATTCAACGATTTTCTCGGCGGAAGAGCAATAAACAGGGCTTCAATCGCTAGAGATGTGATTTTTAAGGATTTCATTGGGCCGGTTCTTAGGTCTGGGAGCGTAAACTTTGAGAGGGCTGAGATTTACTTGTTGGATGGAACCTTCATAGGAACTCTTGATAGGCTGAGCGTGCTAGAATAGGTTTTCAGGCGCCCTCAACCAGACTATCATTGGGCTACTCCCCCTATTAGCCCATGCATAATATGGTATTGCAGTAAACGATACCTTGCGCATGCTAAGCCTAACATCACCTCTATAAGCATATAGCCTACTGCCAAACTCCTCATGATTGAAGGCTAGGGCTTCACCGCGAACAACCATTACGCCACCAAGCATGTTTGGCATCCACTCAGCACTTAACGGCGCATCATTTGGCAAGAAAACATCCCAGACATCGAAGTCCGGATTATCCACGCCCTCAAGGCAGTAGACTATTGGGCCGCGCTTTAATGCAACCCTACAATTATTCTCCATAACATGTGGATGTGATATAACCCTCTCAATTGGCATCTTAAGCGATAAGTCAACTCTATCGCCATATCTCCAGGGGCGATGTATTCTCGCATAACCAGATACTACCGGAGCATCAAATCGCTCACCATTAACCCTCAAGATTGCTTCCCTGCACCAGCCTGGAACTCGCAGGTATAAGCCGAACTCGGCTCCATCCTCCTCCGGATATACTGTGATGCCAATCTCTCCACTCCACGGATAATTTGTGCTCTGCACTACCGTAATGCTGGAGCCACCTAACATTATGCGCGCTCTTCCCCCAGCATACAGATGTACCCAAATACTATCATCAGATATGCTGTAAAAGTAGCCGGGTAATGACGCTATCAATCTAGCCACGTTCGGCGGGCAGCATGCACACTCAAACCAATCCTGACGCCTATGGGCGCCCCTATCAGCCAATGGATTAACATAGAAGTATTTTTTGCCATCTAATGATATCCCGGATAGTATCCCATTATATAGGGTTAACTCCATAATATCCGCGAATGCCCCATCGCCAGTTAACAGCAGCATACGCCAGTTCCACATGAAGTTCGCTATAGCAGCGCAGGTTTCGGCATAAGCCCTCACATTAGGCAACTCATAATCGTTGCCGAAGGCTTCACCCTCATGTCTTGAGCCGACCCCACCGGTAATATACATTTTCCGCTCAGTCATACTATGCCATAGGCGCATTAGAGCATCAAATAAGGTTTTATCTCCAATCTCAGCATATACGTCGGCTGCGCCACAATTCAAATATAGTGCCCTAACAGCGTGCCCAACAATTTCGCTTAGCTCCCTAAATGGCTTATGGTCGATGTAGTACGGTCTTCCGCCAATAACACCTCTACCACGATTATCAATGAAGAAGCATGCCAAATCCAAATAATCTTTCTTTCCAGTAGTTCTATAAAGCTCGACAAAAGCCATTTCAACCTCAGGATGCCCACAGACACCAACACGCTTACCCGGGCCGAAGACGCTGGTTATATGGTCCGCGAAGCGGCAAGATGCATCCAAGAGGGTTCTATCGCCAGTAGCCCTATAAAACGCTATGGCGGCTTGCATAAGGTGGCCAGCGCAATACATCTCATGCATATCCTTAAGGTTCTTCCATCGCTCGCTCTTCCGTTCAAACGTAAAGTAAGTGTTTAAATATCCATCTTCATCCTGTGCTGCAACAACCTCATTAATCGCTTTCCTAGCCAAATCCAGTATGTTCTGGTCCGGCTCATACGCGTATGAGTAGGCTGCAGCCTCAATCCATTTATAAACATCGGAGTCATTAAAAACTAAACCCTTAAATTCTCCGGAAACCTTGCCCGAAGCTCTCCGGAAGTTAAATAGCCGACCAGTCTCTTCGAGAAGCACATACTGTGATGGTATCGTTACTTCATGCATAAGTCTCAATCTAGGAGCCCAGAAATCATCTTCTAAACGGACATTCTCTATTGGAACGGGCTTTAATCTTGCATATGGACTATGTGAGGTATCCGTGACAACCAGGGATGTTTTTGCATCAACCATAGGGTTTTCCTCCAAACTACCAAGGAGAGAATTTAATTATTAAAAAATTAATGGTCAATTATTAAAATATGTGGGAAAATAGAGGAGATTTATGGTATACATACGGCTGTCTGGGTATGCTGGACCCCTTCAATAGCATGTATCCTCTTTATTACACTCTTTAATGTCTCCAGACTATCGAGCTCGGCGTAAACTATTATATCATATTGGCCTGTTACGGCATGAGCCGTTTTAACACCCTCAATCTTTGATATTTCAGATGCCACCTGCCACGGCTCTCCCCTTTCAACCTCAACTAGAATGTAGACGCTTATCTGCATTGGGTACACCAAGAGTATTTTATGGTGAGAATGATTAAAAATATATCGCAGTTCCACATATTAAAGCTAGGACTTCATGCAAAAATTTTAGGAAGCCCCTGGGATGGAGGAGGAAAAATTAAGGAGGATAGCCGAGCTTAGGGAGATTCTTGAGGATAGAATTAGGAGCTTAGAAAGCGAGATTGAAGGCTTAAGAGCGCTTCTGGAATTCGTTAATGAGATTCTGTTTGAAATGAGCTTCAAAAGGGCTGAGGAGATGGTAGTGCCACCAAAAGCCACCGAGGCAGCGCCGGCTCAACCTCCAAGCCCACCGCCAATTAAAGAGCCGGTTAAGGCAATTCCGCTTAAGACTGGTGGCGGAGAAACCTTAGCAAACATATACATTGAGGGCCGAAATATGCGTGTCATACCTGAGATGGATAAAAAGTTTGATATTGGCACGCCGCCCTTTAAGGCCTTCTTAGTGGATAAGGTTCTAATGAGGATGCATGAAATTGACCAAGAAGCCGTTAGGAGGGGTGAACTTATGCCCGATGAAGCTCTATCCTTCGATATAAAAACTGAGGGAAACATACTACGTGAGATACTGGTCAGAAATGTAACGCCGCAAAGGGAGCGGGAACTCCGCTCGGCAATAAGATGGACCCTAGAAAAAATGTATGAGAAAACAAGGGCTTAACACGAAAAGCTCATATTAGACATTCGCCCTTAAGCTCTCTTGGACGATGAGGAAATCGAGGTACGAGGACGCACCCTCAGTGGATGACGAGCTTTTCCCGCTCCTGAGTCCAAAATGCTCCCTCACCATTTCCCAATAATTGTTCGCGTGGTTTAGAATGGTTTTGGCCGAATCTTTAGAAGGGCAGTTAGGGTGAAGCCAGCAAACTT
>JAGTQF010000009.1 GCA_018396655.1 Candidatus Bathyarchaeota archaeon
TATACCTATTAATTATTAAAAACCGGTTTTCAATCTTTCCATTCATATATCATAAGCTTATTCAACGCTTCGTAACAAATATAATAGGACGAGATTCAAAGGCCATCTATGGGTATGATCATGAATGTCTATCACAGCTGGCTTCATGATTAAAGATTAAGGATTGTTCGGCTCTTATACTTTTGGTTTGGAGCCTCGGGCGGGCTTTGAACCCGCGACCCCTGCCTTACCAAGGCAGTGCCCTAACCAGACTAGGCCACCGAGGCTCTATTTTTGATTTCTAATCAAACTCTTTTAAATACCTTTATGATTTTGGTTTTGAGGTTTGAAGGGTTATTTTGCCCTTGCAGCAAACTCCTCCGAGATTCGCTTATACATTTCGAGTTCTCTTTGGGATATTGGCTTAACCTTCTTTAGAGCCTCCTCAAAATGCCTTTTATAAACCTTAAGTTCTTTTAAGTTTTCTTTGGCCTCCTCTGGTCCTTTACTGTTCATTATGTGCTCTCTTATGGCAAGCATGACTGCAGTATTACATATTGCGGACAGGTCCGCGCCAGTATAACCCTCGGTTCTCTTAGCAAGCTCATCTATGTCTATGTCTTCAGCCAGAGGTTTCTTCCTTAAGTGAATCTTCAGTATCTCCTTCCTAGCCTCTAAGTCTGGCAGTGGCACATATAAGAGCTTATCGAATCTTCCAGGCCTAAGCAGAGCTGGATCGACTATGTCAGGCCTGTTTGTGGCTGCTATGACAACGACGCCCCTTAGCTCCTCTATTCCATCCATCTCCGTTAGGAGCTGGCTTATAACGCGCTCGGTTACGCCGCTATCACCATATCCTCCGCCCCTAATCGGTGCAATAGCGTCTATCTCATCAAAAAATATTATGCTTGGAGCCGCTTGCTTAGCCTTCCTAAAGACTTCCCTAACGGCCCTCTCTGACTCACCAACCCACTTTGAAAGGAGCTCCGGACCCTTAACGCTGATGAAGTTCGCCTCGCTCTCATTGGCAACAGCCTTGGCAAGCAATGTCTTTCCGGTTCCCGGAGGGCCATAGAGGAGTATACCTTTGGGTGGCCTAGCGTCCATGTGCTCAAATATTTCTGGATACTTGAGTGGCCATTCAACAGCCTCTTGAAGCTCGAGCTTAACATCCTTTAGGCCACCTATATCATCCCATCTAATGTTTGGAATCTCCACGAGAACCTCGCGCATTGCTGATGGCTCAACATCTTTTAGGGCTTCCATAAAATCGTTCATTGTAACAGTTATTTTATTCAGCATCTCGGCTGGGATAGTATCTTTCTCGAAATCTATTTCTGGAAGGATTCTTCGTAATGCTCTCATAGCAGCCTCTTTACATAAAGCCGCCAAGTCCGCTCCGACAAAGCCATGAGTTATGCTGGCAATCTTCTCTAAATCAACATCTTCAGCTAATGGCATTCCACGCGTGTGAATTTGAAGTATCTCAAGCCTACCCTGCTTATTTGGGACGCCTATCTCTATTTCACGGTCGAATCTTCCCGGTCTCCTTAGGGCTGGATCTATGGCATTAGGCCTATTGGTTGCGCCTATAACGACAACCCTTCCGCGCGGCTTTAGTCCGTCCATAAGTGCCAGTAATTGTGCTACAACCCTCTTCTCAACCTCACCGGTAACCTCTTCCCTTTTAGGTGCAATAGCGTCTATCTCGTCAATGAATATTATGCTTGGGGCATTCTCTTCAGCCTGCCTGAATATCTCTCTAAGGCGCTCCTCACTCTCACCATAATATTTGCTCATTATCTCTGGGCCGCTTATGCTGAAGAACGCAGCATTGGTCTCATTGGCAACAGCCTTGGCAAGCAGGGTTTTGCCGGTTCCGGGAGGACCATAAAGTAGCACGCCCTTAGGTGCCTCAACACCGAGTCTCTCAAATAGCTCCGGATATTTAAGCGGTAACTCAACCATCTCCCTAATCTTCCTAATTTCCTCCTTTAAGCCGCCTATATCCTCATAGGTGACCCTGGGAACTTCCCTAACCATTGCAGCTGGCTTCTCACCCATCGCTATCTCGGTGTCCCGAGTTATTATTACGGCTGGTGCTGGCGGCTGAACATTAACTATAACTAAGTCGATTGTTCTACCCATTATTCCAAGCGGAACATAATCGCCTCTAGTAACAACTTTTCCCTCAAGAATCTGGGCTAAATATTCTTCAGCGCCCTCGATGCGTAGAGGCTCTGTTGGTGCGAGAATAATTTTCTCAGCGTTTTTGGCCTCAATCTTTCGAATAGTGACCTTCTCATCTATGCTGACGCTGGCGTTTCTCCTTATATAGCCGTCTATGCGTATAATCCCCCTTCCAGAATCCTCAGCGTATCCTGGCCAGCATATGGCGGCAGTTTTACGTTTACCGGAAATCTCGATAACATCTCCGGGCGTTAAATCTAAATTTTCCATAACCTTTGGGTCTACTCTAGCTATGCCTCTGCCAACATCTCTTCCATGGGCTTCGGCCACACGTAAAGTTGCAACTTTAGAACTGGACATTTTCAATTGTCACCCAGCCTTACAGTGAAGATTTGATGATTACTTAATAAGGGTCTCAGCCGAAGATAAAATCTTTTCTGCATTCTCAATTAGAGCGATGATATTTAGGAAAAATTATCTTAGAGAAATCCTTAAGGAATTTTATTGCCTCATTTGGTGGAACATTTGTCATTGAGAAATCCACTATAATCTTATCCGCTCCAGCATCAGCATACTCCTCTACCCTCTGAATCCACTCTGATGGATTATTGCCTAACGCATCTGGATACGTGAGTGAAGGAGCCAGAATGAAGCTTCTTCTCCTATCCCTCATTACCTCAGCGACTCTAGATACAAGCGTCCTGAAGCCTTTGATTGAGAGGTCGGATAATGGTAGAAGACCTGCACCGTATTTAGCGGCAGCCTCTAATATTCTCTTGGAGGAACCACCGAACCATATTGGTGGATGAGGCTTTTGGACGGGTTTAGGCCAGAATGGAGCGCCAGAAACCCTATAGTATCTGCCTTCATACGTGACGGCCTCCTCCTCAGTCCAAAGTCTCAATATTATCTCTAAAGCCTCAAGCATCCTTAATATTCGCTCCTCATGCCTACCCCACCAAACACCATATGATAGAGCCTCATCCATAAACCATCCTGCACCAACACCGAAATTGACTCGACCGCCAGAAATTATGTCCACTGTGGTGACAATCTTCGCTAACCTTGGTGGCTCATAGAATGGGAGTGGTGAGACCCTTGCACCTAAACGTATTTTATTGGTTTGGCTGGCTAGCGCTGAAAGTAATGTCCAAGCGTCGAGCTTATTTGGTTTCTTCGGGTCTCCGCTGGTTTTCTCATAGAACTCCCTTGGGAGATAGAAGTGGTCTCCAACCCAGATTGAGTCGAAACCTAATTTCTCGGCAGCCTTAGAGACTCTCAAAATTTCGTTATATTCATATCTACTATGTGTGGGCAGATGGACTCCAAAGAGGAGCAAGCACTATCCCCTACTCAATATATTTAATAATCCTCTGCTCTAAGAGCTTTTTTGGCATAGCCCCAACGATTCTCTCAACAAGAATTCCATTCTTAAAGATTAGGAATGTGGGTATGCTCATTATTTGATATTCAGCTGGCACCCTCGGGTTCTCATCGACATTAAGTTTTCCAAATAGAATTTTGCCAGCGTATTCTCTGGCCAATTCATCTATTACTGGAGCCATCATACGACATGGTGCACACCAAGGAGCCCAGCAATCAATCACCACGAGGCGGCGGCTCCTTACGATATCACTGAAGTTTTGGTCAGTTATCTCTATTGGTTCATTCACGGAATTCTCCATTCTGGACTTTCGTACGAGCTCCTCAATCTTCCTCTGCCTAATTCTTTCAAGTTCCTTATCCTCTTCTCCGCCCATGCTAATCTCTCCGAATCCTCAAAACTGACAGAACATTAATCTCTTCCTCCTCTGATAAAAGGTTTTTGAATGCATGTGCCCAAAAGAAATTAATTTTATAAATTTGCGAGATGAAATTTTAGGTTAGCGGTGATATTTTTGGCTGAGATTAGGGTTGCGATAGCTGGTGTTGGGAATGGGGCGTCAGCATTAGTTCAGGGCGTCCATTATTATAAGGATGCTAAGGAGACGGATTTCGTTCCAGGATTAATGCATGTTAAATTTGGCGATTATCATGTTCGGGACATAAAGTTTGTTGCGGCATTTGAGGTTAATAGACTGAAGATTGGAAAAGACCTTAGCGAGGCAATTTTCACTGAGCCAAATTGCTGCCCAAGATTTGTTAAGTCAATACCTAAGCTGGGGGTTGAGGTTCTACCAGCGCCAATATTAGATGGTGTTGGACCCCATATGAGAGAGGCATTTAGAGTATACTCAGAGAACGAGATTAAGCCTGTTAATGTCGCTGAGGTTCTTAGGGAAACTAAGGCTGATATACTTGTGAATTACATGCCAGTTGGCAGCTTTGAGGCAACGCGCTTCTATGCTCAAGCAGCCATAGACGCTGGATGCGCATTTGTTAATTGTATTCCCGAGTTTATCGCGAGCGATAGGGAATGGGCCGCTAAGTTTGAGAAGGCTGGGTTGCCGGTTGCTGGCGATGATATTAAAAGCCAGTTGGGTGCAACTATACTCCATAGGGAGATTATTAGGCTCTTCGTTGATAGGGGCGTTAAGATTGATGAGACATATCAGTTGAATATTGGCGGAGACACTGACTTCCAGAATATGACGTTAGAGCAGAGGCTTAAGTCTAAGCGCATAAGTAAGACCGAGGCAGTTACAAGCCTAGTTCCATATGATGTTCCCACGAGAATAGGTCCATCAGACTTCGTTCCCTTCCTGGAAAATAAGAAAATATGCTACATTTATGTTAGGGGTAGAAATTTTGGCGACCAACCAATAAAGGTGTGGGTTAAGCTTGAGGTTGAGGATGCGCCTAATAGTGCTGGCGTAGTGATAGACGTTATAAGGGCAACTAAAATAGCGCTTGACAGAGGAATTGCCGGGCCACTAATTAGCATATCAGCATACGCCTTTAAACATCCGCCAATCCAAGTTGAGGACCCGGTAGCTAGGAGGTGGGTTGAGGAGTTTATAGAGGGGAAGAGGGAGAGATAGATTTTCAGCGCGTAATTTGCATCCACCTCTTATAAGACTCAAATATTCGGCGTAGCTCCCTCACTGGCTCATCATGCAAGTCAACTCTCAAGTCTATTTTTGGGCGGGACTCATGTATCGGCTCCCTCTCAACCACAACCAGCGCCGCTGAACATATTCCCCTCCAATCCCCTCCAGTCTCTTGTCCAGCTTCTAGGGCTCTTAAAAGCCTCTCGGGGAACCATTCGCCCTCAGAATTCTCAAATGCTTTAACCATAGATTCAAGAACTTTTCCAGATGTTAGAGCGTTGCCTGCTGCAACACAATCTTCGCGAATGATATGCCCACTCCACTTTAACGTTTCTCTACCAGTAAAGGCTGCCTTCTCACCGAACACGTCAACTATGGATATTTGCCTCATCTCCCTAAAATCATCATTTTCAAGCAGAGTTTTAAGAACATCATTCGGTTTAAGTCCATTTTTGAGAAGTTTCAACCCGTTAACCCCATGAAAGAAGCATGTATATCCTTGAACCGCTATGGCACCTACACCAGCCTCCACGTGTGGAACAGCACTTCCAACAGCCAGAGATGCGGAGGCAACACAAACACCTAAAGCGAGAGTTCTTGGGCATCTGGCAACCATAGAGAATGTGCAGAACCCATTATTCAAGCAGTATTTCAACCTCAACCTCATCCCCATCCCTAAGGTTTAGAAGCCTCCTTAGATTGACCGGAGCAATAATCTCCAGAAGTTTTCTCGGATAGTTTGAAACGTTAGGTCTAACAACAGCCCCTGAAATACCTGGCATTATAAGCGCCCTATAAAGTCTACCCGATGAATAGCCGGGCTCGGGAACTATTTTAAATCCGGAATTTTTGCTTAATAGGTCCATTAGCTTATTACAATCTTCGTCCGCCAAAAGCAGATTTAATGTTCCAGGGTGCGGTTCGAAGCCAAGCGCCTCTTTAACTTGCCTCTTAAACCATGGTAAATTTGTGAACTTGCTTCCCTCACCTATCCCAGTAGATACCGTCCCCCTCACTATGAGTCCCACTGTTATATTTCGATTTTCACCCAATCTTTCAGTTCCCATAAGCCAATAGGGATTAAGATTGATAAAGTATATATGCGATGTGATAATTAGAGAAACGAGAATGAAAAGCGTCTTTCCCTCAAGGAATAATGGCAGCATGCGTAAATTAATTAGAAAACTGGATGAACTCTCATCGAGGGACTCAATTAAATATTTAGTTTACGCATCATCGATACTGTTCTTTTTCGCCTTTATACTTCTTCCACCAATCATCGGGATACTTGAGAATATCAGTCAAGTGGAGACTATATTGCATGAACCTAATTTATTGGCTAGAGCTAATGCGGCAATTATCCAATCTTTTTTCATGGCTTTTATTATTGCAACCTTAGATTTAGTAGCAGCACTACCCCTCGCATGGTTTATAGTTAGAAGCAGGATTGAACTTGCACACATCATAGATACTATGGTGGATATCCCATTCCTCATACCAACAGCAGCTCTAGGATATTCAACACTCCTCTTCTGGGGTAGACCTGATGGAATCTCAAGGATTTTTGGAGTAGAATCACTTGTTCCAGAGGGATTTCTTCTAGTCTTTCTTCTACACTTTTCCTTCTCATATCCCGTTATTGTAAGAGTTATGGTGGGCGAACTACTTAACTATAAAGAGGTTTACGAGATTGCTGCGAGAACTCTCGGTGCACAGCCATTAACAGCGGTTAGGACGATAACTTTACCCTTACTTAAGCCAGGCATAATAGCGTCTTTCCTATTAGCGTTCGCTCGCTCGCTCTCGGAAACTGGTGCAACAGTTATGGTGGCTGGTCAATGGGAGAATGGCCCGGTCTTCCTATTTAGGGTTATAGATATGGTTGGTCTTCCGGAACACTTGAAGAGTAGCGTTTTAGTTTACGTGAGTTCAATTTTGATATTTACATCAACAATATTATTCTTTTTGATAAGTTTGTTGGCGCCTAAATTTAGGTTTCCAATTAGGCGAGTCTTTCCATCAATAGAGAGAAGGCTCAGCAGCTCTAAAATCATTAGGTTTAGGAATGGGTTAACGCTTCTAGTATTTCTACTCGTGGTTTTATCACCATCCCTATTCATCGCCCTCCCAATGATTGGTGCGCTCATAGATGGAACTCTAGGCGAGGCTCTGGTTGGCTCAGGCCCCTGGGGTGAATTCTGGCGTAGTATGACGATTTCTTATGCCATTGGCTCGCTATCGACAATAGTAAACATCATTTTTGGTCTTCCAGCGGCTATAGTGATTGCTAGAAGGAAGCTTGGTGGTGCAACACCAATATTTAAGGCATTGATTAGCATACCAATAATTGTTCCCTCAATTGCGCTGGGGGTATCCTTAAGGCTCTTCTGGGGGAGATACTACTTCCTTCATGAATTCTGGATTCTATTATTCTCTCATACGACCATAACTTACACCTATTTCGTCGAGTCCATGGCTGCCGCCATGGAAAGCATACCCCTGGAGATTGAGGAAGTTGCCAGCACGCTTGGCGCGAAACCACTCACAATATTCCGTGAAATAACCCTTCCGCTCACAAAATACTCAATGTTCTCTGGGGCTGTCCTAGTGTTCACTAGGGCTTTGGGTGAGACCGGTGCAGCTAAAGCCGTTGCCAGAACAAAAGAGTTCTGGACGACACCAATTTTGCTCGTTAACTGGATTAAGGATGGAAAGATAACTGGCTCACAAAAGGCTTTGAGTGTGGGGCTCTACATAATATTGTCATTCATAATTCTTTTAGCCTTAAGGTTGTTGACGAGAAGGAGGAAGTAGCTGGAAGTGCCATTAATAGAGCTGGTGAATGTTACAAAAAGATACGGTAATGTAACGGCGATTAAAAACCTAAGCCTAAAGATGAATGATGGTGAATATATATGCGTTCTCGGCCCAACTGGAAGTGGAAAAACAACATTACTCAAGCTCATAGCTGGAATCGTTAAGCCTGATAGCGGCGAAATATATATTGATGGAAGGCTTGTAAATGATGTTCCACCGCAGGAGAGGAATGTGGCTTACGTTCCGCAATATTACGCCCTATTCCCACATATGAGCGTAATTGATAACGTTGCATTTGGACCCCTCTCCAGAGGCTTCAGTAGGGAAGAAGCCTATAAAGTATCAATGCAAATGCTTGAGATGACCAAGCTTGCGTGGAGAGCCAATTCTTTCCCGCATGAACTTAGCGGTGGAATGCAGCAGCGCCTAGCTTTAGCGAGGGGGCTTGCGTCCGGCGCAAAAATTCTACTTTTAGATGAGCCGCTCGGCGCTTTAGATGCAAGATTAAGGGTTGAGTTGAGGTATAAGCTTAGGGGGATTGCGAAGAAGAATAAATTGACAACGATTCATGTTACGCATGACCAGGAGGAGGCCATGGTTGTCGCCGATAGAATAGTTGTTTTAAGAAATGGTGAGATACAGCAGGAGGGGCCGCCCTCACAAGTCTATAATGAGCCTAAAAGTATATTTGTAGCACATTTTGTTGGTGGAGCAAACTTCCTTGAGGGCTTTGTCGCTGAAGTCGACCAGTATGGCTCTTGGATTCAGCTTAGAAATGGCTTTCTCCTGCGAGTTAATGATGTTAATAGGGTTGTTGGCGAGAGGATTGTTGTTATGGTTAGAGAGGAGAAGGTTGAGGTTATTAAGGGGGCGCGTAGGAGGGAGGAGATTAATCTTTTTCCCGGAGCAGTATCGGAGGTTAGTTTTCTGGGAGACTTTGTATCTTACTCTATCACGCTTGATAATGGGGATAAAGTTAGCTCTAGAATGCCAAGCGTCTTCGGCTTAAAGAGATTCGGTATTGGCGAAAGGGTTTATGTCCGCCTAAAGCCGGAGAATTTAAGGGTGTATCCGTATCCGCCTCAGGGGCTTTATAAGGAGCTGGAGGTGATATAGTATTCCGCCAGTCCGCCTAATCAATATCACAAAAAAATATGGCGGTATCTTTGCGGTGAAGAACATTAATCTTCAGGTTGAGGATAGGGAGTATCTGTGCATAATTGGCCCAAGTGGATGCGGCAAGACCACGCTAATAAAGTGCATAGCCGGAATTATCGAGCCGGATGAGGGTGAAATCTACATAGGGGACAAGCTCGTAAATAATCTGCCAATAGAGGATAGGGAAATCGGATATGTTTTCCAAGAGATTGCGCTCTTTCCACATATGAACGTTTACAATAATATTTGTTACGGGCCCTTTGTTAAAGGCTGGAGCATCTCTAAGGCTGAAAACCTCATTAAAGAGATTCTTAATATGATGAGATTGTATGATAGGGTTAGGGATAAACCCGACGCGCTCAGCGGCGGTGCAAGACAGAAGACCGCTGTTGCAAGGGCATTAATCTCAGGCTCAAAATTACTGCTGCTTGATGAGCCCTTAGGCTCATTGGACGCCAAGGTTAGGAGGGTTCTAAGATACGAGTTGAAGAGGCTCGTTAAGGACCTCGGGTTAACGGCAATTCATGTTACGCATGACCAGGAGGAGGCCATGTCAATTGCCGATAGAATAGTTGTTATGAGGGCTGGGGAGATAGTTGAGGTTGGAACCCCAATAGAGCTTTATATGTGCCCTAAGAGCCTCTTCACAGCAAACTTTGTTGGTGAGGCAAACTTTTTTATAGGTGATTTTGTTGGTGAGGAAGATGATTATGTGAAGATAGATGTTGGTGGAAAGGCGCTTTATAGCAAATGTAAAGTTAACCCAGAAGATGGGAAGGTTGTTGCAGTTATAAGGCCTGAATTCGTGGTTATGAAGAGGACCGGCCCACCCAGAGAGGTTTGGAGGGGTGTTATTGAGGGAAGAGTCTTTTTGGGCGGTTCGGTTCGCTTTGAAGTTCGAACGGAGAACGATATTATGATAGCCGTGAAGAAGCCTCTCTTATCTGAGGCTCTTAGGTTTGAGGTTGGAGACCATGTCGCTCTGATTCTGCCACGTGAGTTCCTTCTGGTTTATCCTTATCCTAAGGAGGGTTTGGAGAAGGCTATATCCATAGAGTAGGAAAAGATTAAAATAATGTTGTTTCAGTTTATTTTTGGTTTAGAGGAGCATCCATTCATGGAGCGATGGTTTGAAAAGAGGCACAAAAATAAGGTTCTTGACATAGCGTATAGGCAGATGACATTAGCTCTTGACACAGTGAATGATTTGGAGAGGGCTGTAAAGGCAATTTTTTCAGGTGATAAGGCTGGTGCAAAGACTACTATTGAGCGCCTTTTCCTCGTTGAGGAGGAGATAGACAATCTCAGAAGAACAGTATTTGAGGAGCTGACTAGAGGTAGCTTGCCATCAAGAGATAGGGAAGATATCATGCATCTCGTTAAGCGGCTTGATGTTATGGCAGACTTTGTTAAGGATTCTGCCAGAAGTATAATAATTTTGCTGAATGCTGATGTGCCCGAGGAGATTTGGAAATCCTTCTCGGAGATGTCTATGGGGGTTGTTAGGTGTGCTGCAACGCTTAAGGAGAGCTTGAAGCTTCTAAGTGAGAATCCTTCTGAGGCTAGAAATATGTCATTAAAGGTTGAGGAGGAAGAGAATAAGGTTGATAAGCAATATTTGGCGATAAAATCGCTCCTACTGAAGTATGGTGATAAAATAAACCCAGCGGTTTTAATAGTTCTGAAGGATTTGGCCGACTACATGGAGGATGCTGCGGATAGCTGCGCTGATGTAGGGGACTATATAAGGGTTTTAACAGTTCCAAAGTAATTTTTTATCAATTACCGCCACCCTTTAATTCCAGCCCGTTCACGCATTATTGAACGCAGCCTCTCCATGTCTTTTGGCACCCTTAATGTTAATAACCCAAAGAAGATGGAGCACAATATCCACGTGCTTATGCCTATTAGTAGGATGGCTTTTCCTAGTGAGGATTGAACCGCTATTAAGCCAACCATGAGGGGTGCTAGGCCTGAGCCAATATTCTCTATGAAGCCCTGTAGAGCTTGTGCCGTGCTGCGGATTTCAGGCTCAACTATATCCTGTATTATGGGCGTTACGTTTGCTGCGCCGACCGGTATTATGAATGCTGTTAGGGCGATTAGCATTAGAAAGAGGAGCCTATTTTCCGAGGGCACGTTTAGAGCGGTGAGTAAAGAAATTGCTCCTAAGAAGACGACTATTGTGCATAGGAAAGCTCGGCCTCTCGGTGTTCGCTTAAAAAGTAAATCTCCCAATAAACCCCATATTATACTGCCTATTGTGAGAGCTACTATTGCAATAGCCATAACTATTGCAGCCTCATCAGCCGTATATCCGCGCTCAGCCTCAAGATAGCGGAAAGCCCAGTATGTAAGCGCGTTCCATGGAAAAACTCCAAAGAAACCTTGAATGAATAGAAAGCGCATGCTGGGGTTATGAAAGAGCCCCTTGGCTGCTTTAGGGTCAAACCGATATATCGGAATAACTTCTACTCCAGCGAATTCCGGCTCAGCTCTCCCTCTAGGCGCCTCTTTAACTCCCAGAAAGATGAGCATGGCTATTAATATTCCCATTGTTCCGGTTACAAAGAATACTCCACGCCAGCCGAGTCTTCCGCCCAATACGACCGCCAAGGTCATGCCCAATATGTATCCTAGTGGACCAGAGGTTGAGAGTAAACCCCAGACTCTGCTTCTTATTGATGGCTCAAAATAGTCTGAGAGGAGACTGTGTATTCCCGGATAGCTCGAGTCATCTATACCGGTTGTGCCTCTTGTGAGGAGAAATATGGTGTAATTTGGTGCTAGGGCATTTAGCCACGTTGTTGAGCCCCATAGAAAGGAGGCTAAGGCTATGAGCTTAGCTCTGGCATAGCGGTCATAGAGATAACCCCATATTGGATAGAATATTGCGGCAACAATTATCGCGAAGCTTGAGACAGCGCCCATCTGCGCCTCATCAATTTTAAATTCATTCATTATGGGCGTTGTTAATGGGCCTATTAGAAGCTTATCGGCCTGATGCACCAGCATAAATAGAAAGAATGTTAGGAGAACAAACCATCTATACTTTGAGCCCATGAACTATTATTGGCTGCTTATCCTAATAAAATTGATACCTCCTTATCTTCTTGGATAGTCTCTCCCTCCTCCTAGGGGTGCCAAATTATCTTCATGGCTTTCTAAAGATTTTAAGCGGATACAAGGAGCTATGAGATGCGCTATATTGGCTCTAGAGCTATTGCTCTTATCCATGATGAGTCTAACCGTGCGATTTTTAGGGGCAAACCTATAAAGAAGACTCGCTTGCTATTAATCTTATCTAGGTTGACAAGCCCCTCGATTATCGGTATATCATTCTCCAAAAGGGCCTTATGAGTTTCCAACCTAACCCCTAAACTACGCTGATAATCTTCTGGCTCATCCGGATGGACTCCCTGGACGCCGAGCATCTTTATGCGTTTTCCAGCCAAGTATTTAGCTGCCTCAGAGGTTATATATGCTCCGCCGGCACTATACATGAGGACAATATCATCCTCCTTAACATCCACTAAGTGCTCGGGCTTTATGGGGATGTTAGCCTCAAACTTTAGAACTACTGCCTCGCCCATAAACTTCTCGATTGGCAGTTCCGCAATCGATTTTAGGCCGTCTCGGAGGTGGGATGGTCCTTCAACGTGAGTTCCAATATGTGATTCAGCCTCAATAAAATGCATGTATGTTCCATCCTCAGCGTTTATGAACTGAACTATATTAAACCTTCGAGTTTGATTACCACGTATATATTCTCCATTAACTTTTAGGACATTAGGCTGAATCTCCGAGGACAAGTCGATAATTTTATAGCCTTTAAGAGCCTCAATTATATCCTTAACCACAATTCAACACCAATCATTACAGCATTCACTTAAAATTTAATTCTTTTCCCAAAAAGGTGAATGCAGCCGTATGCCTTAATAAGTTCCTAGGATATTAAAGGAAGATTGAGCATTAGGCTGGGGTATACTTGGCTAAGCTCGCCATTAAGGGAGGAGAGCCTACTAGAAAAAAACCCTTCCCAAAGTGGCCAGTTTTTGATGAAAGAGAAGTAAGGGCCTTAAAAGGTGTCTTGGAAAGTGGCTTGTGGGGTGTGGGCGGTCAGCGGAAGAGGGAGTTTGAAGAGAGATTCGCAGCCTACCAGCATGCTAAATATGGTGTTGCAGTGACAAGTGGAACAGCTGCCCTAGAGATTTCGCTTAGATCTCTTGGAATAGGATGTGGGGATGAGGTTATCCTACCACCATACACTTTTATGGCTACGATGATAGCCATCTTATATGTGAATGCGATACCAGTCTTCGCAGATATAGAGCCAGAAACATACACGATAGACCCTAAAAGCGTTGAGGAGGTTATATCCGAGAGAACTAAGGCTATACTGCCAGTCCACATAGCTGGTAGGCCGGCTGATATGGATGCCCTCCTGTCGATAGCGAGGAGAAGCAATCTGTATGTGGTTGAGGATGCATGTCAAGCTTGGGGTGCTGAGTGGAGGGGAAGAAGGGTTGGTGCAATAGGTAATATGGGTGCCTTTAGCTTTCAATCGAGCAAGAATATTACAAGCGGTGAAGGCGGCATAATCACCACAAACGATGAGGAGCTTTATGTTAGGGCTTGGTCGCTACATAATTGTGGTAGATTGCCCTCGGGAGCATGGTATGAGCATCATCTTCCGGGAGCAAACTATCGAATGACGGAGTTTCAGGCAGCCATACTCTTAGCCCAAATGGAGAGGTTCGATGAGCAAACAGAGAGGCGCATAGAGAATGCGCGTTACCTAACCAGCAAACTTTCTAGGATAGATGGTGTTAAGCCACTTAAAGATGACGAGCGCGTAACAAGACACGCATACCACCTCTACATATTTAGAGTTAACCCGGAAGCTTTTGGCGAAGTCTCAAAGGCAACAATCGCCAAAGCATTACAAGCAGAGGGAATACCTGTAAGCGTCGGCTACTCTAGGCCGCTTTATAAAGAGCCCTACCTAGAGTATTTCAAGAAGTGTCCGCTCTCATGTCCATATTACGCCAAAAAGATTGATTACTCCAGTCTCAATCTGCCTGTCACGGAGAGAGCATGCTATATTGAGGGCCTATGGCTTCCGCAATATGTCCTCCTAGGCTCTAGGGAAGACATGGACGATATTGTATCTGCTGTGGAGAAGATAAGGGATAATATAGATGAGCTTAAGGAGGTAGCGTGATTGAAAAATGAGCTGGCGGCGCTACCCCCACAGCGGGATGGACTGGAGGATGAGATGACCCCAAGAGAGAGGTGGCTTGCCGTATTAAGGAGGAGGAAGCCGGATAGAGTTCCAATGGACTATTGGGGCACAGCGGAAGTAACAGATTCTCTTATGAGATACTTAGTGTGTAGGAGTCGAAAAGAGCTTTATGAACGCCTACATATAGACGCCGTTATAACGGTCTCGCCTAAATATATTGGTCCACCCGTACCGGAAGATTCGGATATTTATGGCTGCCGCTATAGAAGCATTAGGTATGGTGGCGGTGTTTATAGAGAGTGCGTATACCACCAGCTAGCTGAATATAAAACTTTAAGAGAAATTAAGGAGAAATATGAGTGGCCGACAGTCGACCTATTTGACTACACAGTGATACCAGACCAGATAGACGGATATGAGGATTACCCAATTTTAGGTGGGGGTTCAGAGCCATTCCTAATATATAAGGACTTGCGTGGGCAGAAGCAGGCCTACATAGACTTAATTATGAATCCGGATATCGTGCATTACTGTCTGGATAAACTCTTCGATTTCTGTTATGAGAACACTAAGCTTATTTATGAGCAAAACCCGGGCAAGATTATGCTCTCATATGTTGCTGAAGATTTTGGCTCTCAGATCGGTTTGCTCTATTCTCCAAAGCATAGGGAGTTCTTTCTGCCAAGAATGAAACGTATGATAGACCTGGCCCACCATCATGGCGTCTATGTATTCTTTCATAGTGATGGAGCAATCCGAGAGATTATTTCAGACATGATTGAGGCTGGAATAGATGTATTGAATCCAATACAGTGGAGATGTAAAGGTATGGATAGAGGGGGACTTAAACGGGATTTTGGTAGCAAAATAATCTTTCACGGAGGGGTGGACAACCAGTATACTTTACCATTTGGCTCTGAGGAGGACGTTAGAAGGGAGGTTAGAGATAATATACGTATACTTGGGTGGAATGGCGGATACGTACTCGCCCCATGCCATAATATACAGCCCATCACGTCCATAAAAAACATATTAGCCATGTATGACGAGGGCTACAAATATGGAAAATATTTTGGAGCAAATATTTAAGAGATTGCATAAAAATCCTTAACCTGAGTATGGAAATGAATATTCATTTTTCTGGGTGATTTAGGCTTGTCTAGGTTGCTTAAGACCCTGCTAGCCCCAATGCTAATCCTCGTAACCTTGAGTTTTGCAGTCTACACCAGCCTAACCTTTCCACAGAGGCCAATCGTAAGGTTAGCTACAACGACAAGCGCGTATGATTCAGGGCTCTTAGATGCTCTAATCCCAAGGTTTGAGAGCAAATACAATATTGAGGTTAGGGTGATAGCTGCTGGCTCGGGTCAAGCCCTAGAAATCGCCAGGAGGGGTGATGCTGATATAGTTCTCGCCCACTCGAAAAACCTAGAGCTGGAATTTATCGAGAGAGGCTATGGAATGCTCCGTATAGGCTTAATGTATAATGACTTCCTACTAGTTGGACCGCTAAATGACCCCGCTGGCGTAGCGGGCTTAAAGAACATTACTGAAGCCTTCCAAAGGATAGCTAAGGGAGGATTTAGGTTTATCTCTAGAGCAGATGGTTCAGGCACGCATAACCTCGAGCTCACTATATGGCGCAACATTGGAATAGCTCCATCCTCGGATGTTAACGCATGGTACATTGAGGCTAATCGTGGAATGGGCTCCGTGCTGCGTATAGCTGATGAGATGGAGGCTTACACGCTTGTTGATAGGGCTACGTGGCTCTCACATAGGAAGAGCCTTCAGAGACTAAAGGTTTTAGTTGAAGATGATCCACTTCTCATGAACCCATACAGCCTAATAATAGTTAGTCCGGAAATTAATCCCCACGTAAATTTTTTCGGAGCCATAATGCTCGCGAGTTTCATGGTTTCTGATGAGGGGCAAAAGATTATAGAGGATTTTATGGTAGAGGGAGAACAACTTTTTAAACCCCTAGCCCAAAATATTACGCTATCAGGGGAACTTGGCTTTCCAAATCAGGCATGGGAACTCCAGAAACTCCAGAGTATTGCCCAAGAAAGTCATGGGGAAACCATTAGTGCTCCAGAGGTCCGAAGAACCGTTATTGAGGAGATTTTAAATATAACTATGCTGTCGCTTAGAATCTCATTATCAGCCGTTCTCTTAGGAGCATTAATTGGTGTGCCTCTCGGCGCAATTCTGGGCCTCAAGCGGTTTAAAGCTAAGCAGACCATACTGAGGCTTACTGGAATTACCATAAGGACTTTTGTGAATACTCTTATGGGTATGCCACCTGTCGTAGCGGGCTTAATTGTTTATCTACTTTTCAATAGGTCGGGGCCTCTTGGCTTCTTAGGCCTATTATATACGCCTACAGCCATGGTTATAACGCAGCTCATTTTAGTCATCCCAATAATTGTTGGTGTGACCATGACGGCGGTGGGAAGTGTTGAGAGCACCATTAGGGAGAGAGCGCTGTCGCTCGGAGCAACCGAGAGGCAAGCGGCTTGGATGGCCATTAAAGAGGCTAGGGCTGGGATACTAACAGCCATAATAGTTGCCTTTGGTGCAGCCATATCGGAGGTTGGCGGCATAATGATTGCTGGAGGAAACATAAGGTGGGTTACAAGAACGTTAACAACAGCCATAGTTACGGAGATTGAATTAGGTAATTTTGATATGGCAATAACGCTTGGAATAATTCTCCTAAGCATAGCTTTTGCAGTAAACTTGGCTCTAACAATAATGCAGACTAAAATGATGAGGGGACTGGAGAAATGACTAAAATTCACGTCGAAACGAAGAATTTATGTAAAGAGTATTCTGGAAGAAAGGTCCTAAACAACGTGAGCTTTAGTGTTGAGCGTGGTGAATTCCTAGCTATAGTAGGCCCGAATGGTGCTGGAAAAACCACGCTGCTCAGAATCCTAGATTTGCTTGAGGAGCCGACGAGCGGTGAAGTATGGATTAATGGCTTAAGAGTGGACTACGCTAGGAAAGATAAGCATGTCCTTCGTAGAAGTATAGGTTTCGTACCGCAGAAGCCCGTATTATTCGATGCCAGCGTATTTGATAATGTAGCGTATGGCTTGAGGGTTAGAGGTCTAAGCGCGCATGAAATCGAGAGGAGAGTTACCGACGCGCTTAAAATGGTTGGTTTAACGGGTTTAGAAAGAAGGAATGCACTGACACTTTCGGGTGGAGAGGCACAAAGGGTCTCGCTGGCTCAGACGCTCATCACCGACCCGCAACTTCTGCTCCTGGATGAGCCGACATCCAACCTAGACCCAAAGAGTACATCAATAATAGAGGAGACCCTATCTTATGTCGGTAGGGAGAGAGGTGTAACAATTATAATGGCGTCGCACGATATTCTTCAGGTAGAAAACCTTGCTAAGCGCATACTTATGCTAAGCGATGGGAGAGTGGTGAAAATCGGAACTTTCAGCGAGCTCTTCAACAAACCAACCGAAGAAATAGCGAGATATATGCGCCTAGAAAACATCTTCACAGGGCTTTCAAAAACGACTGAAGAGGGCACTTCAATCATAGAGGTTGAGGGTGGGCTGAGGATTGAAGCGGCATTTAAGGTTGATGGTGAAGTTACAATCCATATTCCGCCCGAAAGCATAATCATTCTGGGCAGCCGAGTCTCATCAAGCGCGCGAAACATCTTTAAAGGTAGAATAACCCAAATAGCCGATTATGGGAGCATTATTAAACTTAAGGTTAAAGTTGAGAGTGGAAGGGAATTCAATGTGCAGATAACCAAAAAGTCTTTTGAGGAAATGAGCTTAAATATAGGTTCAGAAGCCTACATAGCATTTAAGGCATCATCAGTGCGACTAATTTAGCGTTTTTCAAGCATCTAAATTATCCACTAAAACAGTTATTCAGTTTTGGCGATGAGCATCAGTAAGCCTAGAAGCACCATTATCACGCCAGTAGCGACAAATATTAAACCAAAGGTTCCGAGAGAATCGACATATATTACTGATTGATGCGCCAACACTACACCAAGGATTAAAAGCATAAAGCCAAGGAACTTCTCAACGAATATTAAGCTTAGGATTGCTCCTTCTCTTTCTCTGCTCAAAGCCGCCACCAGCTAAGGGTCAAATCCTCTAAAATTGTGGGCGGGCTTAAATAAGTTTTTAGTCTTCTAGCTCTTTAAGTCTCTGGGGCAAGTATTTATCCACTACATGTGTTAGGCCATATCTTGAGAATGCCTCGAGCTCACATTTCTTCTGAATCTTCATGAAGACATTTATCTCTCTCTGCCAAAGCTCCTCCTTATACCTCGGGTCGCGCATAAGCTCATGTAGACGCTTAATGTCTATATCCTCGAGTTTATCGCTTGGCAACTTATAATTGATTATGTCTGAAGCCCAAACACCCGCCCACTTAGCATCTGGCGTAGTCAGCTCCCTTATATGCGCAGCGTTCGCCGAGCCGGAAATGATAACCATGGCTATGTGCATACCCCATGGGTCAGCATCCGTGAAGATATAAACTGGCAGACCTAGCTCCTGATTAAGCCTGCGGATAAAGTATCTTGTTGAGCGAGGAGCCTGACCTCTTAAGAAGACCAGTATAGCATTGAATCTCTCGTGAACCCTCTCCTCAATAAACCTAGTGAATAAGCCGCCCTTCTCTATGGCTATAACTTTATCAGCGCTTGTCTCTATGAATTCGGCCGATGTTAATGCTGGGCCAATCATTACACCATCCGGATGCGAGGTTAAGTTAAGGCGTTTTCCCTCATAATTTGGAATAGTATATTCTATCGTTAGGTCCCCGAAGACCGCTGAGCTCTCCTCAGGAAAAACATTAAAGTCCTCTCTAGTGCAGCCCAAAATGGTCTCTAAATCCGTGATTATATTGTCTGATTCATCTTGGTCTTGGAAGGATATATCATATGCCTGTGCTGAATAGAAAACATCTCTTAATGTTGAAGTCTTCTGGTTTTGTGTTAGCTCGTGGGTGAAGAAAGCCATCCAAACCAGCTGAGCGAATGGCCTTAAATGTCTGATGTTACTTGCACTTCTCCTAACCTTCTTGTCGCCCAAAACATATTGCCTAAGCTCCGGGCTATAGTATATATTGTCTGTAGACCTGCTGGGCATAGTGATGCTTGGGAACATTCCCTTCTCTAACTGCTCATATAATTCGAGACCGAACTTCTCAAGTTTTGCGAGAACCTCCTTACGTTTCTCCCTAGCTGAGAAACTAATCTTCCTCAAGCCTTCTAGCCCTCCTTAAAATTTCGTTTATATCGGGCATTTTCTCCTTACCAGCCAGCCTAGTTGAGAATTCAGCTATTTTGGGCAAATATTTCGCGAATACTGAGAGGCGGGCTTTCTCACGCTTAACCCTCTCCTTCCTAGACAAATATATACCGAGCTGACGCGCAACATCCCTTATGCCATTAAGGATTTCACGGCTTACCTCAGGCCTATCAGCAATCATCTCCTTACCAACGGTCTTCCACGGAACCTTAGTGCTGCATATGTGGACTAGAACCGCGAAGGGCATTCCGGGCATCAACCCGTATTTCCTCCAGTTAATTGACTTAACAATTTTCCAGCTTACATCGCCAGACTCATCATAAACCAAGGGAATTTTATTAGCAAATCTATATAGGACTATGTCCTCCCCGGATGGAACCTTACCACCATAGGCTATTCCAACCTCAACAATAAATGGATGGCCAGAGTATGCTGATGGCTTACGCTGGGTGACGGCCACAAACTCCGGCTCAAGCTCCTTCATTATACCCGCTTTAAGAATTTCCTCACCTAAAGGTGAGAGACAATTGGCGTCGGGGGGTAGAAACTCATTAAAATTCCTCATTGCCTGAACAAGCCTAACTATCTCTTCGGGCTTAAGTCTCCTCGGGTCAGCATCCTCTGGAAAACCGGCAAAATCAAGAAAACGTTGAGCTATGCGCTTACCAACTCTATGGAAATGCTCCTGCATAAAATCAAGAAGGGTTCTACATTTAGTTACGCGTATTATTCGATATACCATTTCAACATCCACGCCGTGTGGATGAGGCAAAGTCTCTTTAGGTGGTGGTGGAAGGGTTAAAACGGTCCTCTCAAACTTATATAATCGCCCTCTTGGGTCAACAAACGTTATGTTTGCGTATGGATTAACTATGGCTGTCTGCTTTAAATACTCTAAAATTTTTGGCATAGCTTTAGAATAGTCCCCTTCTAAGCTTATCTCAACTATCGTGCCGTGCCATCTATCACTATTATCGTAGATTTTTCTATCCAAGATGATTGGACGGTTCCGCTCAATATCTATCATCAATGTATATTCGTATATTTTTGGCGCCCCAGTACTCGATATGACCTTGACGGGCCTATTGGTCGTTATCTGCCCATAGAGAATCGTCATAGTCCCACCTAAACCGAAAGTTCCACGGGACTGCTTCAGCTTATATTTTGAACTGAAGAGGAATTGGCAGAAGGCTAGGGGCACATAATCGGCTGGTATGCCCGAACCGTTATCCTCAACCCTTAGGACGAAAAGATTCTCATCTTCATTGTCATCTATAAATGACAATCGTATGTAAATGTCTGGTAGAATACCCAGGGGTTCGGTTGCATCAAGCGAATTCTCCATAAGCTCCCTAATCGCCGAAAAGATAGCCCTAACTGGATTCGCGAAGCCAGCTATCTCCTTATTCCTATAGAAGAAATCAGCGGGGCTTATTTCCTGGAATGCTTGGTCTGCCACCCCCACGCTCTCCTCTTCCCCTCTGGAAATAACCTAAAATCTTCAGGCATGTATTTATCTATATTCTTAACATGCTCATCCAGACCTAGGTAATAATGAGCTACCTTCCCACAGTTCGAAGCGTCTCTTCTTAAGCTCCTGCCTCCTCCTCTGTAGGAACTTGTAGACTGTTGAGTGCTCGCTGCCATTTATCAGCATGTTTACCGCCTCACGAGCTATACTAACCTGCTCAACATCACCTATTATCGCGATAGTATGCCCATATATTGAGAGCAGCGCTCCGCTCATCTCTTCGATTATCTCCCTAGTTCTACCATCCCTACCAATTATTCTACCCCTAACCCTTCTTAGGTCAGATTCAGATTTACCCAGGATATCCCTTAAGTCGATAATCTCAAGCATGTAATCCTCACTCTCCAAAAGCTTGAATGCTCTTTTAGGTGAAAAGCCTCTGCCAATCGCCAAAACCACATCTTTGGCCCTAAAAAGTAATGATGGGTCATCGGCATCCTTCCTTAAAGTTATTGTTACATCGCCAGTCTCGCTATCAATGTTTAGCTTAACGGGTAGTTTTCTCTCTATATAATCTTTCACGCTACCCTCGGTCCCTATTAATACGCCAATTCTCTCCCTCGGTATCTTAACGAATAGCTGGCTCACCAGTAATCACCTTATATATATCTTCAACCTTAATCACATTTACACCAATCTTCAAGAAATACCTGTTTATATTTTCAAGGTCTCTGAGAAGAAATTGATTAGCATTAGGATGCTCAACTGGAACCGCCTGGGAGAAATCAAATAGAACCGGCCTCCCCTTCCAAACCATAACATTATATTCGCTTAGGTCGCCATGAACCAAACCAGCATCCCTATAAAGTCTCTTAACATGTAAAATAATGCTACGATACATCCATTCTGGCCTCTTAAGTTCAACATCCTTCAAAAGTGGGGCGCTCACGCCACCCTTACCTATAAACTCCATTATGAGCACATTATTTTTTATGGCTATGGGGCGCGGGACTCTAACCTTAGCATCATAGGCTGAACTTAAATTTTTAAACTCTTTTTGAGCCCAGAGAAAGACGAGACTCCTCAAATCTTTTTTAGCACCCTTAAATCTTGGGTCACCGAGAATATATGGAAGCCTACCCCGCCTAAACTCCGCTGAAACCGTTAAAAAAATCTTTATGGCTATTTCCTCATCATTAGAATTTATTCCCCAATATACTCTTGATTCCTTCCCCGAATTGACAACACCATAAATCTCCTTTATCAAACCACTATTCATGAAATCATATATCGTCATAAGAGTTGAGCGGTCAAAAACCTCCTCTAAAACCTCATACTCTTCGCTACGTTTCTCCTTCATCAGCTGCTCGATTTCATAGTTTTTTTCTTCACGCTCAAGTTTTTTACGCAATTTATTTTTAAGCGACATGCTAATACTCTCAAGACGCAACACTAATAAATATTTGGGTTGAGTCACCCTTAAAAACGCTCCCATTACATTTTATGCAAATCGATAAAATGCTCAGCAGATTTGCTAAACATAAACATTATCATGCAACGCTACATTTTTATGTAACGCTGCAAATAAACGTATGATTGATATGAGAGATTTCATGATAATTAAGGATCCAGAAGTCGCAAAACTCTTTGCTGATGAATGCCGCAGAAGCATTCTACATAATCTTAGACATTTTGAAATGACCCCTTGCCAACTTGCTAAACTTTTAAATAAGAATGTTTCCTCAATAATGCATCACCTTAACGCTTTAGAAAAAGCTGGTTTAGTGGAGCAAACTAAAAGTGTAATTAAAGGAAACCTGGTTGAGAGATACTACAGAGCTACAGCTAAGCATTTCATCATTTCTTATACGCTTAGTGAGGGGCTTGTTCCCGGATCTGAAGATATTGCCCAGTGGTCAAGGGAAATGTGTAGAAAAGCTGTTAAGGGACTAGAGGCATTTGGCTTTAAATTAAGTGAAGAGAAGATTAGAGAGATGCTGGACCTTATAGAGAGATATTCGCATCTTGAACAAGCTGCTCGCGAGGAGATTATTTCTCAATGCACTTCCCCTATACCAATCGAACATTCATCACTTAAGCTCCTCCTCTCATTTTTAACGGATTTAAGTCTTTATAGGAACCAAGAGTTTCTAGATGTCCTCAATAAATGTTGGAAGATATTGGAGGGGTGATATGCATTTACTCTATAGATTATCAAAGTATATTTTTAGAAGATGGCATGCGCTTCTCTTGAGCATATTATGTATGCTAGCCTCAACTTATCTTCAGGTTTATATACCTAGGATATCGGGGGCTATAATAAGGAATATACTTGAAATGCGCGATTTCGGCACCCTCCTCTCCCTTGTTATACAATCGATAGTTTTAACTTGTTTTCTTGGAGTTATCTCTTTTCTTCAGCGATATGCAAACAGCTATTTCTCTCATAGGGTCATTTATGACGTAAGAAACGATTTGTATAAGGCCATCCAAAGACAATCATTTGCATTCTTTGATAGAACCGAAACTGGACAAATAATGTCCAGGGCTACAACAGATATTGATAGAATAAGGGGATTTTTAGGCTTTCAAATAACATCACTTATAGGATCAATATTCCTCCTCGGCGGAATCATGCTCTCAATGCTCTCCATTAGTTTGGAACTTACACTTTTCTGTTTTTCTATCACGCCGTTATTAGTAATCATCTTCGTGTTCTTTGGGAAAAGGGTTAGAGACATTACACATAAAGCCAGAGAGCAATATGGCGTTTTAACCTCAGTCTTATGGGAGAATGTTTCAGGCATAAGAACGATCCGCTCACTCGCAGCCGAAGACCAAGAGAAACAAAAATTCTACGATTTAAACAAGTCATATTATCAAAGTATGCTTCAAGCGGTCAGGCTCAGATCTATATTCATACCTTTATCTGCTCTTGTAAGTGGCTCAATAACAGCTTTCATTTACTGGTATGGTGGGCTACAAGTTATTGGGAATAAGCTTACAATAGACCAGCTGTTTGTATTTAGCGCGTATGCAGCCATGTTAACCCAGCCAATCTCAAGAATGGGCGATGTATGGAGTAGCTATCAAAGGATGGCGGCCGCTGGGAAAAGAGTATTTGAAGTAATTGATGCTACACCAGATGTGAAGGATAAACCAGGCGCCATAGAGATGCCGCAAATTAAGGGGCACGTAGTGTTTGATAATGTCTCTTTTGGCTATGATAACAATCATTTAATCCTTAAAAATGTGAGATTCGAGGTTAAACCAGGAGAGACAGTAGCTCTTCTTGGACCTACCGGTTCAGGCAAAAGCACTATAATACGATTAATACCCAGATTTTATGATCCCACTTCCGGGAGAATATTAATCGATGGATATGATATTAGGGATGTGAAGATTGATTCTCTCAGGAGACAGATAGGGATAGTTTCCCAAGAAATATTTCTGTTTAATGCAACTATAAAGGATAATATAGCGTTTGGAAAACCCAATGCGACGATGGACGAGATTATAAATGTTGCAAAGGCTGCTAAAGCGTATGATTTTATAATGCAGCTCCCTCAGGGCTTTAATACCGTTGTTGGTGAGGGGGGTATAACTTTATCAGGTGGGCAAAGGCAAAGGATTGCGATAGCCAGGGCATTGCTTATGAACCCAAGGATTTTAATACTTGATGATTCAACATCCAGCGTTGATGTGGATACGGAGCATGAAATACAGCAAGCATTAAACATGCTAATGAAGGGCAGAACCACATTTATTATTACGCAGAGACTTTCCACTATCAGAAACGCTGATAAAATTATAGTACTGAATAATGGCGAAATAGTTGAGGAGGGGACGCATGAGTCGCTTATGAAGAAGAAAGGGCTTTACTATAGAATTTATCAGTCGCTTTTTGATATGCAAGGAGAAAAATCGCTTCCCGAATTAAAGGAAGGAGATACGAAAGTAATTGAGGGAGGTTTTTCCAGAGATGGCTCTCTGGCATAGAGGCCCACCCCTTTATGTTGGTGAAGTTAAATTTGAGAGGAAAATTCCCACAAGAATTCTACTCTTAAGACTACTGAAATACATTACGCCATATAAAAGGGAAGTTACTCTTACGCTTATCGCAATTATTGCATCTTCAATATCAAATATGATTAGCCCATATATTTTGGGAAGAGAGATAATAGCGAAGTATATTCTCCGGGCTGACCTAGCTGGTTTACAGATAGTAATCCTTGTTTTTCTAGGTTTTCTGGTTTTGGGCTGGATTGCAAATATGGTACGCACATATCTGGTGGGTAAAATAGGCGAAAACATGCTCTTCCAAATGCGTTCAGAACTCTTTAATCATCTGCAAACGTTATCCTTCAGCTTCTTTGATCGATGGAACATTGGGGATATAGTTTCACGAGTAACTAATGACACTGATTCTATAGGAGAGGCTTTCACTGAGGGTGTTATTCATGTTTTAAGCGATATAATGAGTTTAACCCTGGTTATTGGAATGATGCTTGCAGTAAATGTTCAGTTAACCCTCGCTTCAATGGTTACCATTCCACTTTTAATTGTCTCTACACTTATTTTTCAATCAAAATTCAGAACTGTTTTTAGAGTGACTAGGGAAAAGATATCTCAAGTGACATCAAAGCTTGAGGAAAGCTTGTCGGGTATAAGAGAGATAAAGTCTTTCAATAAGGAGCGCGATTTTATAGAGGATTTTCAGAAAGTGAATTTAGAAACAATGCAAGCAAATATACGAGCAGCAAAGATTCAAGGAGCCTTCTTTCCAACAGTGCAGGTTATCCAAGCAATTGGAAGCGGCATCGTGATGATTTATGGTGGTATATTAGCATTTAACGGCGCATTAGGTTCCATTGAAGATGCTGTAGGAACACTGGTGACATTTCTACTATATGTTCAAACCTTCTTTAGGCCTATACAGGAGCTAACAAACTTTTATGCGATTATTCAATCAGCTTTAGCGGCTGCAGAAAGAATATTTGAACTCTTAGATATTCAGCCAGAGGTAAAAGATTCAGAAAATGCCATTGAGATGCCGCCAATTAAAGGTGAAATAACTTTTGAAAATGTAACGTTTGGATACGACCCCAATCATCCAGTAGTTAATAACATCAGTTTTAAAATCAATCCAAAAGAAACCATAGCGCTAGTTGGTCCAACAGGTGCTGGAAAGAGTACAATTGTCAAACTTCTCTGTAGATTTTATGATCCACAACAAGGCTCAATAAAAATTGATGGATATGATATAAGGATGTTTACGCAGAAGTCTCTGCGCAAGCAGATGGGAATAATTCTCCAGGAAACTCTATTATTCTCTGGAACAATAAAAGATAACATTAGATATGGAAAACCTGATGCCACGGATGAGGAAGTGATAAATGCCGCGAAAGCCGTGGGAGCACATGAGTTTATAATGAATCTTCCAAATGGCTATGAAACTAAGGTTGGCGAGAAGGGTCTTGGGCTATCCTTTGGGCAGAAGCAGCTTATTGCATTTGCGCGCGCAATACTCAAAGACCCGGCTATCTTAATCATGGATGAGGCTACATCCAGCATAGACCCATATACTGACCTTTTAATTAGGAAGGCGATGAGGACTTTGTTAAAGGATAGGACGGCCATTATAATTGCCCATAGGCTCTCGACCGTTAGGGATGCTGATAGAATTCTTGTAATAAATAATGGAAGAATAGTTGAGGAGGGAAGCCATGAGGAGCTCATCAAGAGGAAAGGGCTTTATTATCGTCTCTATCAAATGCAGTTTAAGGACGTTGAATCTCTTAGTAAACCAGTAATAGGGAATGAGGAGATATCCTCAATCTCACGGAAATGAATATATTTTAAACGAAACCAATCGGATTGCTCACTCAATAGTTAAGAGACCCATCTTCCTCAAATGCTCAGCTTGCCCCTTTGTGTAACGCCAAATTATATCTCCGCGCGTTTCATATTGGAAATCCCATGGTGATACCAGAACGACATCGCCAACTCTTATCCAGAATCTACGTTTCAGTTTTCCTCTTATGCGGCATATACGCTCATGTCCATCTTGGCATTTAACTAGCACTCTATCATAGCCGAGCAGTTTCATAGCTATCCCTAGAACATCGCTTCCGGAGGGAAGCACTAGCTCATCCATCTCCTCCTCGCTGATGACCTTCTTCTTACCCAATCAGATACCCCAGGGAATTCTTCAGTATTTGAGACTTACTCTTATTCCCAAATATTAAAATCGTGCTTAAATACATTACACTACCCTATACATTATGAAAAATTTAGACGCTCATAAGTGATTTACTCGAAAAGTATGACCGCTACCTCCTCTCCCTCTTCTATCACATCTAGGTTAACTGGTAAAATTATGTATCCATCAGCCTTTGAAAGGCTCGTTATATCACCAGACTTCTTAAAGGCAGGATATGCCTTTCCATCAATTATCCTCACAGTAAGGAATTGCTCGCGCCCAGAGGATGAAACAAAACGCTTAGCCATCTTAGCTTTAACAATTGTTGGCTTCTTCTGCGGCAGCCGAGCCATCTTACGCACCACTGGGACAAGGAAAACGTACGCATTACTTAAGCATGAAGCCGGATAGCCCGGCATGCCCAAAACTGGCTTTCCCCTAACGACCCCAAAGAGTGTTGGTTTACCCGGTTTTATCTGGACTCCATGAAAGAGTAATGTCCCTTCCTCTCTTATTATATCCGCTAGCATATCATGTTCCCCAACAGAGCTCCCACCAGAAAAGACGATTAGGTCATGGTCTAAGAAGCGATAGAGCGCCCTCTTTAGGTCATCATGCGTGTCTGGAATTATTGGGGCTCTTGTAACAGCAGCGCCATTCTCAGTGAGGAGGGAAGATAACGTGTAGGAGTTCACATCGTATACTTGCCCCTCAGCAAGTTCAAAGCCAAGTTCGCGTATTTCCATACCAGTTGGAATGACTGCCACACGTGGCCTTTGGTAGACTGGAACCCTTCTTAAGCCTAGAGCTGCGAGAGCGCCTATTTTTGCTGGTGTTAAAATCTCACCCTCCTTAAGTATTATCTCGCCCCTCTTTATGTCCTCGCCTCTTGGCGAAATGTTTTCTAGTGGATGCACAGCTTTGTATATCAGAACACTATGTCCGTCATTGCTTTCCTCAGCAAACTCAGCCATAACAACGGCATTAGCTCCCGAAGGTATTGGGCAGCCAGTTGCTATACGAATGCACTCTCCGCTCCCCACTTCTTTGTCCGTTGATTCTCCAGCGCGTAAAACGCTAATAAGCCTCAAAACCTTCGGATTAAACTCTGAAGCACCATAAGTATCTTCGGCCCTCACGGCATATCCGTCCATAGCGGCCCTATCAAAAGGTGGGACATCTATACTGGCTATGATATCTCTGGCTAGAACCCTATTCACAGCCCTCTCTATTGGAATGGTTTCAGTCCGCTCTATAGGTCTAACTGATTCCAAAATTATTCTCACAGCTTCCTCACGTGGCACAAGAAGCCTGAATGGGGTAATCTCATTCATACAGCTCACTTCTTCCAGTTCATAAAAAATAAGCATTAAAACCTTTTAAAGATAACCTCGGAAATAAATGATGACCCTTAAAAATATATAAGATTCGAGCGCCATTAAAGAGGGATGAAGAGGCTATGCAAAGGAAGGTAAGAAGATTAGCATCATCGCTTATTTTGCTAGCTCTCCTAGCTGGTATTCTGATTATTTTCGATATGCAAGTGTATCCTGGTTTTACCCGCTGTTATGGTCTTGCCACATTTCAAACAGTCAGCATTATGGAGCAGATGACTTCTTTTCCCTCAATAAACATAAAAGTTGTAGATGCTAGAACCGGTGAGCCAATAAAAAATGCGACAATAATATTATGGGATTTCTTCCTCTATAAGTCAAACATATACTTTACTGACGAGAATGGTGAATGTAGTATTTTCGGAATCAATATTAGGCTTGGCCGACTTTATTGGCTTTATGCCTATAAAGGCGATTTAAGGGAGAAAAGAATAGATTACGCCCCAGCTAAAAGGGAAATATATCTTAAAGAGCCAAAACTCTTGAATTTAACCCTATCTTTAGTTCCAGGTGCCTTGATTGAGCTGGAGGGCATGCCCTATATTGTTCAATCCTCAAGCCTAGAGGAGCGATATATGGGCATAAGAATCGTGGAGACGAAGCCATCTAACTACACGTTTGTTCAAGAATATGGTAACTCTCCAGATACCTATTTATTAGGTCTAGCAAGAAGAACTGTTATTGTTCCAGCAAATATACCCTTTACCCTAGAAGTTAGTGTTTGGTCCCCTCAGGGCGTTGAAATCTTTTATATAAGTAATGGTTCCTCGCCATTTCTAGCACGGCAGGGGGAAATACTATCGTCCATTAATATTCCATATTATAGTCTCAGGAGGGGGCTGAAGTATGTTGAGAGCGCTTTTGTGGAAGTCTCTCGTAAGGTTGATAGTGCGCAATCAATCGGCTTCACGGTCTTCGACGAGAGAAGAATACTTATCCGCATAGGGCAGAGGATAATGGACGCTGAGAGGCTCCTCCAGAGCGCGGTAAAGGATGAAGATTATGAGCGCATCTGGCTAATGCTTCGGGAGGCGCTTGGTGAAATAAACTATATATCTGTTATACTGCAGAATAAGTATCTGATTAGCAAAACCAGTGCTATTTATCTTTCTGCGGTAATGGCAGTCTTTAGTGTTGTGCTGGCCTTCTTTTTCTTTGAGAACGAGAAGAAGAAGGCTGCTTCAAACGTGATAATCTATGTTCTCCTCATAGTTTCCCTCTATTTAACATATCCTGGCGCACATTTAATAATTAATGAGAATCTAATGCTATTTTTAATTTCAGCATCAGTATCGTTCACCGTTATTTCAGCAGTAATATTTGGCATACCGCGCGTTTGGAAAGAGAGAAGCATTGAGGGCGAAGTCTCGTGGAGAAGCGCAATATCAATAATATTTTCTATGGGAAAACGCCAGATAAAGAGGAAAAGGATTCGTGGGTTCTTCACAATATTTTCATTATGCATTCTAATTTTGGCATTCACATCTCTAACATCATTCGGAACGGTTTTTGGTATAGTCTCTGATAAAATTAATGTTACCCCACCCTCAGAGGGAGTGCTTGTGAGAAGAATGATTAATGGTTCTTCACTCCTCTTTCTACCTCTGGGGTCGGGTGATATTGCTGCAGTTTCAAAGATTATGCCCATAACAAATGTTGCGCTTAGGTTTAAGAATCAGCCTACTGCTACGCCGATTGCTCGGCTCGTAAATTATGATACGGGAGCTTCCCACTTTATTTATGGCGTGGTTGCCATATCGCCTACAAACGAGACGCTTTATACTAGATTGAGGGAGGTTATTAATGGCGAGTACTTGAGGGATGATGGATTTTATGAGGTTCTCATAACCTCCTCCGTTGCGAATAAGCTAGGCGTGGGGATTAACGGTGAGATATACCTAGAAGTTTTAGGCGTAATTATTGAGGGCGTCATCGTTAAGGGGCTAATAAGTGACGAAAAATACGAGAATTTAATGGATATTGATGGCAGTTACTTTGGTCCCTCAAGACTTGAGGATAGTAAAGTGAGGAGATGCAATAGCACAGAAATAATGATAGTTAACTTGAGAACTGCTGAAAGAATACAAAACCTTGTTGATGAGAAATATTATGAGAGAGGTGAGAGAGGGACTCTGCCGCCACAGTTCGTTTTACTCTCAGAGATAATTTTTCAACCCGCTGTAGCGGGAGACATTGAATATAATATTAAGAGGCTGGTCTCCGCGTTTGGCTATGATGTTTTCGTCTCCTTAAAGAATGCTGTCTACTACTATCATATTGGCTCCTATATTGAATTTAAGGGGGCTGCTGAACTCCTCATTCCAATAATTATGGTGATTCTGAACGTTAGCATGGTTATGGTCAATAGCGCCTATGAGCGAAGTAAGGAGATTAGGGTTCTCTCGATGCTCGGATTAAACCCAACACATATAGGATTAACATTCGTTGCTGAGGCGACGGTAATGGGCATGGTTGGCGGCAGCATAGGATATGTATCTGGGCTTGGATTCTATAGAATAATGTTATTGTTTGGGCAGGACCTTATGGTCAGAGAGAAACTCGAGTGGTGGTGGAGCGCGCTTGGCTTCGCATTAGCCATACTCATATCTGTCCTGTCAGCTATGAGACCAGCTGCCATAGCTGTTAGTGCTTACACTCCCTCAAAGGTAAAGAGGATTAAGAGAAGCGAGGAAGAGATGAGGAAACGTAAAGAGGAGATATTTAGGGTTTATCAGGCTAGGGAGATGAGCATGCCAGTAAAGGTGTTGGTCAGCGAGAAGGAGTTCTTTGTAAACTACTTCCTCAACTCATTAGAAGATTTAAAGACAGGTTATACGGAAAAGATTGAAGATATCGAAGATGTTCCAGAGATTGAAAGTCCCAGGGGCGAGCTTATAAAAACAATTAAGTTTGTTCATTGTTTCGGACCCCTAGGGCCCGTTATGAGGACGAAGAATACTCTGACATTAATAAAGGGTCCAAGAGATGAGTATTATCGCGTTAGGTTGACAGCTGAGCCGGCTTTGCCCGGTATGCCAGAGAATGCCATTGAAAGAACAGTGGATTTGGTCCATGAGATATTAATGAGATGGGTTAGAAATAAGAAGAGAATTATGGGGATATTCTAAACGGATTCTCAATGTTGCCTAGAAAAGCATCTTAAGTTTTCTGCTCCCAGAAGAAAGGAGAAGCTGTCCCAAATGATGGAAAGGCATTATCTGGTAAAACTATTCTTATGCCCCTAGAAGCTCGTCTATAACTTCATTTGCAGCTTCAATAAGCTGTTCTCCAGAACCACGCTCCACTATGCATACTGGCAGATTAACCTCGTAGCCACCTTCATCAAAAGCCTCCTCCGTTGGTACATAACCTATCACCTCCTTCGCGCACCCAATAACCATCGTGACATCAGCTCTAGAATGCTCCTTTACCCTTAACCCCAAGTCCACAAAGATTTCGCCGGGAAGTATAACCGCTACAAGACCCCCAATCTTGAAGCCCTGCACCTCCACATCAATCGTGTTGGAGGGGAATGTTCTGTGTATAAGGTTAGAGAGCTTCATTACAAAGAGCCTAAATTTAATGTCCTCCGCTTCTCTCCCACTAGCATCTTTAAGTTTAGTCTCAAGAGCCTTGATATCCTCATCTCTATACTCTGGAATAGGCTTAAGCTTAAGCCTGACAGTTCTATTGGCTAGCGCTAATGCATAGTCCTCACGGCAAACCACGGAATTTAAAATCTTTATGGCTTCGCCACCTATGGCTCTACCCATACGGACCGCGTCCTTAAAGCGCCCCACGCTCCTATCGTAAATTCTATTAATTCTTGTGTTCTCGGTTAGGGGATTTATATCCCCGAACGCTCCATTGAGGAATAGGCATATACCGCCCTCAACATGTTCAACGGTTCTTGAAACGTAGCCTGGATAATCCCCGGAAATCATAAGGTTATTTGGGCCTAAGACAACGGCGTGGCATGTATAGTTCACTAGTGCAGCTACAAGCCGTCCGACCTCATCCTCAAATCTAACTGCAATTAGCTCCTCATCTAATGAGCCAACACTAGGCTTCCTCCTATTAATAGTCCATCCCCTAACCTTACCCCTCCCATAGCCAACTCTAACCTTACGCATAGAATTAAAGGACTCGATTAAGCCTGAAGATATTAGCCAGGGCAGCAGGCTCAGGTACTCGTTTAGAAAGATACGCTGCTCTATGACAGAATGTATGCCTAAGATTGAGGGGCCAGAATGATTATGAACAGCCACAACCGCCACGGCCTTTTTTGAAAGACCCAGCTCCCTTGATATGGTTTCTCTAATCCTTTCAGTCATATCTCTGGTCACATAGAGGGTTTCCAGGGACGCTAACATTAAGTGATGTTCATCATCTGTGACCGCTAAACATCTTGCATATAAATGGTCATGTACTCCTTGGGAAGGTTTATCTCTCGATGCATATCCATCCATTGGTACGCCTATCGGTGGAGTAATTCTAACCTTAGCTGCTCCAGCCTTCAGCATAATACCAAAATTATCATTCCAATCTAATATTAATATTTGTTATTATTTACGACATATGCCTCGTTAACCCAGCCAAAAACGTAAGAAAAATTAAATTTAAACTACCCTGAGGAGCTAGGTATTTTTGGCGTTGGAGGTGCAGTAGTTGAGGAGGTTTAAGGTTGTCATAACCGACTCAGACTATCCATCGCATGAGATTGAGGAGGAAATTCTATCTCGCGTGGGGGCTGACTTAGTTAAATTTCAGTGCAGAACGGAGGATGAGGTTATTGAATGCTGCAGTGATGCTGATGCGCTCTTAAATCAGTATGCTCCAATAACCAGAAAGGTTATTGAAAGTCTTAAGAGGGTTAGGGTGATAGTTCGATATGGGGTTGGTGTTGATAATGTGGATGTTGAGGCTGCTACGGAGAGGGGCATCTTCGTTGCAAATGTTATATATGATATTACTGATGTTGCAGACCACGCTGTTGGGTTAATTCTCTCGCTTGTTAGAAAGATACCTCTGGCGAATCAGAATGTTAAGGAGGGGATGTGGGATTGGAAGGGCATACAGCCCATATCGCGTTTAAAGGGGAAGACTGTTGGCATAATAGGTTTTGGCAGAATAGGGAGGAAAGTTGCACAGAGACTTAGAGGGTTTGAGGTTAAGTTAATTGCATACGACCCATATGTTCCAGCAGACTTATTTGCTGAGCATGGCGTTGAAAAGGTTGATTTTGAGACTTTAATTGAAGAAGCTGACATAATCACAATTCACACGGCTCTAACAAGCGAAACGAGACATTTAATTGGGGAGAGGGAGCTTAGGAGCATGAAACGGGATGCAATCTTAATCAACACCTCTAGGGGGAGCGTTATCGATGAGAGGGCGCTCTATAAAGCTTTAAAGGAGGGTTGGATATCTGGGGCGGGATTAGATGTGCTTGAGAAGGAGCCGCCTGAAAAAGATAATCCCCTCCTGAAATTAGACAACGTGATAGTGACGCCCCATATGGCATGGTATTCAAGAGAATCTTTGGATGAAATCCGCAGAATAGCTGCCGAAGAGGTTGCCAGAGTCTTAAGCGGCCAAATACCGATAAACTTGGTAAATAAGGATGTTCTTAGAAGGATTGGGCGCTAATGCCCTTAAGCGCACCCTTCATTCTCTTAAATAATGGAGAGTAACTGTTATGAGCGGGGAGAGTATTAGGCCAAGCGTTAAAGCCTATTGCCTCAAGGTTCCTAAACAGCTGGGTGAGAAGGCGATTAAACTCTCAACTAAACTTGACATTTTAAATGGGGAACTGGAGATTTTAAGGGATGGAGATTACATTTTCGTTCCGCTCAAAAAATCTCCCATAGAAGAGCAGCTAGATGAGATGAAGAAGGAAGTTGCGCAGTTCGAGATATCGACCTGCGACTTCTATAGGCGTGAGAAGCCCATAAGGAGTATAGTTGATTTTTTAAGTGATAAGCTGCCTCCACATCTACTGGCTAGTGTCCCACGCTCAATAGATTTTATTGGCGACATCGCCATTGTTGAGGTTCCACCGGAGCTTGAGACCCATAAAAGACTAATTGGGGAGGCGATATTGCATGTTTTTAGGCGCGTTAGGTCTGTGCTCGCTAAGTCTAGCGCTATTAGCGGCGTGTATCGCCTAAGGGAATACGAGGTTATAGCTGGTTCAGATAAAACTGAAACAGTTCATAAGGAGTATGGCTGTAAATACCATCTTGACCCAAGGAAAGTGTATTTCTCGCCGAGACTATCTTATGAGCGCTATAGAGTTGCATCCCAAGTTAGCGAAGGAGAAACCGTCATAGACATGTTTGCTGGAGTTGGACCATTCTCGATATTAATAGCCAAGGTCCGTAGGAACGTGCTGGTTTATGCTGTTGACATAAACCCGAACGCTATAGAGTACCTGACAAAGAATGTTTATGTAAACAACGTTTATGGGAGGGTCATACCAATCTTAGGCGACACTAGAGATATTATTCGAAGCCGCCTCCGTGGGGTGGCAGATAGAGTTATAATGAATCTTCCGGAAAGGGCGATAGAGTATATTGATGCAGCATGCTTAGCCATTAAGCCATCTGGCGGCGTAATACATTATTATGAGTTTTCCGAGAGCCCCTATGTAACTGAAGATGCGAAGGAGAGAATATCCGAAGCCATAAAAGGGGCTGGAAGGAGGATGGAAGCAATACTTTCAGAGAGGTCGGTTAAAGAAGTGGCGCCATTCAAGTGGCAGATAGCAGTAGACATAAAAATTCAATAGGACTATTTAATGGTGCTTTTCCATAGGCGGTGGATTAACGATGCTAAATAGGGACAAATATATTTTAGCTTTAGATGAGGGGACGACAAGCGCGAGAGCTATAATTTTCAACAGGGAGTCTAAGGTTTTAAGCTTAGGGCAGTATGGCTTCCCACAAATATATCCCCATCCCGGATGGGTTGAGCATAATCCTGATGAGATTTGGAGCGCTCAAATAAAAGCTGTTAGAGATGCTCTTAGCAGCGCACAGATAGAAGCCAGCGAGATTGCCGCCATAGGTGTGACAAACCAGAGGGAGACCACAATCCTATGGGATAAATCGACTGGTAAGCCCATCCATAACGCCATCGTGTGGCAGTGCCGAAGAACCGCAGATATAGCCGAAGAACTTAGGAGGGATTATGGAAGCCTATTTAAGGATAAAACCGGGCTTATTCCAGACTCATACTTCTCAGGACCTAAAGTCAAGTGGCTTCTAGACAATATTTCCGGTTTAAGGGAGAGGGCTAAGAGGGGGGAAATATTATTCGGCACAATTGATTCCTTCCTAATCTGGAGGCTCACAGGCGGAAAGACTCACATCATAGACTATAGCAACGCTTCCAGAACAATGATGTTCAATATCCACAAACTGGACTGGGATAGGGAGCTGCTAGAGATTCTCGGCGTGCCTGAAAGCGTGCTGCCAGAACCCCTACCCTCAAGCCACATTTATGGATATACGGACCCAAACGTTTTAGGCGTAAGCGTGCCGGTTTCAGGCGATATAGGAGACCAGCAGGCCGCCCTTTTTGGTCAGGTAGCCTTCAGTGAGGGTATGGTTAAGTGCACGTATGGAACTGGAAATTTCCTCCTCATGAACACTGGTAGTAAACCTCGTGAGTCGAAGCGGCTATTGACGACCATAGCATGGGGAATAGGGAAAGATGTAACATACGCTCTGGAGGGGAGCATATTTATATCTGGCGCCGCAATCCAGTGGCTTAAGGAAGCATTAGGGCTAATTGAGAATCTTTCAGAGACCGAGACTTTGGCGTCATCCCTCAGGAGCAGTGAGGGCGTATTTTTTGTGCCAGCATTTGTGGGTCTCGGAGCACCATACTGGGACCAATATGCCAGGGGCCTAATTATAGGCTTGACTAGAGGCGCTGGTAAAGCCCATATTGTCAGGGCAACCCTCGAGTCAATAGCCTACTTAACACGCGATGTTCTCGAGGTTATGAAGGAAGATTCCGGCATAAAAATAGATGAGCTAAGGGTTGACGGCGGGGCCTCAAAGAATGACTTTCTAATGCAGATTCAAGCGGATATATTGGGCCTAAGGATAGTCAGACCCCTAATTCTAGAAACAACAAGCTTGGGAGCCGCATACATGGCTGGTTTGACCGTAGACTATTGGAGCAGCTTAGAGGAGCTAGCCTCCATGTGGAGGATTGAGAGAATATTCGAGCCAAAGATAAGCTTGATTGAGAGGGATAGGCTCTATAAGGTTTGGAGAAAGGCTGTTGAGAGGTGCTTGGGCTGGGCTAGGATTCTCGAGGATACTGGCCTAGAGTAGAGGGATAAGAATGAGACGGCCTATACATGTTGCTGTAATTGGCGCTGGGATAGTTGGTGCAAGCATAGCAAGGGTTCTCTCAATGTTCGAGGATTTTGAGGTTGATTTGTTGGAGAGGGAGGTTGATATTGGCTGGGGTGTTAGTAAGGCTAATACTGGAATAATCCACGCTGGATACGATGATGAGCCGGAACTATATCCTTTGAGGGCTAAATTATGCGTTGAAGGAAACAAACTATGGCATAAGTGGACTGAGGAGCTTGACATACCCATTAGATGGTGCGGCTCGCTTGTTTTAGCCTTCAACAATGAGGAAATGAAAATCCTAAAAGAACTCTATAATAGGGGCGTCAGAAATAAAGTTAAAGAGCTAAAAATTATTGGAGCTGAGGAGATTAAAACTCTAGAACCAAACGTCTCAAGGGAGGCTGAGGCTGCGCTTTGGGCCCCAACTGCAGGTCAAATATCACCTTGGGATGCCGTTATAGCCCTCGTTGAAAATTGTGTTATGAACGGTGTTAGATTACGTCTTTCTACTGAGGTTAGGGGCATAAAGATTGAGGGTGGCTGTGTCCGAGGTTTGGAGACTAATAGGGGTTTTATTGAGGCTGATTTCATCATTAATTCATCTGGGCTTTATGCTGATAAAATAGCGGAGATGGCTGGTCTTGGGGGCTACCGGATAAAGCCCAGAAGAGGCGAGTATCTAATCTTCGATAGGGAGGCTGAACCAAAAGTCTCCAGAATATTATTTCCAACACCAACACCCATATCTAAAGGCGTCGTTGTGACAACAACCGTTGATGGGAATCTAATGATTGGACCAAGCGCGCAGGATTTAGCCGAGGACCAGAGGGAGGAAAGAGCCAACACACGTGAGGGCCTAGACTATGTTTGGGAGTCCGCCTCAAAGCTCGTGGAAAAGCTCCCCCCAAAGAGTAGGGTTATAAGGTTTTTTGCAGGATTAAGGCCTGAACCAACCGGAGGAGACTTCATTATCAGAAAATATGATGAAGTCTTTGGCCTTATAGATGCTGCCGGCATGCGTTCACCGGGCTTAACCTCCGCCCCAGCCATAGCCCACATGATCCTTAATATTCTTAAATCAACCTTAGACGCCGATTTTAAACCTAAAAAATGCTGGAACCCGTATAGGAGGCGCATAAGAAGATTCTCTGAGCTAACGCCTGAGGAGAGGAGCAAACTTGTAAAGGAGGAGCCTAGGTATGGTCGGATAATATGCATTGATAAGATGGTGACCGAGATGGAGATAATTGAGGCAATTAGGAGGGGTGCAACAACGATAGATGGCGTAAAATTTAGGACTAGAGCCTGCATGGGGATATGCCAGGGCTCATCGTGCACGCATAAGATTGCGCTAATAATCTCCAGAGAACTAAAGATACCCCTTTGGAAAGTATCGATTAGGGGGCCGGGCACAGAGATAGGCATAGGCGATGTCAAATCCCTGTTTAGGAGGAGAAAGACTTGAACATGAGAGAATGTGACCTAGCAATTATAGGCGGCGGGCCAGCCGGGCTTGCGGCGGCGATAAAAGCGTGGAATCTCGGAATTAAGAGCATAATCCTCCTAGATGAATCTGAAATCTTGGGCGGTGTCCTACCGCAATGCGTTCACACGGGCTTTGGAATACACTATTTTAGGGAGGACTTAACAGGCCCCGAGTTCGCCGCTAGGCTCATAGAGATGCTGAAGAATACCGGTGTTGAGGTCTTATGTGGGACTTATGTGGAGCATTTAAGTATTGAGTCTGGTGGGCTGAAGAGAATTTATGGTTACAGATACGGCGAGGCCCTAAAGATGGACTCTAAAGCGGTTATATATGCTGCTGGATGCAGAGAGAGAAGCCGATTTGAAGCTGGAATACTTGGCGATAGGCCGGCTGGAGTTTACACAGCTGGTGAAGCCCAAACCCTAATGGACATTTATGGGATTCTGCCAGGTAGTGAGGTTGTTATTATTGGCTCGGGTGATGTTGGCTTAATAATGGCCAGAAGATTCGCCCTAGAAGGCGCGGATGTTAAGGCTGTTGTTGAGATAATGCCCTATCCAGGCGGTTTAACACGTAATATTGTTCAATGCCTAGAGGACTTTGGCATACAATTATACTTAAGCCACGGTGTAACCGAGATTAGGGGCAAAAATAGGGTTGAGGCAGTCAGGCTCGCAATGGTAGATGAGAAGCGTAATCCAATAAAGGGCACAGAATTCGAGATTAAATGCGACACGGTAATTTTAGCAGTCGGCTTAAAACCCAGAAGTGAGATTCTTGCAAGGGCAGGAGCATATATAGATGAAGCCACCGGCGGCCCAATCGTAAACGATTGGCTTGAGACGAGCATAC